>JAZNYV010000174.1:0-19756 GCA_045594585.1 Faecousia sp. | reverse complement strand
CCAACTTCGTTGGGTGAAATCCGCCTCGACGGCGGATGGGTGGATTTAATTTCATCTGAGGCGTAGCCGAAGATTTCATCTGCATAGCAGATTTCATCCGTGCTTGCACGGATTTCATTTTATGTAAGAGTTAGTATTTTTAGAAATAGCTTGTTTAATATTTCATCAAGACCGTTAAATTTTGTGGTAAGCTTATTGTGCTTTGCGGCCACTTTAGCTTCTGTCTTATGTATTTATATTGCAGCCCCTGAGTTATTCTACGCTTATAAAAATACAAGGTATGATGCAGATTGCTGCGAGCTCAGATCGCAAGGCGAATAGCGCAGTGTTTTTTGATAAAAGATTCTATATCGGTGAGTATGAATATCTAACAATAGAGAAGTTCAAAGAAGAACTGCTGAAATACGCGGTTGATAATGAAATATATGTTGCTACCATTGACGGTGTAAAAGCAGAAAATAGTAATTGGTGCGTCTCAACCCAATTGTACGGATGACGATGATCCCGGGGCGATGTACCCGCAAGGGGTATGCCGCATCCGTAAGACTCGTTCCTCGCCAACGGCTGCCCAAACACGGCATCGCCCCTACAGATTCAGGTACGAAACAGTTTGATAAATCGGAATCTGACGAATTGATAGCTATTACAGGGAGGGAAGATATGAGGAGCTCTCAATCAAATTACGAACGCCAGGTAGATGTAGGTAAGAAAATTTTTCTAACGTACGACCAAGAAGCACTTATACATAAATTTCACCTTGATGCAGATGAATTTTGGATATATATCAGCTATTTGAATACACCATGTCGCATCAACAGGAAATGTGGAGATATAGAGGAATATATCAACAATATATGGAAGGTGTGTAGAGAATATTCCACTGTAATGACGATTTACGATCTGCTGTGCTTTCACCAAGGGGAGGATGTTCCGCCTTTGCTTGGTCAATGGTGTGCAGTGGGTACATTTTCTGTGATTGGCGGGCCCGGCACCGATACATTTACAAACAAATACGCATCCTTGTTTCATGGTCAGCTTCCGGAGCTGAAAGAAGCCTGCAAAGCATTGGGAGGCTCATTCCGGCCACCATTAGCAGGTGCGGATGTTACCTGCAAATTCAATGTGACCCCGTTCTTCCCGGTACTGCTTCAATTTTGGGAAGGAGATGAGGAGTTCCCACCGAAGCTTATGCTTATGTGGGATAGGAATACGGATAGATTTCTCCACTTTGAAACGACCTTCTTCCTGCAAGGGGACCTTCTTGCAAGATTGAAAAACTGTATGGAGAATGGGAAATAAGAATAGACCTTGGGGATGGCTATTGTACCTAAGAGAAATACGCTACAGGGGGAGACAACGATGATCATCCATTGCTTTGACAACAGTACGGATCCTGTCCTTACGTTAGAGGACCTTTACGGAGAACAGAAACATCTTGTTGATATTTGCCTGATTATTTTTTCCACAGAGATTCATGAGCATTTGCTGAACACCTACTATTGTGACCGGATCGCAGAGCTGACAGCTTGTAACGGCAATACGCCTATTTACCGATTCCGCTATAAGGACAAGGACATTGCCTTTTACTTAACCTCCATCGGCTCTGCCTGTGCCTCCTCTGAGTGCTATGAGGCAAGCTGGATCACAGGGGCAAAGAGCTTTATTATGTTCGGCTCCTGTGGCAGTCTGGACGGAGATATGACAAAGGGAAAGTATATTATCCCCACAGAAAGCTACCGAGGAGAGGGGGCGTCTTATTACTACGCTCCTCCATCGGACTATATTTCCGTTAAGAACAGTGCCAAGGTGGCAGAGATCTTTACCCAAATGGGAGTGCCCCATGTAATGGGACGGGTCTGGACGACAGATTCCGTGGTCAGAGAAACCGTGGGCTTGGTTGCAAAGCGAAGAGCGGAGGGCTGTATTGCTGTAGAGATGGAGGTAGCGGGGGTCCAGGCCATCTGCGACTTCTACGGCATGGAGCTCTATAACTTCTTGGAGTCCGGTGACGTGCTGATGGAAGGGGGCTACGAGATAGGAGGCCTTCATGGAGCAAACCACAATCTGCATAAGCTGTACCTTGCACTTGAGATCGCTGCAAGGATATGAGGTAGGCATATGGAGAACGCAGAAATTTACGAAAGCATTCTGTCTAAGATAGCAACAGAGCTTGCTCATTTTGGGTTTCAACGTAGCGGGAAGTCGGCCCTCTTCTACAGATATTCTCACGATAAGAGGATCGCCTGTGCTCTGCAGATGCAAAAGTCTATGTTTAACGGTCCGGAGGGACTGTCCTTTACCTTCAACTTTGTCTGTGTCTGTGTGAAGGAGCTTAGGAACTATTCCAAGGGACAATTGACTCTTGCTGCTGTAAAGACGGCACTGGGGGATTTTCGCATATTTGAGCGGATCGGACCCCTTTGCAGGGGAAAGGACTACTGGTGGAGCATTACAGATGACATTCTGAAAAACATTTCTCCGGACGAGTATTATGATCGATTCCTTAAGAAGGATATCCTCCAAACAGTGCAACATCTGGACATAAGAGCAGAGATAAAAGCAAAGATGTACCTATAGAGAGCCATAGTGTTTATATGACAGCACCACGGTTCTGATCCTCGGGGAGAGGATCGGAACCGTGGTGATTGTATTATTCGGGGAGATTCAGGAGCTTGGCGGCGTTGGTCCAAAGGATAGCTTCCTCCTCCTCCGGGGGAAGCTCTAAGGAACGGAAGACCTGCAGCTCATCCCTGGGACTCCACATGGGATAGTCTGTGCCGAAGAGGACACGGTCTGTGCCGTAGGTGTGGATCAGATCACGGGCTTCCTCCTTGCTCAGAGCAAAGAAGGAAGAAGAGCAATCGACCCATAGATTGTTGAATCTGCCTGCAAGCTGTCTTGCAGCTTCCTTCCACATGGTATGACCGCCGAAATGGGCACCGATGACCTTTAGCTTGGGGAAGGCCTTTAGCAGGGGGATCAAACGGTTGGGATTGGAGAAATCGTATCTTTCGTCCCCGGTGTGGATCAAGAGGGTCAGATCCTCTGCCTCCAGCTCCTGGCAGAGGGCAAAAATACGGGGGTCATCCAGCTCGAATTTTTGGATATCCGGGTGGAGCTTGACACCATGGAGACCCAAGTCTAAGAGCTGTCGGATATCAGCAGAGCTGCTCTCCTGATGGAGGGTGCCGAAGCCATAGAGACGGTCCGGGAATTGGGCTACCTCTCGGGCAATGAAGTTGTTTACGGAATGGACCTGCAATTGGGTAGTTGCCACAGATTGCACTAAGTGCATTGTAATCTCGCCACTGTGAGCGAAGAGGGTCTGGACCGTACCGTCTAAGGTAATGCCCAAGCCGTCGTAGAACTTGGCAGTGGCTGCCGCTGCCTTTTGGGCAATGATGGCAGGATAAATATGACAGTGGGCGTCGAAGATCTTCATTACAGACGCTCCAATACTGCCAGCAGGTATTTCCAGGTCCGCTGTACAGAGGGGATATTCAGCTTCTCACGGGAGGTGTGGATGTCCTGCATCTGAGGACCGAAGGACACGGCATCCAGCCCGGGGAGGCGGTCACAGAAAATGCCGCATTCCAGACCGGCATGGATGGCTTCTACAACGGGCTTTGTACCGTAGAGAGCCTCATAGGTGCTGACCATAGTATCACGGAGGATAGAGTCCTTCCGATACTCCCATGCAGGATAGTGGCCGGATTCCTCATAGGCGGCATGATATTTCTTGGCAAGCCCACGGAGCACCTCTAACAGGGCCTCCTTCTCCTCGTTTACAGAGGAACGGTCGGAGAAGGCCATACGCACAAATGCATCGTTAGTCTCCAGGATGCCCAGATTCAGGGAGGTCTGTACCAGGCCCTCAATGTCCTTGCTCATAGCCTGTACACCGTTGGGAAGCTCACACAGGAGATCCAGCACAGCCTTGCTGCAGGCCTCGGTAAGCATTTCAGCACAGGTAGCAGGCTGGCAGGTAAAGCGAACCTCTGTCTCGGTGTTGGGGAGGGTATTCCTTGCCCCCTCACACAGCGCGGCAAAACGGGCAGGGAAGTCCTCTGCTTCACAGCACACATAGGCCACGCAGGCACGGGGGATGGCATTATCCTTGCTGCCACCGTCAATAGAGACCAGACGGACCGGGAGCCGGTGTAGGATCTCCCCCAGGACCTTGTTGGCATTGGCTCTGCCCTTGTGGATCTCTACACCGCTGTGACCGCCCAGGAGGTCCTCTACAGTCACACGGTAGCAGGTTCCCGCAGGCTCACGGGTCACGGGGAGCTTAAAATCACTTCGGGCACCGCCGGCACAGCTTACGGTGAGAACGCCCTCGTCCTCGGAGTCGCAGTTCAGCAGGAGTCTGCCCTTGAGGACGGACATATCCATGGCATCCGCGCCCAGCATGCCGATCTCCTCGTCAACGGTAAAGACGCATTCCAGGGGAGGATGCTTTACATCCGTGGCATCCAGCAGGGCCAGGGCATAGGCAATGGCAATGCCGTCGTCGCCGCCCAGGGTAGTACCCTTGGCGAAGATGAACTCTCCATCATGGCACAGCCTAAGGCCGTCCTTGGAGAAGTCGATATCGCAATCAATATCCTTCTCGCAAACCATGTCCAAATGTCCCTGGAGGATAACCGTAGGATGATCCTCGTAGCCCGGGGTGCCATCCTTGAATATCACAATATTGTTGCTCTCATCTTGGACATACTTTAGCCCCCGATCCTCGGCGAAACGGACACAGTAATCAGAAATCCTCTTGGTGTCCAGAGAACCGTGGGGAATAGTGCACAGCTCCTCAAAATAATACATCACAGCCTTGGGCTGCAGATCAGATAGAATACCCATTTGGTTTCTCCCTTCTGTTTTGTATAACATATTTATAGCATATTTTTAGTGAATTTACAAGTCTGCGGTGAGGATTATGCGTTGCATATATCTGCTTTTAAAGCGGCGATATAGGCAGGGGAGGTGCCGCAGCAGCCGCCGATCAGGTTGGCCCCTGCATTTACAAGGACCTTCATGTGGTCTGCAAAGGTTTGGGGATCCATGGGATAGATCGCCTCTCCCTTGTCGGAGATGGTGGGCATTCCTGCATTGGGCTTAACGAGGAGCGGGATCTGTATGAGTTCCCTTAGATTGCGTACAATAGAGAGGAGCTGCTCCGGACCCAGGGAACAGTTGATCCCCACAGCAGAGGCACCCAGGGTCTCTAACGTGGTAACTGCATCGTAGCAGGTGCCGCCGAAGTACAGTCCGCCGTCTGCCTGGATGCTGACACTGCACAGCACCGGCAGATCACAGACGCTCTGCACTGCCTCTAATGCAGTGGCGGTCTCATCTACACCCAGCATGGTCTCTACTACGATCATATCTGCACCGGCCTGGGCCAAGGCCTCCGCCTGCTCGCTGTAAATGGAGAAAAGCTCGTTGTACTTCATAGTCCCAAGGGGCTCTAAGGGCACACCTGTGGTGGTCATGTCTCCTGCTACAAGGACACCCTCTACCTCCTTGGAGATCTGTACCAGCTTTTGATTCAGCTCCTTGACCCTATGAGACATACCGTGTCTGCCTAAGGAGTGGCGGTTAGCAGAGAAGGTAGGTGCATAGATGATCTGTGACCCTGCATGGGCATAGGCACGCTGGAGCTCCAGGATCACCTCCGGGTGCTCCGCCACCCAGGCCTCTGTACAGACTCCGCGGGGCATCCCCATTTTCATTAAGTTGGAGCCTGTAGCCCCGTCTAAGAGAAGGGGGGCTGTGGTAAATAGTTTGCAAAATTCTTCTTTTGTCATATAACTCAACCCTTTCAGATATACTATTATTGTACTCTCTTTTTTTCACTATTGCAAGAATTGTTTTTATATGTTATACTGTTAGACGTAGAAAATTACAAATTAGGAGGATTCTTCATGAAGAAAACAGTTCTTAAGAAATATGCAAAGCTGATCGCAACTGTAGGTGTCAACGTACAGAAGGGTCAGGAGGTCTTCATCAACGCTGATCTGGATCAGCCGGAATTTGTCTACATGGTGGTAGAGGAATGCTACCGTGCCGGTGCCAAGAAGGTCGTGGTGGATTGGAACTACCAGCCTCTGACCAAGCTGACCTACCGCTGGCGTACCAACAAGACCCTTGGTCATATGGATGAGTACGAGGAGGCTCGCTGGAAGCATATGGCGGATAAGCTGCCCTGCCGCATCTATCTGGTATCCGAGGATCCCGACGGACTCAAGGGCATCAACCAGGAGAAGATGGCTAAGGCTGCCCAGGCTCGCTACAAGGTCATTAAGCCCTACCGTGAGCAGATGGAGAACAAGTATCAGTGGTGTATCGCCGCTGTTCCCGGTGCCGCATGGGCCAAGAAGCTGTTCCCCAAGCTCAGCAAGGCACAGGCCATTGAGAAGCTGTGGGAGGCGATCCTCTCTGCGTCCCGTGTCAATGAGGATCCCATTGAAGCATGGAAGGAGCATAACGAGGATCTGCGTAAGCGTTGCGAGTACCTCAATTCCCTGGGCATTGAGACCCTGGAATACCGCAGCTCCAACGGAACTGACTTCCGTGTAGGCATGATGGAGCTGGGCGAGTTCAAGGGTGGCGGAGACACCTCCCTTCAGGGGATCTACTTTAATCCCAATATCCCCACTGAGGAATGCTTCATCTCTCCCAAGAAGGGCGAGGCCGAGGGCATCGTCTATTCTACCAAGCCCCTGTCCTACAACGGCCAGCTTATCGAGAACTTCTCTATCCGCTTTGAGGGTGGCAAGGCCGTAGAGGTCCATGCAGAGAAGAATGAGGACTTGCTCAAACAGCTCATATCCATGGACGAGGGTGCCGCATACCTGGGCGAATGTGCACTGGTTCCCTATAACTCTCCGATTCAGAATTCCGGCCTTCTGTTCTACAATACCCTCTTTGACGAGAATGCGGCATGCCACCTGGCATTGGGCAAGGGCTTTGCAGATACTATTCAGGGCTTCGAGGATCGCACCCTGGAGGAATGCAGAGAGATGGGACTCAACGAATCCATGGTTCATGAGGACTTTATGATCGGTGCGGAGGATCTGGACATTGATGCCCATACCCGTGACGGCAAGGTGGTTCCCATCTTCCGTAAGGGCAACTGGGCATTCTGAGACTGTTTTTTGAGGTAAAGTGTATGAGCTTCTATACAAAATCATCGAAAGAGGTCCTTGCAGAGCTGAACAGCAAGGCTGAGGGCTTGACCGCCCAAGAGGTCATTGTCCGTCAAGAAAAGTACGGGCCCAATGAATTACAGCAGGCTAAGAAGAAGACCAATTTCCAGCGCTTCTTAGACCAGTTCAAGGATGCTATGATCATTATCCTGCTGGTGGCTGCTGCCATTTCCTTCGTCATTGCCTGTGTAGAGGGCAATCCTAAGGAGTTCTTTGAGCCTGCTCTCATTCTCCTGATCGTCGTTCTTAATGCAATTATGGGCGTGATGCAGGAGAGCAAGGCAGAGAAGGCACTGGAAGCACTTAAGAGCATGTCTGCTCCCCACTCCCGAGTGATTCGAGATGGACAGGAGCAGGTCATCGAGTCCTCGCAGTTGGTTCCCGGTGACATTATCCGACTGGAAGCCGGCGACTTCGTCCCTGCAGACGCAAGACTCCTTAAGAGCGTCAACCTCAAGTGTGAGGAATCTGCCCTCACCGGCGAATCCGTTCCCTCTGAGAAGGAAGCGGATGCGGTCATTGAAGAAAAGGCTCCTCTGGGAGACCGCAGCAATATGATCTACTCCGGCTGCAGTGTCAGCTACGGTACTGCTACTGCAGCGGTTACTGCTACCGGCATGGACACCGAGATGGGCAAGATCGCCAATCTTCTCTCCGGTGAAGAGGAGGGCCAGACTCCCTTGCAGAAGAAGCTGGCACAGTTGGGTAAGTACCTGGGCTTCCTGGCTCTGGGCGTATGTGCCATTATCTTTGTTATCGGCTTGATCGCAGATCTTCATCCCATGGAGATATTCATGACCGCAGTCTCCCTGGCTGTTTCCGCCATTCCCGAGGGCTTGCCGGCCATTGTTACCATCGTTCTTTCTATCGGTGTCCAGCGGATGGCAAAGCGGAATGCGGTCATTCGCAGACTTCCTGCAGTTGAGACTCTCGGCGGTGCCTCCATTATCTGCTCCGACAAGACCGGCACCCTGACCCAGAATCGTATGACCCTTATGAAGGCCTATGTAGAGGGCGGCCCCTACGAGGATATCAGCAGGGAGAATTCCAACAGCGTCCGCAAGCTCTTGAGCTATGCCACCCTGTGCTGCGATGGCTCCATTCGTATTGAGAACGGACAGGTGCAGCACATCGGTGACCCCACTGAAACGGCTATTATTTTGGCAACCCACAACAATGGGCTGGAGCAGGCTGCACTGAACAGCCGCTTCCCCCGTGTGGCAGAGCTGCCCTTCGATTCCGATCGCAAGCTCATGACCACTGTTAATCGGATCAACGGTAAGCTGGTGGTTATCGTCAAGGGTGCCTTCGACATGATGACTCCCCGTTGCATCAAGGGCGATCTGGAGAAGGCAAGACAGATCAATGACGAAATGAGCTCCGGTGCCCTCCGTGTTATTTCCGTGGCATACAAGGAGATCGACGAGTTGCCCAAGGATCTGAACACCCTGGAGCAGGATCTGATTTTCATGGGCCTGGTTGGCATGATCGATCCTCCCCGTCCCGAGTGTGCAGAGGCTGTCCGCACCTGCCTCCGTGCAGGGATCAAGCCGGTTATGATCACCGGCGACCACGTTGTTACCGCATCTGCCATTGCCAAGGCTCTGGGCATTCTCCAGCCGGGGCAGAAGGCCATTACCGGTGCACAGTTAGATGCAATGACCGATGAGGAGCTGGATGCACAGGTTGAGCAGATCTCTGTATATGCCCGTGTTTCCCCCGAGAACAAGATCCGTATCGTCAAGGCATGGCAGCGGAAGGATCAGGTTGTTGCCATGACCGGCGACGGTGTCAATGACGCGCCTGCACTCAAGGCCGCAGACATTGGCTGTGCTATGGGCATTACCGGTACCGATGTAGCCAAGGGTGCTGCAGATATGACCCTGTCTGATGACAACTTCGCCACCATTGTTGAGGCAGTTAAGGAAGGCAGAGGCATCTACAACAACATTAAGAAGGTCGTAGGCTTCCTCCTGGGCACCAATATCGGTGAGGTGGTCACTGTGTTCTTCGCCATGCTCCTGTGGCAGAAGACGCCTCTGCTGTCTATGCAGCTACTGTGGATCAACCTGGTCACAGACTCTCTCCCTGCCATTGCATTGGGTATGGAGCCTATTGAAAAGGGTATTATGGATGAGAAGCCCCGTCCCAAGAAGGAGGGCCTCTTTGCTCACGGCTTAGGTCTCCGTGTTGTCCTCCAGGGTATTATGTTCGGCGCTCTGTCTCTGGTAGCCTATCGCCTGGGCGAGAACGCTGCCGGTGTAGAGGGCGGTCAGACTATGGCTTTCACCGTCCTGGCTCTGTGTCAGATCGTTCAGGCCTTTAATATGCGTTCCGACCGCTCTATCTTTAAGATCGGCGTATTCGGCAACAAGACCTTGAACAAGGCCGCATTGATCTCCCTGGCACTGATGGTCCTGGTCCTCTTTACCCCTGTTCGTAATGCATTCGGTCTCGTTCTTCTGAGCCCTGCAATGTATCTCATAGCACTGGGACTGATCTTTGTTCCCCTGGTAGTTATGGAGCTTGCCAAGGCTCTTAGGCTCATCAAATAAACACGACGGAAAAGGAGTGCTGTCTCTATGGAGGCAGCACTCCTCGATGATTCAGGCCTGTTTGTTATGAGAAGAGGGCTTCGACGGTCCTTTGGGTAAGGGCTGTGACCTTTTCAAAGTCTACGAAGGGCTTGCATAGGGCCTCGATCCGATCATGGAGAGCCTTTGCACTTTGCAGGTAGGCTACGGTCTTCTGCAGCAGCTCCTCCGTGGTATTCAGGACAAAGGAAAGCTCCTTGCGGATCCGTGTCGGGAGAGAGGAATTCAGGTCGATACTGCAATAGCTATCCCCGGTGTAGGGAAACAGCTTGGAGTCGGCAACAAAGCTGACTTTTAGCTCCGGGATGAACAGATAGGAGGGGGCCTCATGGGGGAGCAGGGGAGAGTAGCAGGAAATACAGTGATAGCCGTAGGATAGGGCCTTTTCCTCCACTATGGACAGGACCTTGGGGGTGAGCAGGTAATCATCCTTCAGCACATAGACCTTGGGGCAGAGGACTGCCGGTGTGGAGCTGCAAACGCGGATCCCCTTTGGAGTCACGGCACTGAGGAATCGACGGCTCTGGACACCCGTGCCGCATTTTGGCTTGAGAGCAGAGAGGCAGAGACACTCTGCAATGGCTTCCATCTCCTCCTTGTAAGTGGCTTTTTTAGTCTCACAGCGGATACAGTCCATTAGGCTGCCCACTGACCGCAGACAGCTATAGACGTATTCATATTGGCTCTTGTTCTTCTGCTGTACCCATAGGATCGCCTCTTCATTGGGCTTCATGGCCTCCCGATCATAGAAGTCACCGAAGTTCAGATAGTTTGCACTTCCACCGCAGAGAATGGGCTCCAGTACGTGGGGGGCAGTTCCGTCTACATAGCCTACAGACAGCTCCGGGATCAGCACACCATCTACAGAATCCGGGTCGGAGGAACAGAGTATGTAGGACACCTCCATACCCCGATCCTCTGCGGCTTTCCCAATGGCTTTCATAAAGGTAGACTTCCCGCAACCGGAGCCTCCCTTAATAATACTCAGATCCTTGATCTCTTGAAACAGGGAGTCATAGTGTGAGACAAAGCCCTCACAGCTACAGGCACCCATAAAAAACTGGCTTTTCATGTCATAATCTCCTTCCATGATCCGTCTGTTACGAAACATAACATTATATGCAACAGGAGCGGAAATTATGAATAAAATCGGCGGAGAGTCTTTTGGGACTCTCCGCCGGGATGAGGGATGTATGGAATTACTTGCCGGCCTGCATTTCGGCAACGGATTCCAGGATAGCGTCGCACATATACTCCAACTGCTCCCCGGTCAGACCGTAGATGGGCAGATGGGTGAAGCGGTTGTTGAAGAGATCCTCGCATACGGGGCAGGTCTTTGCGATCTCGTCCATGTCGTAGCCGAAGGTCTTGAGGATATCGAAGTGGAAGAGGGGACCGAAGTGAGGAATGTTGGTAACGCCCTTCTCCGTGAGCTTTGCCTTCAGAGTTTGTACGTCGCCGCCTGCCTTGGCAGGATCGATCTCTAAGAGATACAGGTGATAGGTGGGGACCACGTCGGGGTTGCTGACATCCTGGGGAATGATAGCAGGGTTGCCCTCCAGACGCTTGGTGACATACTCAGCAGCAGCCTTTCTCTCAGCCAGGATCTTGTCGTAGCGTTCTACCTGGAGCTTGAGGCCGAGGCCCTGGATCTCTGTGGTGGAGCTGTTCAGAGCGACGAAGGGGCCGTACTTGCCGGGCATGGCGTTGACGTCATAGAGCCAGTTCTTAATGGGAGTATCGAAGTTACAGCCGAAGAAACGGGAACGCTTCATATAAGGACGGAAGGCGTCAATATTGGTGCAGACAATGCCACCTTCGCCGAAGGAGGTGCAGTTCTTGACCTCGTGGAAGCTGAATGCACCGAAATGGCCGATGGTGCCGATCATCTTACCCTTGTACATAGCACCGAAGGCGTGGGCAGCATCCTCCAGAACCAGGATATTATGCTTGTTGGCGATCTCCATAATGGCGTCCATATCGCAGGGATAGCCGCCGATGTGTACGGGAACGATCATCTTGGTCTTGGGGGTGATCTTTCTCTCTACGTCCTTGGGATCCATGTTGCAGGTCTTGGGATCCAGATCTGCGAAGACCAGCTTGGCACCAACGGACAGGGGATATGCCATGGTAGCAATAAAGGTAATGGCGGGAACGATGACCTCGTCACCGGGCTGGAGGTTAGCATACTTGTAAGCGATCTCGAAACCTGCCGTTGCGTTGGCAACGAATGCGGAGCCGGTGGTCTTAAGGTAAGCGTCGCAAGCAGCCTCGGCGGCCTCAACGTTGGGGCCCAGGGACAGCTTTCCGGGAGGGGTGGACAGCTTGTCCAGCTTCTCTACCTCTGCTTCCACGGCCTTGATGGCGGCTTCGTACTCTTCGCCCTCACCCTTCATGAGGAAGCGGATCACAGCCATGAGATCCTCCTTGTTGTAGTTCTCGCCGACTGCGGGCCAGGGGACACGGGTCGCACCTGTGTTGTAACGGAAATCAGTAGACTTTGCCATTTCATTCACCACTTTCTTATATTTTAATAATTGTTGTGCTTATACATTTGGTCGCAGAGCTCCTGGATGCGGAGAGCTCTCTCTGCGTTGGTATAATCCGGCTTGCCGCTGAGGATCAGCTTGTTGAAGGCGGCAAACTGCTTGGTGTACATATTGCCGCCCTTGCCGTAGTAGGTCATAGCCTTGCCGGTGACACGATTCTGCTGGGCCTCGTAATCGCCCTGAGGGGAGTAGATGTACTTCATCTTGCCACCCTCCTCCTGGGACAGGGTTCCCTCGGTAATAATGCTGCCGGCGGTGCCGTAGATCTCCATCTTGCCGGTAGCAGCATTGTCGGGGACGTTGAAGTTGACGTCAATATGACCTAAGATGCCCTTCTCGGACTTAAAGGTAATAACAGCGGAGTCCTCGACCTCATAGTGAAAGGTCTTGGTAGTAAAGTATGCAGTACACTTCTCAAAGTCCTGGCCTGTAATGGAGGTGAACAGCTCCATGCAGTGGACTGCCAGGTCCATAATGGCTCCGCCGCCGCTGTAGGCCTTGGTCTGTCTCCATGCACCGGGAATGTCGGGATACCAGCAGGTGAACTGGAGCTTGAACAGGTTTACATCGCCGATGCCACCGCTCCGGATTAGGTTCCGAGCCTTTACGTGGAGGTTATGGTGACCCATCATATAGCCGATATTCAGTTGCTTGCCTGCCTTCTTGAAGGCCTCTAAGAGCTTCTTGCCCTCTTTATAGCTCAGGGTAATGGGCTTCTCCATGAATACGTGTCTGCTGTGCTTGAGAGCCAGCATGGCCTGCTCGTAGTGGCAGAAAACGGGAGTGGCAATGTACACTGCATCGGACTCTACGGTTTTGAGCATCTCCTCTGCATCGGAGAAGTAGTTGGCAAAGCCATACTTCTCAGCAACCTTCTGTGCCACTGCAGGGACGGCGTCCATAACAGCTACGATCTCGTTCTGCGGATCCAGGAGCATACCGGGGATGGAACGGCGGTCAGCAATGCCGCCTGCACCGATAATACTCCATCTGACTTTCTTCATGAGCTCATCCTCCTTTAGGCTTTGTTTTCCGATCCGAAGAGGCGGATCTTATTCTTTACAACTTCCTTGATATATGCTACCTTGCGGTTGCGGATATCCAAATAGGCCTCCTCAGCAGCCAAACCGTCTTCCATAGCACGGTTGCCTGCCAAGCAGAGATCGGTGAAAATATTCATCTTGGCAATACCGTCCCGAATGGTGTTGCGGAAGTCGTCGTCACTGAGACCACTGCCACCGTGGAGAACCAGGGGAGTGTCGATGCGGCTGCGGATCTCGCAGAGCCTCTCCAAATTCAACTGAGGCTTGGTCTTATACACACCGTGGGCGGTACCGATGGCAATGGCAAGGGCATCTACACCCGTAGCCTTTACATAGGCTTCTGCCTCATCGGCAGTGGTGTACATATCCGTATGGAGATTATCCTCAGAGGAGGCCTGGCCTACGTGACCGATCTCACCCTCTACACTTGCACCGAAGGAATGGGCGATCTTAACGATCTCGCAGGTGTCGGCAATGTTCTTGTCGTAATCTCCTGCGGAGCCGTCGAACATGACGGAGGAGAAGCCTAACTGCAGGGCCTCCATGCAACGGTCAAAGGTGAGACCGTGGTCATAGTGGACCACAACGGGGACAGTTGCCCGCTTTGCGGCTGCGATAATAGCGGGGGCAATGAGCTTAAGCTCCCCGGCAGGGAGGAGGACCTCTGCGGTGCCGATGATAACAGGGGAGCGGAGCTCCTCAGCAGCAGAGATCACAGCCTCCAGCATATCCGTATCCGTAGTGTTAAAGAGGCCTACGGCATAGTGCTCCTCCTGGGCCTTCTTGAGTACGTCATTTAAATTTACAAGCATAATTCTTTTCTCCTGTATTGTTTGCAATGTTCCAGGATCTCTGCCTCTGTTCTTAGACCGCTGGTAGCATCACTGCTGCTGAGAGCGGCGACAGCGGCGGCGGAGGCAAATTCCAGGATCTCTCTGTCTGTTCTGCCTCGGTAGATCCCGTATAGAGCACCGGCACAGAAGGCATCTCCTGCCCCGGTGGTGCCGACAACAGCCTCCTTGGGGATGTCGTAGGAGGGGACTATGGTGAGACCCTCCTCTGAACAGCACAGAGCACGGTCGGGCATATGGATGATGACCTTCTTCCGCACCCCGAGAGCCTTGAGCTTCTGTGCAATGATGGGGAGGTTAGAGGAGGTAGGCTCCATGCCTGCCAGCTTGCCTGCCTCCAGCTCGTTGATGATCAAGTAGTCTGTGTAGGGCAGACAGGGGAGTACCAGCGCATATCTGTCAGAATTTTCGCTGACTAAATCAATGGAAGTAAGGACACCGGCCTCCGTTGCCTTTTGCAGGATCCGCAGACCCTCGCCCTCGTCTACCTTCTTTAGAAGCAGGAAGTAGCCTAAATGGAGGATGGCAGGAGGATCTTCGGAAAAATCCAGATCCTCCCCACAGAGGCTTCCATCTGCTCCGGCATAGGTGAAGAAGGTCCTCTGCCCCCCGGGGATGCTCATGACCTGGGTAAAGGTGGTGGCATCCTCAACGGTTTTTAGCCCGGACAGGTCCAGGCCGTGGGAGGCTAAAACCTCCTTAAGGAAGGCTCCGTTATCGTCAGCTCCGATATTACCGATGGCTCGGACCTCCAGCTCCGGGCAGATCTTCTTAAGGTCAATGCCTACGTTGGGAACACAACCGCCAACGGCCTTGTCCAAGCCTATGATCTTGGTCAGCTCCCCTGCATTGGGGTAAGCACGGATCAGATTGATCTGATCCACCAGCACGTTGCCGCAGAGGGCAATGCCGGATCTGTTGCCTGTGGTCATATTAGTTACACTCGGCTTCCAGGGGCCCTGCGAGCTCGCTGAGGAAGAACAGTCTGCGGGGGAGGGTGGGAATGTAGGAGGAGGTGATCCAGGGCGTGGTCTCATGACGGAGGGTCATCCACAGGGACAGCCCCTGCCACTGCATTCCTCTGCCCAGGGTGCCGTCTGCACCGCCGATGGCGTAATCAGCCTTTAGGAACAGGCCGGGGCCGATGGTGTTGGCTCTGCAGGGAACCAGGGGGGTTCTGGACTTGAAGCTGGTCAGAGCGTTCTGCTCAACGGTGAGGGGATGGATCTTGGCACCGATGCGGTAGGGAGCAGCCTCCCACTCAGCGGCGGTCTCGTAGTCGGCGGCGAAGGTGGGCTCCCAGAAGGCAATGTGGCACATTCTGCCGATGCCGTATACCAGGACCAGCTTGGCTCCTTCTGCCTTGAGGGCATTGATCTTGTCGGGATAGGTGGGCAGGTTCTCCTTGGTTGCAAAATTTCTCTGCTCTCTGGGAACGGTCAGCTCGCCCAGGGGGTTAAACAGGGCATTCTCCATAGCATACTGGAAGGAGCCATGGTTCTCGGGAGGCAGGGTGTTGCCCTCGCCGTCTGCCCACTCATCCATGTTGAAGGTGTAGACGTGCTCGCAGGAGATCTTCCACTCCTTGAGGAAATAGACTACCCACTTGTACATTCCCATGGGGCCTACGGGGAGGATGAAAGCAATCTTTTCACCACGGTCCTTGGCCAGCTTGATCTGCAGGGCGATCTCGTGCCCCATGTAGGTGTTGAATTCTTCCAGGTTGTCGCACTTGATGGGGGTGAAGCCCTTATTCCAGTGTGCCTGGTGATTGGTGATGGTCTCGGGAGCATCGATGCAGGCGTCGATCTTGGCAAAGTCCCAGCCGGCGGGGTAGAAGCCCTCTAATGCAGAGCCCTTAACGGTAGAATTGAAATCCATAATGATTCTCCTTTATGTATAAGTTTAGGGTAGGTATCTCTTGGTAGTGCCCTTAAGGTAGACCTGGCACTGCTTGAAGCCCTCGGCATAGTCGGCACCGCACTGGAAGCCGCGGTAGCGGCAACAGGTACGGACCATGTCCGGGAAGTCAATGTGGTCGTGGTCACGCATCCATACGATCTGGGATTCGTGGCACTCCAGCATCTCTAACTTCTTGTCAATGTAGGGAGTCACGTCTACATACTCCGTGGGGTTAAAGTTAACACCGCAGAGGGTATCCATGTAGTAGATGGGGACCATTCTTGCGTGGCCGGGGACCTTGGTGTGGTAGTTGGGCAGGGTAGCGGTAAAGCTGGCATCAAAGACCAAACGGGAAACCGCATTGTGATCCGGCATATAGTCGTTAGGGTCGTGGGTGATGATGAAGTCGGGATCCACGGATTTGATCACGTCTACCACCTTGTCACGGGCCTCCTTGTTGTTATCATAAATGGCCAGATCATCAAAGCTGGAGTGAATGACCTCAAAACCGCCCAGGGCGGCGGAACGCTCTACCTCCTTGGCACGCATGACGGTCAGCTCATCCGGGGGGATGATCTCGTGACCTAAGTTGCCGCTGGACAGATGGCAGATCACTACACGGTCTCCACGCTCCTTGCATTTCAGCAGGGTACCGGCACAGGCGATCTCCATATCATCGGGATGACAGGAGATTACCAGAACTGTGTACATAATTTGTCCTCCTTTTTGGTAAAATTTTGTGGATTTTACATAATCTATTTTAACGGGTAAAAGCTTGCCATGGAATGCAAAATCGGCTATAATAAGTGTAAAATCAGACAGGAGGGCTTTGAGGTGAAAGATAATTTTACACGGGTCAGCTTTGAAAGGGTTTTCAATGTAGAAAAGATCATTACCATCTTCTATATGGAGTTCTCCAAGAACTTTTCCTATGAGGGAGAAAGCCACGATTTCTGGGAAATGGTCTATATCGACAAGGGCGAAATGCTCTGTACCGCAGACAAGAACAAGTTCGTCCTAAAGAGCGGGGAAATGACCTTTCACAAGCCCAATGAATTCCATAATCTGTCGGGAGATCACCGCACGGCGCCCAATGTGAGCATCCTGACCTTTGAGTGCCGTAGCCGAGCCATGAGGGACTTTGAGGGCAAGATCTTCCGCCTCAGCCCGGAGGAAAAGAGTCTTTTGTCTACTTTGTTTGAAGAAGGGCTTTCTTGCTTTAAATTGGTTGACGAAACCAATCCCTTGCTCCAAAAGCTGGAACGGGTGGAGACTGCTCCCTTTGGCAGTAGTCAGATGACCAAGAATCTTTTGGAGATCTTCTTGATCAAGCTGTCTCGTAACACATCTGTCATGACCAAAAACCAACGGCAGAGCTTCTATATAGACGGTGTGGATGTGCCCTATCCTGTAAAGGAGATCCTGGACATTCTCCGTGCCAATGTCTACGGCAAGCTGACCGTAAGCGACATTGCCGCCGCTGTGGGCAAGAGTGAGAGCACCGTAAAACAGCTTTTCTCCCGTTACCGCAAGAGTGGCATTATCAAATATTACAACGGTCTCAAGATCGAAGAGGCGAAACGCCTGATCCGTGAAGGTACCTGCAATATGTCTCAGATCTCGGACATGCTCCATTTTGACAATCCGCAATACTTCTCCAAATGCTTTAAATCTTTCACCAATATGACTCCCAGGGAATATAAAACATCTATCTTAAATCGTTAAGGAGGCCGAAGTATGGGAAAACATAAACGAAATACCGGCCTCAGGAATAAAACCGTTGTGGTCCGACAACCCACAGCCCATCGAGTTTCCGTAACGATCCTATCGGTGCTGTTCATGTCCGTTACAGTTTTTCTGTCCGTATATCTGTGGATATTTGCACAGGAGGGAAGTGGCCCCATGTCCCTGTTGTTGATCTTGTTTGAAGGGGGAATTTGTGTACCCTTGACCTTATGGCACATCACATGGAGAGTGACCCTTGATGAACAAGGAGTGCGTAAAGAGGTCTTTGGCCGTACTACGAGAAGCTATGTATGGACGCAGGTACAGGGCGTAGAGCGTTTCAAACCAACCGGAGAGTTGAGTTATATTTATGTGCTGTTCATGGATGGGAAAAAGCTAAGCTTCCGCATAGATTGGGAGAATGCCCTCGAAGCCATGGTTTTTCTACAATCTCGTTTTTCTGTGAATCTCAGAGGCAAATAAATCATAGAACCGGAAATGCTCGGGCTTTTATCGGCCCGAGCATTTCTGATTATGCAATGTAAGCGGAAGAAGCTGTAGTAGTGGCTTACCAACGACCCTGGCAAAGTGTTCGTTCAACAATTGCTACTAAGATGGTAGTGAGGATGTTGCTGACTACAATGGTGATGATAAGCCGTTTATTGGAGACATCTTTTTTCCTCAATGCGAAATAAACAATGGGAAACTCAATTAAAACAGTTATCTGACAGAACAAAACGCCCACTGTATAGGAAGGCCAATGGTTTAAATACTTCAGGAAAGACATCCCTAACTGTGTGTAGGACACAAGGCTGCAAACATATGGGGCGGCGAAGGAAATCGAATTTGCGATTGTTACGAATGTAAACACTTTAAATCCGCGATTGATTTTTGCGAACAATATAATACTGATCGTTTCAATCAATAATGTTCCTATGGCAACCCAAGGTAAAACATCATAGGGGCGGGTCTCGGAGATCCAAACCCACGATGAATTTGCAGAAGCTGTGAGACAACAAAATGGCAACAAAAGGAAGCAGATGATAAATGCGGCGCTCAATCGGTATTGTTTCACTGACTTCACCTCCTATTGAAGATATTATACCATATCTGTAAAACGGCGTCAAGTCTTTGGAATAAAATGGGGCACCTTACAACTGTAAGGTGCCCCGGGGTTAGAAGAGATTAGCTCTTGAAGTAGGCAAGAGCTGCGTCGGAGTAGGCACACAGAGCCTGGCAGACGATCAGCAGGTCGCCGGTCTTGTTGTTGCCGTAGGTATCCATGCTGTACTGCAGAGTGGGAGAAACCTGTCGGCCGTTAGCATAGACGGCGGCGGACAGTACGGTACGGATCTCAGCAGCACGGAGAGCGGAGAACTCGAAGGAGTAGTAGTTCAGACTCTCGTTGTACAGCTCTGCACCGGTCAGGGTCTCGGTTACGGTCTCGCCTTCCAGGTTGACATAGGTCACGCGGAGGGACAGGTCGGAGATATCGCCGGTGTAGTTGGCGGGGTTAATGACGTAACGGAGAGTGATCTTGGAATCCAGGATCAGGACCTTGCCGCCCCAGGTTACAGTGGGGTCAGCCAGATCGCTGAGGGTGGTGTTGGTGTTGCCGAACACAACGCTGTCCAGATCGGTGAGTCTTGCCTTCTGCTCGTCGGTCATGGAAGCATCCACCAGGGCATTGGTACGATATGCCTTGAAGATCTGAGCCTTTGCACCGTAGCGGAGAAGCTCGGCACACAGATTCTTGAGAGTCTCGGTGGTGGTGTCCTTAGCCAACTGGTTGTATGCATAGGTGCCGATGCTGTATACGTCTACATCAGATGCATAAGTCGTGCCGTCCTTGGTTGCATAAACCGTTGCCTCGATGATATCGTTCAT
>JAZNYV010000173.1:0-5983 GCA_045594585.1 Faecousia sp. | reverse complement strand
ATTTCGTCCCCGGAGGGGATTTCATCATCGCAGATGATTTCACCCACCCACAAGGGTGGATTTAGTTAAAAAGCAACGCCGTTTGTCTATTACTCAAAACGCGTTTCTTTTCTTGTGCGGGTTACGAGGCTCGAACTCGCTACCTCCACCTTGGCAAGGTGGCGCTCTACCGGATGAGCTACACCCGCATTTGCAGGAGTTATTATACACATAAATCCTGCATTTGTCAAGAGGTTTTTTAAAAAATAATCTTTTTTATTGAGGCATGAAATCCTTCGGCTTATCCTCACGGAGGCGGAAGTACCATTCGATGGCATCGGCGATTCTGCCACAGGCCTCGCCGTCGCCGTAGGGGTTCACTGCATGAGCCATACGGGCGTACAGAGCAGGATCCTCCAGCAGGTCCTTGCCCAGGGCAAGGACCTCCTCGTGCTCTACCCCTGCCAGCTTAACGGTGCCGGCGGCTACAGCCTCGGGACGCTCTGTCTCTTTGCGGAGGACCAGGACGGGCTTGCCCATTGCGGGGGCCTCCTCCTGGAGTCCGCCGGAGTCGGTCATGACGAAGTAGCAACGAGCCATGAGGTTGTGCATCTCTTCTACATCTACGGGATCAATGAGATGGACACGGTCTACACCTCCCAGCTCCTCTTGTGCGCACTGACGGACAACGGGGCTCAGATGGACGGGGTAGACGACCTCTATCTCGGGGTGGGACTCTACCAGCTTGCGGACTGCGGAGAGGATGTCGTGCATGGGCTTGCCGTAATTCTCACGGCGATGGCAGGTGAGGACGATAACACGGCGATTCTCAAAATCCAGCTCATTGAGGATCTCTGTGGAGAAACGGTAGTCCTTGCGGACAGTGGTCTTCATGGCGTCAATAACCGTGTTGCCGGTAATAAAGACCTCGCCCTTAATGGCCTCCTTCGTCAGGTTCTCTGCGTTGGCGGCAGTGGGGGAGAAGTGGAGCTCTGCAATATCCCCTACCAGGGTGCGGTTCATCTCCTCGGGGAAGGGGGAATACTTGTCATAAGTACGCAGGCCTGCCTCTACATGGCCTACGGGGATCTGATGGTAGAAGGCGGCGAGAGCCCCTGCAAAGGTGGTGGAGGTGTCTCCGTGGACTAGGATCAGATCCGGCTTTGCCTCCTGCAGGACCGTCTCCATGCCCAGGATGGCACGGGTGGTAATGGAGGACAGGGTCTGCTGCTTCTGCATAATATTCAGATCGTAGTCACCCTTGAGCTTGAAGATATCCATAACGGAGTCCAGCATCTCTCTGTGCTGACCGGTGAGACAGCAGATGCTCTCAAAGTGCTCCCGTTCTGCAAGGGCCTTTACCAGGGGAGCCATCTTAATGGCCTCAGGCCTGGTGCCGAATACGGACATGACCTTAATCTTCTTTGTCATTGGGATTCTCCTCCTTGTGATGGTTGTGGTGACGGTTGATGATGAAGAGCTGCAGGCCTACAATGCCTACCAGCACCAGGGCAGCCAGGAAGATCAGTGCCTGGACCTCTCCCTTGTCTGTGAGCACAACGGCACAGATCCCCAGGACCACGGTGATCAGGTAGGAGATGGCAACCGCTTGCTTCTGAGAGAAGCCCATATCGATCAGACGGTGGTGTACGTGACCTCTGTCGGCGTGCATGGGGCTCTGTCCCTTTGCCAGTCGGCGGATCACTGCGAAGCAGATGTCGAACAGGGGCAGACCCAGCACCAGGAAGGGGACTGCAAAGGAGATCATAGCATAGGTCTTAAACAGACCGAAGACGGATACGGAGGCAAGCATGAACCCCAGGAAGGTAGAGCCTGTATCTCCCATGAAAATAGATGCAGGGTTAAAATTGTAGGGGATGAAGCCGATACAGCCACCCAAAATGGCAGCCAGCACCAGTGCTGACAGGGTGGCGTTGGCCTCCGGTACCAGGAGCAGGGCCACTACCAGCATGGAGCCGGCAGAAATGGCGGAGACCCCGGCTGCCAAGCCGTCCAGACCGTCGATAAAGTTTACCGCATTGGTGAGCATGACGATCCAGATCACCGTAGCACAGTAGCTGAGCCACAGGGGAAGCTCCCAGCCCAGGAAATTTGCAATGCGGCAGCCGTGGCAGACCACTATGACTGCGGCAATGATCTGCACCAGGAACTTGGGAATGGCACGCAGTGCCTTGATGTCGTCAACGATGCCCAGTGCTACAATGAGACCGGCACCTATGAGGATACCACGCAGCTCTGTATTTACCTTCCCGAAGATTAGAAAGCTGATCAGGAAGCCCAGGAAGATCCCCAATCCACCCATACGGGGAATGGGCTTGTTGTGCATACGCCGCTTGTCCTTGGGAATATCCATAGCACCCACCTTGCGGGCCAGCCATTTGACTAAGGGGGTGATACAGCAGGAGATCCCTGCGGCAGTCAGAATGGCGTACAGCAGACGTACAATGAATGCAGATTCTAAAACCATGGGGACCTCCTTAACGGGCTACGAAGCCTACCTTCTTATACACCTTCCGCAGGGTCTTTTCTGCAACGTAGGAAGCCTTCTCCGCACCCTCGGCGCAGACCTTCTGCAGGTAAGCCTTGTCAGCCAGGAGACGGGTGGCCTCTTCCCGAATGGGACGGAGCATTTCTACAACAGCCTCGCCCACGGTCTTCTTGAAGTCGCCGTAGCCGCGGCCTGCAAACTCAGCCTCGATCTGCTCGTAGGTCCGGCCCGTAGCGGCGGAGTAGATGCTCATAAGGTTGGAGATCCCTTTCTTGTTGTCCCAGTCGTAACGGACCTGGGTATCGCAGTCCGTGACCGCACGCTTGAACAGCCGCATAATGTCCTCCGGCTTATCCATAAGGGTGACGCGGCCGGGATCCTCGTCCTCGGACTTGGACATCTTGGCATCGGGGTTGGCAAGGCTCATAACACGGGCACCTACCTTGGGGATATAGGGCTCGGGGACCTTGAACACATCGCCGTAAACACCGTTGAAGCGGCGGGCAATATCACGGGTCAGCTCTACGTGCTGTCTCTGGTCCTCCCCAACGGGGACCAGGTCGGCCTGGTACAGCAGGATGTCTGCGGCCATGAGGGCAGGGTAGGTGAACAGGCCGCCGTTGATGTTGTCGGCGTTCTTGGCGCTCTTGTCCTTGAACTGGGTCATACGGGACAGCTCGCCGAACATGGCGTAGCAGTTCAGGACCCAACCCAGCTCTGCGTGCTGGTGGACATGGCTCTGGAGGAAGAGGATGTTCTTCTCCGGGTCAATGCCGCAGGCAATATACTGTGCCAGCTGCTCCAGGGAACGGCGGCGGAGGTCTGCAGGATTCTGACGGACCGTAATGGTGTGCAGGTCTGCCATGAAGTAATAGCAGTCGAACTCATCTGCACGGTCCTTCCAATTCCGGATCGCACCTACATAGGAGCCCAGGGTCAGACTGCCGGAGGGCTTAATGCCGGAGAGCATTCTTTTCTTTTGGATCTGAGTTTCAGACATGGTTGTGTCACACCTTTCAAAGTGTTTTCTTTTATCCATATATTCTATCACATATCTCCCTGTTTCGCAAGTGCCGAAAGAGGCAATTTCCCATTTATCTCAAAACCTCCCATTCGGGGAGGGGGAGCCGTTGCATGGCACCGAAGATCCGATTTTTCAGATCCGGGTATTTCTGCTGGAGCTCCGCGATCAGGTCCTTGGTCTCCTGCCGCTTGGTCCGCTTGTCTACGGGACAGCGGTTGCGGACGATGGGCAGTCCCTCTCGCTCTACGAAGTTGGTGATGGTCTTTTCACTTAAGTACATCATAGGACGGATCTGTGTCACTCCCGTCCGATCCAGGAAGGTCACGGGCTGGAAGCACCCGATCCGTCCCTCGTACAGCAGATTCATAAGGAAGGTCTCTACCGCATCGTCATAATGGTGCCCCAGGGCGATCTTGGAAAAGCCCAGGTCTAAGAGGGCTTGATTTAAGGCACCCCTACGCATTTTTGCACACATGGAGCAGGGATTCTTCTCCTTCCGATAGTCGAAGATAATAGGGGCGATCTCCGTCTTGACTACGGTGAAGGGGACCCCCCACGCCTCGCACTGACGGGCAATGGGGGAGAAGTCCATGCCGAAGCCCAGGTCTACGGAAATGGCGGTCAATTCATAGGGCAGGGGATAATACTCCCGCATGGCCGCCAAGAGAGCCAGCAGGGCAATGGAGTCCTTTCCCCCGGACAGACCTACGGCGATCCGATCCCCGGCTTCGATCATTTTATAGTCGTCTACACAGCGGCGTACCATGCCCATCATTTTCTGCATTTTGAGACAATTCCTTTCTGTTTTTGGTTTTTGGCGGAAAATTGGGGAGTGAGAAAACGAGAGAAAACAAGAGGAAACAAGAGCTTTTGCAAGTTCTTCATGGGTGAGATAAATTTTTTTAAAAAAGCTCTTGACATTGGATATTTCTATGATATAATGAGGGAGCTTCGCGTAGATTATACGCAAAAAATCTGCGTTTGTCAAAATATTTTATCATTATTTTCGGAGGAAACATCATGTCCACTACCCTGGTCAGAAAAGAAGATGTGCAGCGCAAGTGGTACATCGTCGATGCAGCAAACCAGCCCCTGGGCCGTACTGCTGTCACCGTCGCTAACATCCTGCGCGGCAAGGTCAAGGCAGACTTTACCCCCAACGTCGACTGCGGCGATTACGTCATCGTCCTCAACGCCGACAAGGCAATCCTCACCGGCAAGAAGCTGGATCAGAAGTACTATCGTCATCACTCCGGCTGGATCGGCGGCCTCAAGGAGACCAAGTACAAGACCCTCATGGCAGAGCGTCCCGAGTTCGCAATGGAGCTCGCTGTTAAGGGTATGCTCCCCAAGAACACCATCGGCCGCGCCGCTCTGGGCCGTCTGAAGGTTTTCAAGGGCACCGAGCATCCCCACGCCGCCCAGAAGCCCGAAGCTTGGGTTGACTAATCAGGAGGTAACAGATCATGTACGAAAGCAAGAGACAGTATCAGTACGGCACCGGCAGACGTAAGTCTTCCATCGCCCGTGTTCGCGTATACGAGAACGGCACCGGCTCCATCATCATCAACGGCCGTGATATCGACGACTACTTCGGTCTCGATACCCTTAAGCTCATCGTCCGTCAGCCCCTGGTCAGCACCGACACCCTGGGCAAGGTTGACATCATCTGCACCGTCAAGGGCGGCGGCGTTACCGGCCAGGCCGGCGCCATCCGTCATGGCATCTCCCGCGCTCTCCTGGGCGTCAACGCTGAGTACCGCGCAACCCTCAAGGCCGCCGGCTTCCTGACCCGCGACCCCAGAATGAAGGAAAGAAAGAAGTACGGCCTCAAAGCCGCCCGCCGCGCTCCCCAGTTCTCCAAGAGATAATTTTACCACATTTATTTGCCACTTTTGGCAGCTATTTGCGGAAAAATCCCCTCTTTTGGCGTATTAAGAGTTGCAGAAATGTCCTGCCCTGTATTGCGTAAGGAACAAGTAAGGAACAGGTAAGGAACAAATTTTGCAGCCTCTAAAATCAAAAACAAGTCTTTTTGACAGGAGATAGCTCTTCGGAGTTATCTCCTGTTTTTTGTTACTCGTTTCATATTTTGTTGATCGCCTCCAAGAGGGTTTCTGTTCTCAAATGGGTGTACACTCGCTCTGTCAAGGTCATAGCACCGGAGTGTCCCACGATCTTTTTGATCATGGTAGGCTCTACCCCTGCCTCTGTCAAAAGGGTGATGCAGGTATGTCTCGTGTCGTGGGGTCTGTGTGCCATGCCGATCTGCTCCATGAGAGGCTGGAAGTAGCATTCGTAGTAGTTGCTGTAGTCCAAGTGCCTCTGATGGGTATTGTGGAGTAGGTACTCGCATTGAGAGCTTTCATACCACGCTTTGTAGAAGGGCAGAACCTTGTCCGCAATGGGAACTCTGCGGATGCCGTTGTCGGTCTTGCTGGCTACCACATCGAAGTATTGCTCTTCAAGAT
>JAZNYV010000172.1:0-4177 GCA_045594585.1 Faecousia sp. | reverse complement strand
CAGTACACATTATTTACCGATGCTCCACCAGGCCCTTGCCTCTCCCCACGGGGAGAGGCAAGGGGTGTGTGCATATAAGAAACAGCTCGATAATACTGTTTCTTGATAAAATGGTTTGAAAACCATTTTATTGCAGGATGAATATCCTGCTTAGCCTTCGGCGGCAAGAACAGTATTACACAGCATTTCTTGGCGGCCTTGCCGCCATGCCGCTTACCAGCGGCATAATAAAACGGTTAATCCGTTTTATTAGAAATAAGTATAAACCGGAATTCGAAGGATTATAGGATCTGCAGAAGTTGGTGGAACAGGGTTTCTCGGTTTTCTTGGGTGAGGTGGTAGCAGGTGGCTTTGGGGTGGTTGCGGACGGTTTGGAGGAAGGGGGTGTTCTTCTGCTTCACGGCGGCCAAAACGGGGATGTCTCCGTCCAGGAGGTGAAGGATCCCACGGCAGAAGGCCTCCGAGGAGGCTTCCATAAATCCGATCTCATCCATAAGGATCACCGCCCCTTGGGGAACAGGCTCCCACAGACGGGGAGCGAAGCGGTCAAATGCCTCCCCATAGACTATGGGGTGCTGTTCCTTGCAATGTCCTATTAAATTCTCCCGAGAACGGATATAGGGTCCCCCTGCAGGGTAGATATATATGGGATGGCCTAAAAGAGGATCCCATTCATCCCTCTCCTTCCGAGTCAGGAAGCCGAAAACGGGGATGTCGGATCCTGCAAGGAGTCGTCGGAGCAGGGTGCTCTTCCCTGCTCCGGGAGCACCTACGATCAAGCTGTGCATAGGCTCACCTCAAAAAGCCACGGCCTGTGATCTCCTCATACCGCTCCTCCGTCAGCTCATATCCGTAGAAAAGTGCAAAAAACTCCATAATTTCCCCTTTTACATCATAGTCGCAATACTCCGGGTACAGCACCGCCGGGAGCCAGATCAGTCCCAAATACCGCTGTACGGAGGGAGGCATACTCATCCAATTATCGGGCACCGCCGGCACCTCTACATAGGCACCCTTCACAATAGCTGTGATCCGATTCCAGGGGGATCGCTCCTTTACGGTATCATAGATGCTGTCCGGCCCGAACACCACGAAGTCCGGATCCCACAATGCGATCTGCTCCATAGAGACCTGGTTGCCGAAGCCCTTGCTCACCGGGGTATCCACCACTGCCGAGTTCTCCGTTAACAGATCCATAAGCTCTGCGTGATAGGAGGATGCGGCAATGACATTCAGTCCATCCTCTCCCAGGACATACAGGGCCTTCACCTTATTCTCCCCTACCTGCTCCATAATGGACAGGGTCCTGCGGTAGACCCTGTCACAGAAGGCAGCAAGCTCCTCGGCTCGTTCTTCCTTCCCAAGGAGGGTGCCAAGCCGTCTATAGGTCTCCGGCATGGATTCCAGGGAGACGGACAAGAACACCGTGGGGATCAGTGTCTGCTTCTGCAAAGCATCCATATCCTCTGTAGTAGAGGGCTTCTTCTCACCCATATCAATGATCAATTGGGGCTCCGCCTTGGCAAGCTCCTCGATATTCAGGTCTCCCCCTGCATAGAGGCTGCCGAGATCCGGGAGGGCAAACAGGCTGTCCTCCACAATCCCCCGTGCCTCCTCCTGCAGATCTGAGGCGAGACCCACGAACATCTCCGGGGCCAAGGTCTGCAGGATGATCTGAGACATAGCCGCAGAGGGGACGATTCGGCTGATCTCCTCAGGCAGCTCTACAGAGCGTCCTGCGTCGTCAATAAATATTCGAGTTTCTCCTCCCGGTGCCTCCTGCGTCTTGCCCGAAGCACAGGCTGTAAAGCCCAGCATAAGGGATAGAGTCAATAGAATGGCTATGAGCTGTTTCATTTCCTAACTCCTTTCGGAATGCATACGCGGTAAGCATCCTCCTTGATATTACATACCTCTACCTCTACGCCATAGAGAGCAGAGATCAAATGATCGTCAAATATTTCCCGGGGGCTTCCCCAGGCAAGGATCCTGCCCCCACGGAGTGCCAGGATCCTGTGGGAATAGAAATAGGCTTGCTCCGGGTCGTGGGTGATCTGGATAATGCAGTAGCCTTCCCTGCACAGCTCCTTGACCGTGTTCATGACACAGAGGCGATTGCCGAAATCCAAGCTGGCTGAGGGCTCATCCATAAGGAGGATCTTGGCCCTCTGAGCCATGGCACGGGCAATCAGAACCAACTGCCGTTCTCCTCCGCTTAAGGTGCGGTAGCTCCGATCCCTAAGATGGGATAGATGTAATCTGTGAAGGACTTCCTCCACCAGCTTCCGCTGCTCCCGTCCCGGAGGAGAAAACACACCCCTCTGTGCAGTGGTCCCCATAAGGACCATATCAAATACGCTGTAATGGAACACCGGGTCATGGGACTGTGGAATATAGGCGATCTCCTGTGCAAGAGCCGAGGGAGACAGTGAGGAGACGGGTCTGCCGTCTAAGAGGATCTCTCCCCTATTAGGGGTCAGCAGCCCTAATATGCAACGGAAGAGGGTGCTTTTCCCTGCTCCGTTAGGTCCCAGGACAGACAGGAACTCCCCCTCCCCTGCCTCAAAGGAAATATGCTCCAACACCCTGTGGTTACCGTAGGCGTAGCACAGGTCTTTGACTTGGATCCTCAATGGCGGTCACCGTCCTTTGTGATCAGATACAGGAAGAAGGGGGCACCTATGAAGCCGGTGAGAATACCGATGGGGATCTCCGTTGCCATAAGATTACGGGAAATATCATCCACCAGCAGAAGGAAAAGGCCACCTGCAAGAAGGGAGGTAGGAAGCAACACCGTGAACTTGTCCCCTACGAGCCTCCTGCACAGGTGGGGAACCACCAAGCCTACCCAACCGATGACACCGCTGACAGAAACCGCCGCCGCTGTCAGCAGGGTCGCACACAGGATCACTACAATACGGAGCCGTCCTCCGTGGATCCCCAGGGTACGGGCTTCCTCGTCCCCGAGAGTCAGCACGTGGATCCTCCACCGCAGGAGGAGCAGGGGGATCAAGCCTATAGTCACAGGGACCAGGGCAAAGAGTAGCTCCCTCACGGTCGCACCGTTGAGGCTCCCCATGAGCCAATAGGTAATAGCAGGGAGCCGGTCGGCAGGATCTGCCACCAATTTAAGGAAGGATGTGGCGGAGGACATGAGAGAGCTGACCATGATCCCTCCGAGGATCAAGGCAACCACACGCTTCCCCCTGGCACGGTTCCCTACCAGGATCACCAGGGCAACTGTAAGGAGGCTGCACACAAAAGCGAGACAAATGACCGTAGAGGAGCCAACGCCAAGGAGGATCCCTAAGGCCGCGCCGAAGGCCGCACCCCCGGAAGCACCTAAGAGATCCGGTGCCGCCATAGGATTCTGGAACACTGCCTGGTAGCTTGCTCCTGCTGCGGAGAGGCTGCAGCCAACCAGTACCCCAAGGAGAACTCTTGGAAGTCTGTGCTGCAGCAAGAGTGCCTCCTGGACAGGTGTCCAGAAGGGTTCTATGCCGCCGATCTTAGACCATAGGATCCCAAGCATTTCCCTAATGCCTATAGGATACCGTCCGAGACATACAGACAGCCCCACTGCAACCACTAATCCAATGGCTAGGGTCCAAAGGATCATTGCAGAGGAGCTCTTTCTGTTTATCATGGTTCTGCCTCCTTCCGTATACTGCACAACAAAAAAATCCTTTCGCCCATTGCGAAAGGATAAAGGAAGTCTTTACAGGAAAACAGCATTCCCACCCACAGAGATACACTACCCCCCCCGAGCACACCGATGCCCTAATATCGGGGGGGACACGTAACCATAGGCAGGCTGTGCCTGCTCTCCATCCTCTTTTCGCAATGGAAGGCCGCCCTGTTTCCGAGACGACCCCGGTCGATACCCCATAGATCACTCCTTAGGCGGCACGACTCGAAGACGGTTCTGTTGAAATAATAGTGTCTGCTGTTCACTGAAACTCGTTATCGGCATAACACCATCTATATTATACATTCCAACCACCACACTGTCAACCCTCAACGGGTCAAATTCCAATTTATCGAGCTGTTTGAAAAAGCACAAACCACCAAATCACGCACTATCCCGTAGGGCAAGCTGCCCTCAGCTTGCCCTACGACAGCCTTGTACGATGATATGTTGCATGGTACGGGAATCGAACAGCTCCATAAATCGGAA
>JAZNYV010000171.1:0-6906 GCA_045594585.1 Faecousia sp. | reverse complement strand
AAATTCCGATTTATGGAGCTGTTCGATTCCCGTACCATACAACATATCATCGTACAAGGCTGTTGTAGGGCAAGCTGCCCTACGGGATAGTGCGTGATTTGGTGGTTTGTGCCTTTTCAAACAGCTCGACAAATCGGAATTTGATGCTTTATTTCTTACACGAAAATGCCGACGGTGAGGGCGGTACGGTCCTTTTTGGTTTGGCCGTGGAGCTCCAGAATACGGAGCTTGCCGCTGCCGCGGAGGGACAGCTCATCTCTGAGACTCACCTGCTTGTCGGGCTTGGTGCAGATCAGGGAGTTGAGGCTCACCCTGCCGGCTTGAATGGCCTCGGCGGTCTTTCCTCGGCTGAGGTGGAAGGCCCCGGACAGAACACTGTCCAGACGGAGAGAGGACACGGTAAACCGAAGCTCCTTCATGGCCTGAGGGGGCTTCTCCACCGATTCGGGATCGATCTGCTCCAACTGCAGGTGCTGACGGCCTGCTGAGGTCAGATTGTCCAACAGATATTGGGTCAGCTCCCACAGGAGGAAAAATTCGCAGGTCTTTTCACGGATGATAATATCTCCGATGGCATCCCGACGGATCCCTGCCCCCATAAGGGCGCCCAGCACATCCCGGTGGCTCAAGGCCCCTGCCTCATAAAAGCTGCCACGAATACAGGAGATCACATCCCCCCGGAAGTAATCCTCCCGAGTTATATACTCCGGCAGGTAATAGGCAACTCTCCGATCCGTCTCCTCTGTCCCACCCCAAAAGCAGACATGAGGCAAGATCTGCTTCACTAAGGCCTGCTCCCTGGGTGTTAAAAAAGCAGTAGACACCGGCATCTCACGCTCATATCCCCTGTCTATCTTGTCACAGACTCTCACCAGGAGCATCCGCTCCTCCTCGCTGTCTGTAAGGGCTTGTATCTGATTCTTTCTGTCCATGGCTTCTCCTTACAAAACGCCCCACCGGGGTCGGTGGGGCGTTGGGTTTACTCTGTTTCGTCCTGAGATCCTGTGTCCGGATCCTCGTATTCCTCTACGATAGAATAAGTCTCCTCCCCGAACTTCCGTTCCTCACGGGACTTCTCCATCATCTTGCCGGCATAGTCATTGGCATAGTCAAAGATCATGTTCTCGTAGTCAAATCGGACACCTAACTTATCCTCGACCTTTTCTACGATCTGCTTGATCATATTGTCACTACGCTCTCCGACCTCAGATTCTTCAATGAGATAGGGAGAAACCAGATCCATGACCATTCCCTTCACGTATTTATAGCCGAAAAACAGCAACACTGCCATAATGGCGACCTCGATCCAAACAGTCCACCAGCATCGTCTCACCGATCTCACCTCCTAACACAGCTTCACAAAAACAGGGGTCCTAAGGAAAAAGACGAAGAAAGTCAGAAAAAGTTCCCGACAATCATCTGCCCATTGCCTTATCCTGGGCGATGATCAGCTTGAGAGCCTCAACGCCTACACGGACAGCGGCAGTGGTATCCTCATCCATATCCTGGTCCAGACCTGCAGCCTCACGCTCCTGGTTCCAAATAACATGGAAGCAGGAACCGCAACGGCAGCCCAGAGCATCGGCTACCACGAAGAGGGCAGCAGATTCCATCTCACTGGCCTTAACGCCCAGACGCTTCCATGCTTCCCACTTCTGCAGGAGCTCATAGGAAACAGGCATCTTGGCAGGGCTGTGCTGGCCGTAGAAGGCATCCTTACACTGGACAACGCCGGTGTGGGTACGCTTGCCCATAGCCTGGGCAGCCTGACGGAGAGCCAGTGCGATATCCAGGTCGGATACTGCGGGATACTCAATGGGGGCATACTCCATGGAGGTATGCTCGAAACGGATGGCGCCGGTAGCAACCACGATATCGCCGGAACGGACATCCAGGTCGATGCCGCCGCAGGTGCCTACACGGATGAAGGTATCTGCACCGATGTTGTGGAGCTCCTCCATTGCAATGGAAGCGGAGGGGCCGCCGATACCGGTGGAGCAGACACTGACCTTCTCACCCAGGAGGGTGCCGGTGTAGATATTATACTCACGGTTCATACCAACATGCACGGGGTTGTCAAAGAGCTTTGCGATAGACTCGCAACGGCCGGGGTCGCCGGGGAGCAGGACGTAGCGGCCCACGTCGCCCTCAACGCAACGAATATGGAATTGCTTTTCGAGTTCTTGCATAGTAATTTCTCCTTATGTTTAGTATGGGTTTTACTGTAACAGGGTTATTATATCGTATTTCGGCAGAAACATCAAATCTTTTCGCAAATTTCGTATTTTTGCACGAATTATCTGCATCTATTTTGTTCTTTCTGCCGAAATATGTTTAGAACAGTGTGATTTGGCTGGTATCCGGCAACTCGCCGAAGGCACCTGCCTCCTTCAGCTTCTCAATATGGGTCTTGGAGACCTTGGGGCAGGCACGGGCAAATTCCTCGATGGATACGAATCGTTTTCCTTCTCTGCCATTGACGATATCCTTTGCCGCCGTTTCACCTAAGCCACCTACAGAGACAAAAGGAGGTAACAGCTTCCCGTCTTTGATTTGAAATCTGACGGAATCCGATTCATAGAGATCTAACGGTGCAAACTCGAAGCCACGGAGATAGAACTCGTAGCAGACCTCCAAAGTGGTAAAAATATCCTCATCCTTGGCGGTCTTATCAGGATTGTCCTTGATCTTCTTCATACTCTCCTTGACCACATCCATACCACGGGTCATCATGACCGCATCAAAGCCATCCTTCTGACTGCGGCGGTAGAAGTAGGCCGCATAGAAAGCAAGGGGCTGGTGTACCTTGAACCAGGCGATTCGGAATGCCATCATAACATAAGCGGCGGCGTGAGCCTTGGGGAAGAGATATTTGATCTTCTTGCAGGAGCCGATATACCAAGCAGGAACGCCTGCGGCAACCATTTCTTCCTCCGCCCCGTCCGGGAGCCCCCTGCCCTTACGGACAGACTCCATGATCTTAAAGGCCCGCTTCTCCGGCATACCGCACTTGATCAGATAGATCATAATATCGTCACGACAGCCGATGGCCTGGGAAACAGAGGCCGTTCCGCTGACGATCAGATCCTTGGCGTTGCCCAGCCATACGTCTGTGCCGTGGGAGAAGCCGGACAGACGGATCAGAGTATCGAACTGCTCCGGCTTGGTGTCCATGAGCATGCCACGGGTAAAGGAGGTGCCGAATTCCGGAATGCCAACAGAGCCGGGAATGCCTAAGATCTCGTCATCCTCATAGCCAAGGACCTTACTGGTACGGAAAATGGACATGGTGTCCTTGTCGTCCAGTGGGATCAGCTTGGCATCCACCCCCGTCAGATCCTCCATATAGCGGATCATGGTGGGGTCGTCGTGTCCCAGCATATCCAGCTTTAAGAGGTTCTCCTCCATGGAATGGTATTCAAAATGGGTGGTGATTATGTCAGTATTCACATCGTCCGCAGGATGCTGTACGGGGCAGAAGTCCCAGATCTCATTCTCCTGAGGGATGACGACCAGTCCACCCGGGTGCTGTCCCGTAGTACGGCGGACGTCCACACAGCCTGCAGAAAGACGGTTTTCTTCTGCACGGGGGACCACCATATTCCGCTCTGCCAGGTACTTCTTCACATAGCCGAAGGCGGTCTTGTCTGCAACGGTGCCGATGGTGCCTGCACGGAACACGTGGCTGGCACCGAACATCTCGATACAGTACTGGTGAGCCCGTGACTGGTACTCACCGGAGAAGTTCAGATCAATATCCGGGACCTTGTCACCGCCGAAGCCAAGGAAGGTCTCAAAGGGGATGTTAAAGCCATCCTTCTCCAATTGTGCTCCGCAGACGGGGCACTTGGCATCTGCCAGGTCCGCACCGCAGTTCACGTTGTCGGGAACCTCAAAGGAGCAGTATTTGCAATCCGGGCAACGGTAATGGGGAGGCAGAGAATTGACCTCCGTAATGCCGGACATATAGGCAACCAGGGAGGACCCAACGGAGCCACGGGAGCCTACCAGGTAGCCGTTCTCCAAGGAGTTCTGCACCAGCTTCTGTGCAGACATATAGATCACGTCATAATGGCAGGTAATAATATCGTTGAGTTCCGTCTCTACACGCTTGACGATCAGCTCCGGGGGATTATCCCCATAGAGACGGTGCATTTTCCCATAGACGAGAGACTTTAAGTCCTCTACAGAGTTCTCGATCTTGGGAGCAAAAAGGTTATGAGGCACCGGGCGGACCAGGTCGCACATATCTGCGATCCGATTGGTATTGGTAACAACGACCTCGTAGGCCTTTTCCTCTCCAAGGTAAGAGAATTCCTCCAGCATTTCATCCGTGGTGCGGAAGTATAGGGGATTGGGTCTGTCACAATCGGAGAAGCCCTTGGTCGCCAGCAGGATCCGTCTGTAGATCTCCTCCTCAGGATCCTGGAAGTGGACGTCTCCCGTAGCACATACAGGCTTGCCCAGTTCTTCCCCCAAACGGACGACGGTACGGTTAAAGTTCCGCAGATCCTCATCGGATTCCGCCATACCCTTCTCGATCATGAAGCGGTTATTGCTAATAGGCTGGATCTCTAAGAAGTCATAGAAGGAGGCGATCCGCTTCAGCTCCGACCAGCTCTTGTTGGCAAGGATGGCCTGGAACAGCTCTCCTGCCTCACAGGCAGAGCCGATAATGAGCCCCTCCCGATACTTGAGAATATCGGACTTGGGCATACGGGGATTGCGTTTAAAGTGCTTGAGATGGGCATCGGAGATCAGGTGATAGAGATTCCGCAGACCCATTTGATTCTTGGCAAAGACCAGAATATGCTTGGTCTGCCTGTCGCCGATCTTACCCCCGGAGCGGAGGGAGACCATGTCATCATTGATCTGTCGGATCTCCGTCAGGCCACGCTCCTTCAGCATCTGTGCAAAGCGGAGGTATAGCAGGCCGCAGGTCTTGGCATCGTCCGAGGCTCTGTGATGGTTGAATTCCGGCAGACTCAAGGCATCTGCCACAATATTCAGCTTGTGCTTGGCAAGCTGGGGCATCAGGTTCTGAGACAGGATCAGAGTGTCGATCGAGGTGGGGGTATAGTCGATCTTTAGCCTGTCACAGGCGGCGGTTACGAAGCTCACGTCAAAGTCGGCATTATGAGCCACCAAGGGACGGTCTCCGCAGAATTCTAAGAATTTGGGCAGTGCTTCTTCAATATTGGGAGCACCTACCAGCATAGAGTCTGTAATGCCCGTCAGCTCCACGATCTTGGGCGTCAGCTTCCTGTGGGGATCCACAAAGGTCTGGAAGGCCTCTACTGCCTGTCCCTCACGGAAGAGGACCGCACCGATCTCGATGATCACATCATTCTGTGCGGAAAGTCCCGTGGTCTCCAGGTCGAAGGCTACGAACTCTCCCTCTAAGGGCATATTCCCCTCTCCGTGGACCACGATACGGTCATCTACGTCGTTGACATAGTAGCCCTCGCAGCCGTAGAGGATCTTAATGGGCTTGTCTGTTCCCGCAACCTTGTTCTTGCTGGCCTTGAGAGCCGCAGGGAAGGAGGAGGCTACTCCGTGATCCGTAATGGCAATAGCAGGATGACCCCAACGGGCGGCTGTTGCCACCACGTCCCCGGTCTTGGTCAGGGCATCCATCATGGACATGGTGGTATGGAGGTGAAGCTCTACACGCTTGTCCGGGGCCTTGTCCTCTCGTTTAGGAGGCTCCCCGGGACGGATGGCAAAGGGGCGGAGGACCACTTCCTTGGTATAGTCGTCATAGTCTATTTTACCCTGTACCCGGATCCACATACCGGGCTTTTTGATGCTGTCTGCAATGGGTTTGCCCGTATCCCCCTTGAAATAACCGCCTACATGGACAGAGCCGGTGTAGTCCGTCATATCGAAGGAAATGATGGTAGCAGTCCCCTGTCTGTTCTGACGGTGCTCCACAGCAAAGACACAGCCCTCCACAATGACCCGTTCATCCTGGCGGTCAATGGAAATATCCTTCATCTTGATGGCACTGCCGAAGAAGGGCTTACCATAGATCATGTCTCCCTCTAAGGCAGGGGCCTCCTTAGAGGCCGGTGCAGAGGACTTGGCATCTGCAAACTTGGGTGCAGGCACGGCCTTCATAGCCTCTAAACGCATCTTCTCCGTCTCTGCGAAGAGGTCCTGCGAATAGTTGCCGCAGTTGCTTTTTACCTGGATCTTGGTCTGCACTCCAAAACGGTCATAAATATATCTCTCAACCTTAGGCAGCAGGGGCATGATCTCCTCATGACCGTTAGCCAGGAGGGAGAGGATGGTCTCATCCCCCAATTCCCATTTACACCCTGCCAATATGGCAGAGCAGGGAGAGTATTCCCTCGTCATGATCCGAGAGAGTTCTCTGCCATCCATATTAGGAAACTCCTCCCTGGGAAGCTTGGGCAGGATCTCCACTGCCTTTAGGCTGTAGACCCGCTGCAGCTCCTCCTTCAGCATCCGCAGAAGGGCATCCGGGATATACCGCAGGAAGGACACCGTTAAATTCAGTGCCCGCCTCTCCCGCAGGATCTCAGCATGAAGGATCTCCGCCCCATCCAAATAAGGCAAAAATTCCGCCGAAGGCTGATATTCAAAAAACATTGCTAAAAAGGGAATCTTATTCATGTTTTCTCCTGTTTATCTACATTCCGTTCCATCTTACTGTCATTGCAAACGATGGTTTGCAGTGGTATTTTTGCCGCGAAGGCAAAAGTGATATTGTCCTGCGGACAGTTTACCGAAGGTCCTCACATTTGGTCTATGTACCGCAGGAGGGTGGGCAAGAGCTCCTCATAGGGAAGCTTTTCCTTCAGCTCACCCTTGAGGAAGATCACGCCGCAGCCGTCACCGCCTGCAATACCGATGTCTGCCTCCCGTGCCTCACCGGGGCCG
>JAZNYV010000170.1:0-14409 GCA_045594585.1 Faecousia sp. | reverse complement strand
CGGTCACAAGGACCCATTCTCCGAAGCCCTCACCGTCAGAGTAGGCATACAGTGCCAGGAAGGACACGTCACCGGTAAGCATATAGGAGCTGCCTGCCTCGTAGAAGGAGGGCTTAAGGGTCGTATCTTCTACAGCCTCTGTGACCCAGCCGATAAATCTGTATCCCGCAGGACAGCTACCCTCGGGGAGGATAATAGACTCACCTACATAGCCCCGGAGAGGTTCCTCTAAGGTGTTGAAGGTAGCGGCAGCCGGGGTCTTGGCTGCGAAGTTGATCTGAATATTACAATCGGACTTGGGAGTTACGGTGAATACATTGCCGTCACGCTTTACAGTGGCATCACCTGCAAGGATGGTATAGCCCTCAGCATAATAGCCTTCCTTAGGCTCGGCTGCGATCCGTCTGCCATTCTGAGTAACCGTGCCCCAAGCAATATTGTTGGAGCTTGCGGTAACGGTATAGGATACGGTGTTCAGAGGCAGCTTCTCGGGAACGTCCATATTTGCAGGGGGCTCTTGTCCGAAGAGGAGCCATGCCAGCTCCGGGAAGTCGATGAATACATTACGGTTGCCCTGTATTTCTTCGGTAGCATCGTTACGCCCCATTTCCCAGGTGTCCACCGGGTCCATTTCGCACCACTGCAGAAGAGTCTCCAAGTCGAAGATCACTCGCAGACCGTTATTTTCATCAGAGGAAGAGCCGGGCTTGGCATTGGGATCATTCTCGAAAAGGTTCTTTTCCTCCCAACGGGTATAGACGTACAGGAGAATACGGGCAGTATCGCCCTTAATGTTATCGTTGATCTCTACCATGCCCAGGTTATCCGTGGTTTTGGCTTCCTCGGGGCTGTTCTCCGTATAGCTGCTGTCATACCAGAGAATAGTGGGACCGCTCTCGGGATAAGTCTCGGGATCATTCAGATATTCACGGACATTGGCAAAAGCATAATTGGAACGGGTAGAATTAACAGTGCTGTTGGTAGGACGGAGATGGTGCAGATCGCTGCCACCCTCGCTCTGATAGAAGGATGCACGGGACTTGGGCCACACGTGCTCCCGGTTAAAGTTGCCGGTAGTGTCAGAGTAGAACAGCTGAGCCTTCCCGGAGCCGTTGTTGCAGTCGGTAGTGGGCCAGTAGTCCTGCAATCCGTTGCTCCCTTTATAATTGACATAGAAGGTATGGGTGTCAGTCATCAAGGTCTGCAGTACATTGTACAGCTCGCTGTCCACAGCCTCGAGACAGCTCCCCGTGGTATCTGTCTCATACGCTACCAATGCATCGGGGCTATAGTCTCCGGTGTAATAGGCAATGGCCTGAGGAGACAGGGCGGTACACAGCTCATGGCGTGTGCCGGTGTTCTTCTGTGCCGCAAAGGCAACAGGGGGCAGAATGGTCAGCAGAAGTACGAAGATCAGTACCATGCTGACAGGGCGACGAATGGCTTGCTTCATAATCTATTCTCCTTTTCAAGTAATAAGCCCATATATTATCATATCACATTTCCCAAGAAACGCAAGAGGCATTTTTGCATTTCGATTCATTCTTCTGTCAGGGAAGGCAAAGCAGAGGGCATAGGCTGATCCTCCTCGATAAGAGGCAGATACCAATCCTCGTAGTGGTAGGGCTTCTCCCGGACGTCGGACCAATCCTGTCCCCACGGACGAAGGTAAGCCGTATAATAGAAGGTCCCAGTGTCATTCTCAGCACCGCAGGAGATCACGATCATATTCTCCGTTCCGTGGCTGTTAGGGTCTATGTACCAATCCCCGTTGCCAATGACAGCGGCACCGAAATAGCCCTCCTGAGATACTGCCGCTCCCTGCTCATCCAAATAAAAGGCTACCTCCCCTAAGGGCTCCTGGCGGGAGCCGTCCTGATCCCACAGGAGGATCTGCCCACGGCTGTTACTCTCCATAGTCACGGACGCACAAAGGTCCCACCAGCTCCCTGCCGTATCTGCAAAGCTGCCGGTTGCCTCGTCCACCATCCACCAGCCGTACCAGTCCCCCTGCCAGAACAAAGCCTGCTCTGTCAACTCCGTTTTGCTCCCGGGCTTATAGTCCGGTGTATAGCGGAATCGGAGCTCCGTTCCCATATCCAAGTAATCCAGCTTAAGGACCCCATTTTCTACAGTGCCCTCGCTTTTCTCCCCGTCCAGCTCCATAATCAATTTCTGCCCACGGAATCCCCATTGGATATCATAGGAATGTCCTGCCAGGCTAAGAGTGCCGGTGCCCCTTTCGCCCAAGCAGATATAGTTTTCCCCGTCATAGATCCGAGTCATAGGGATCTCGTACCCCTCTGCCAAAATGACCGTCCCCTCATAATAGCCGTAAAGGGCAGGATCATAGGGATCGTATCCACAGCCCGAAAGAACAAGACACAAGAGGAAGCATAAAACACAGAGTCTTTTCATAAGCAGTGCTCCTTTTATCCGATTTTCTCCATTTTACACAGGATCTGTCAAAAAGGCAAGTGGCATCCCTATTTTCAACGACGCATTACGATACTAATTCGATATTTTTTATGTCATTTTCTTGACTTTCTGAAAAAAAACAGTATGATAGTATATGGAATACCTATGCAGGATTCCGTAATCAAACAACACATCTTTGAAGGGAGCCCCAACACATGATCCAATCTCTGGACGCCCTAAAGATCCCCGTCGGCAAGCCCCATGTGATCGCTGTGGCAGTAGCCCAGGACGAGGAGGTCCTGTCCGCTATTGAGGATGCCCGTCGTTTAGGCATTGCCAATGCGATCCTGGTCGGCGACGAAGCCAAGATCCGTGCCGTTGCCCATACCCTATCCATTTCTATGGATCCCTATACCATCCTTCATGAGACCGATATGATACAGTGCTGTAAAATCGCAGTCTCCTTGGTTCGGGAGGGCAAGGCAAATGTGCTCATGAAGGGCCTGGTAGACACCGCCCTGGTCATGAAGGAGGTATTGCAGGGTGACACCGGCTTACGTACCGGCAGACTCCTGTCTCACGTTGCGGTTTTCGAGGTTCCCGGCTTCGAGAAGCTATTCTTCCTTTCCGATGCGGCCATGAATATTGCCCCCACCTTAGAAGAAAAGAAGCAGATCATTCTGAATGTAGCAGACGTCGCCCACGCCTTAGGGAACCCCGATCCCATTGTAGCCTGTATCTGCGCTGTTGAGAAGGTCAAGGCAAAGATGCCTGCCACCATAGAAGCCGCCGCCCTTAGTGAGGCCGGTCTCCCCGGCTGTCAGGTCGTAGGCCCCCTTGCTTTGGACAACGCCATTTCCCCCGAGGCCGCACGGCTGAAAGGGATCACGGACCCCAGAGCAGGTCATGCGGATATTTTCCTCATGCCCGACATCGAAGCCGGAAACGTCATGTACAAGGCACTGGTATTCTTAGGTAAGGCGCGGAATGCAGGTATCGTGGTGGGTGCCAAGGCCCCCATTATTCTGACCTCCCGTGCCGACAGCCACGAGAGCAAGCTCAATTCCATTGCTTTGGCTCTCCACGTTGGTGCATATTTGGCTAAGGAGGCACAGGCATGAGAGATTTTAGAGTTTTAACGATGAATTTCGGTTCCACCTCTACCAAGGTGGCTGTATACGAGGGAGACGCCTGTCTCTGCGTCCATGTATTCCAGCACGATCCTAAGGACATGGCAGACTTTACCACCATGGAGGAGAACGCTGCCTTCCGCAAGCCCCTGATCCTGTCCTATATCGCAGAGCAGGGCTACGAGCTTAAGGACTTCGATGCCATCGTCGGCAGAGGCGGTCTCGTCCGTCCCCTCCAGGGCGGCACCTATGCCGTAAATGAGGCTATGCTAAAGGACCTGCGTAGCTGTGCATATGGCAAGCACGTTTGTAATTTAGGCGGCATTCTCGCCTCGGAGCTGGCAGCAGACTTAGGGATCCCTGCCTACGTGGTAGATCCTCCGGTCATCGACGAAATGTCCAAGGTCGCCAAGCTCTCCGGTCATCCGGATTATCCCCGTCGGCCTCTGTTCCATGCCCTGAATCAGAAGGCCATTGCCAAGCGTTTCGCAGAGGAGATCGACATTCCCTACACCTCCCTCCGACTCATCGTCTGTCACATGGGAGGCGGCATTACCGTAGGTGCCCACCGTAACGGCAAGATCATTGACGTAAACAACGGTCTGGAGGGCGAGGGTGCCTTTACTGCGGAGCGTCCCGGCACACTGCCTGTATTGGACGTGCTGCGGATCGCCTTCAGCGGCAAATACGGCAACACCTTCGAGGAGCTGCGTCATCATTTCAGCTTCGACTGCGGTCTCAAGGGCTATACGGGAACCAACAACGGCAAGGAGATCAGCGCACGGATCAAGTCCGGCGATTCCAAGGCGGAGATGGCCTTCCGTGCCATGGCCTACCAGATCTCCAAGGAGATCGGAGCAATGGCCCCGGTCCTCCAGGGTAAGGTAGATGCCATCCTCCTTACGGGGGGCTTCGCCCACAGCAAGCCCCTGATGCACTGGATCGAGGAAAACGTCCATTTTATTGCCCCCGTATATATTTATCCCGGGGAGGACGAAATGTTGTCTATGGCACAGGGCGCCATCCGTGTTCTGGAAGGCGAAGAAGAAGTACAGGTATATCAATGAACAGACGCATACAGATCATTACCGGCCATTATGGCAGCGGCAAAACGGAATTTGCCGTGAATTTGGCCCTCCACCTGGCAGGGACCGGAGAGAAGACCGCTCTTGCCGATCTGGATATTGTCAATCCCTATTTCCGTTCCTTTGAGCAAGCCAAGCGTTTGGAGGAAAACGGCATCCGTGTGATCGTCACCTCCTGTGGGGGAGTGGCAGATATCCCTGCCCTCAATCCTGCGGTCCTGTCCATCTTCGAGGATCGGAGTTATCGCGGAGTACTGGACTTAGGCGGCGATCCCATTGGGGCAAGAGTTCTTGCCCGTTTCGCCCCCAAGCTACAGGGAGAGGCTTTTGATCTTCTCTTTGTCCTCAACGCAAACCGTCCCGAGACAGCTACCTGCGAAAAGGCTCTTGCATACCTGCGAGCCATCGAAGGGGAATGCCGTCAGAGAGTCACGGGGATCGTCAATAATACCCACCTGTGCGGACAGACCACCCACGAGGAGGTCCTTAAGGGTGCCGCACTGGCACGGGAGCTGTCGGCACTGACAGCTCTGCCCATTGTATGTCATGGGGTCCACCGCAGATTCCTCCCTTCCCTGGAGGGACGTCTGTCTGAGCCCCTTTTCCCCATGGATATCTATATGAGAAAGCCGTGGGAGATCACTTTCAGCGAGGAGGAAGATTTTTTATGGCAGGAATCGTAACTTTCCGCCAAGACAGATGCAAGGGCTGCGAGCTCTGTGCCTTAGTCTGTCCCAAGAACATCATCGTCATGGACGAGACCACCACCAACCGCAAGGGATATCATCCCGCTGCTATCCGCCCCGAAGACCTGGACAAGTGCATCGGCTGCGGAAGCTGTGCAAAGATGTGTCCCGACTCCATCATTACGGTGGAACGAGTATAAGGAGGAGCTATGGCAAAAGAACTTTGGAAGGGCAATGAGGCCATTGCCGAAGCCGCCATCCGTGCAGGCTGTAAATACTTTTTCGGATATCCCATCACTCCCCAGAATGAAATCCCCGAATATCTGTCCCTCCATCTGCCCCGGGTAGGAGGCTGCTTCCTCCAGGCTGAGAGCGAGGTTGCCGCCATTAATATGGTCTACGGTGCTGCCGGCTGCGGCAAGCGTGTTATGACCTCCTCTTCCTCCCCCGGGATCTCCCTGAAGCAGGAAGGCATTACCTATATCTGCGGTGCAGAGCTGCCGGCTGTCATCGTCAACATTATGCGTGGCGGCCCCGGACTGGGCACCATCCAGCCTGCACAGGGTGACTACTACCAGGCTACCCGCGGCGGCGGCAACGGCGACTACCGTCATCTGGTCTACGCCCCCGCAACCATTCAGGAGGCCGCTGACCTGGTGCAGAAGGCATTCGACGTAGCAGATTACTACCGCAACCCCGTCATGGTCCTGGCTGACGGCATGATCGGTCAGATGATGGAGGCCATCGAGTGGCGTGAGCTGCCCAAGCGTGAGCTTCCCGAAAAGACCTGGGCCACCACCGGTACCAAGGGAGAGCGTGAACCCAATATCATCAACTCCCTGTACATCGATCCCAATCTCTGTGCAGAGCACAACGAGCGTCTGGCCAAGAAATACCGGGCCATGGAGGAAAACGAGGTCCTCTTTGAGGAGTACAACACCGAGAACTGCGAAGTCCTCTTCGTAGCCTACGGTACTCCCTCCCGTATCGCCCGTGCCGCTATCCGCCAGTTAGAGAAGGAAGGCATTCAAGCCGGCCTCCTCCGTCCCATTACCCTGTGGCCCTTCCCCTCTGAGGCACTGAAAGCCGCCGCAAGCCAAGCAAGTGTCAAGGCCGTTGTGGACGTAGAGCTGAGTATGGGTCAGATGATCGACGATGTAAAGATCGCCCTGGAGGGCTGCAAACCTGTTGCCTTCGTAGGCAAGGCAGGCGGCGTCGTTCCCACTCCGGCAGAGGTCTGTGCCGCTGCCAAGGCTGCAATCGGGAGGTAAGAAATATGGCTATTGTATATCAGAAATCCAAGGGCTTGACCGATGCGGAGCTCCACTACTGCCCCGGTTGTACCCACGGTATCGTTCATAAGCTGGTCGCTGAGACCTTAGAGGAAATGGGCGTTCTCGGTCAGACCATCGGTGTTGCTCCCGTTGGTTGCTCCGTCTTTGCCTACAACTATTTCAACTGCGATATGCACGAGGCTGCCCACGGCAGAGCTCCTGCAGTTGCTACAGGCATCAAGCGTGTCTCCGAGCCCGGCACTATCGTCTTCACCTACCAGGGTGACGGTGATCTGGCCGCCATCGGCACTGCCGAGATCATTCACGCAGCCATGCGTGGAGAGAAGTTCACCACCATCTTCATTAACAACGCAATTTACGGCATGACCGGCGGTCAGATGGCCCCTACCACCCTGGTTGGACAGAAGGCTACTACCGCCCCCTTAGGCAGACAGCAGGATCACTACGGCTCCCCCATCCGTATGTCTGAGATCATCTCTACCCTGGATGGCTGTGCTTACGCCGCCCGTACCTGCGTCACCGATATTGCCAATCTGAACAAGACCAAGAAGGCCATTCAGAAGGCATTCCGCCTCCAGCAGGAGGGCAAGGGCTTTACCTTCGTAGAGGTTCTGGCCTGCTGTCCCACTAACTGGGGCAAGACTCCCGCCGCCTCCGTCGAGTGGCTGAAGGAGAATATGATCCCCTATTTCCCCCTGGGCGTATATAAGGACATCGAAGGAGGTGCCAAATAATGACCAACGAGATCATGATCGCAGGCTTTGGCGGTCAGGGCGTTATGGCCATCGGCAAGACCCTGGCTGAGGCCGGCATGAAGGAAGGCAAGGACGTTTCCTGGCTCCCCTCCTACGGACCCGAGATGCGTGGCGGGACAGCAAACTGCTGTGTAGTTATCTCCGCCGAGCCTATTGTCAGTCCCATCGTACTGGAACCCACGGAGCTCATTGCTATGAATCTGCCCTCTCTTCTGAAATTTGAGCCCACCGTAGCCAAGGGCGGCACCATTTTCGTCAACAGCTCCATTATTACCGAGAAGGTGCAGCGGGACGACGTCCGTGCCATCTACGTTCCCTGTTTGGAGATCGCACAGGAGCTGGGCAATCTAAAGGTAGCCAACATGGTCATGCTGGGTGCCTACATTAAGGCTATGGGAAACCTGGGTGTGGAGACCATTAAGGAAATGCTGGTCCATATGTTTACCGGTCCCAAGGCCAAGCTGGTAGACTTGAACATCGAAGCACTCCGTCGGGGTGCCCTCTGTGTAGAGTAAAGCATCAGAAAGGAGAAATCTTATGCTTCCCGAAATTCAAATCATCAAAACCCAAGCTCCTAAGGAAAAGCCCGTAGACGAATCCACCCTGGGCTTCGGCAAGCGGTTCTCCGATCACATGTTTATGATCGAATATGACGAAGGACAGGGCTGGCATGATGCCCGTATCGTTCCCTACGGTCCCATCCCCATGTCCCCTGCCGCTCCCGTCCTCCACTACGCCCAGGAGATCTTTGAGGGTCTGAAGGCTTACCGCCGTGCCGATGGCAAGGGCATCCAGCTCTTCCGCCCGGAGGAGAACGCCAAGAGGCTCAACAGCAGTGCAGAGCGTATGTGTATGCCCACTCTGGATGTTGACTACCAGGTCAAGGCTATGCAGACCCTGGTCAAGTTAGAGGAGGAATGGGTCCCCCACAGTGCAGGCACCTCCCTGTATCTCCGTCCCACTATGATCGCCGTCGGTGAGGAGCTGGGAGTCCACCCCTCCGATCATTACCTGTATTTCATCATCTGTTCCCCCTCCGGTGCCTACTATAAGAACGGCATGGCTCCCGTCCGTATCCGTATCGAGGACCGCTATGTCCGCGCTGTCCGGGGCGGTATCGGTGCATGGAAGACCGGGGGCAACTATGCCGCCTCCCTTAAGGCAGGTGCAGAGGCCGCCAAGGACGGCTTCGACCAGGTCCTGTGGCTGGACGGCAGAGAGAACCGCTACGTCCAGGAGGTCGGTGCCATGAATATGATGTTCGTCATGGACGGCAAGCTCCTGACCGCTCCCATTGAGGATTGCATTCTTCCCGGTATCACCCGCAAGAGCATCATGCAGCTCGCCTCTGACAAGGGCTTGACCGTGGAAGAACGCCCCATTGACATTGCAGAGATCTTCGATGCATATGAGAGAGGCACCCTTACAGAAGCCTTCGGCACCGGCACCGCTGCGGTTATCTCCCCCGTTGGAGAGATGGTATACAAGGATCGCTCCATGAAGCTGTCCGACGGTAAGATCGGTCCCATTGCACAGGCCATGTATGATAATTTGGTAGGCATCCAGACCGGAGCCTTAGAGGATCCCTACAACTGGATCACACCTGTTTAAAGAAAGGCAGTATATATGGATCAGAATTCATACTACAGTTTCTGCCGAGGGCAAATAGCTCCCGACGAATATGTTATCTGGTCCGGAAAGCCGGAAAGGGGTAACATTTTCACAGGGCAAAACTTAGCCTATTGCTTCTTTGGCATTCCCTGGACGGCATTCGCCATTTTTTGGACCTCAACGGCCATGCAGGGCCCACCCCTGTTCGCTCTCTTCGGTCTTCCTTTTATTGGAGTAGGTCTGTATATGCTGTTTGGCAATTTTATCTATACAGCCTATATACGCAAGCGTACCGCTTATGTGATCACTAACAAGAAGATCTATCGCCGCATGGGCAGAAAGACCGACAATCTTGCTGCTGCCGTTATGCCTACCTACGAAACGGTTATACACCGTAACGGTAATGGCACTATCCGATTCCCTCTGCCCCGTAATCCCTATGAAGGAACCGTCCGAATCAACGGCCGTCCCGTACCCCGGTATTTCACTCTGGAAAACATTGCTGAGATCGATCGGGTACACCAAGCCATTGCCCATATGGGTAGCCAACCATAACCCCAAGCTAACGGGATCCGACTCTATGAGCCGGATCCCCTTCGCTGTCCCCACGGCACTATAAATGATCGTTTAGCGTTTCGCTAAGCTGTCTGCAGGACAGTAGCACTTTTGCCTTTACGGCAAAAATATTACTGCAAACCATGGTTTGCAATATCACTCGCCTTTAGGCGAATATAACTAATACTAATATTCAATGAAAAGCGTCTCATACGAGTTTCTACAGTCTGAAGGGGTATAAAAAGTAGCCATTTGCGAATGTCTGCTTTAAAGAAACTCAGTATAAACCTCAGGATTTCGGGATTGCATTTTTGGGGATAGTATGATACACTGGTTACATGATCTCATATTACTTTAGAGGAGGAATCCCTATGCAAAAGATGACCCGTTTACTCTGCATGTGCTTGCTTCTGTCCTTCCTTCTTTCTCTCCTGCCTGCCGTTCCCGTAATGGCCGGGGAAGCAGAGGCAATTCCGTCAGAATCCAAGTTGGCAGAAGAAAAGCCTGCTACCAAAGCAGTTTCTGTGGGTAGCATTTCCGTTCCTGCCTATTCCGGCGGCACCTCTTCCGGGTGGATGACCTATGACTGCGGTCAGCATTTTGGTCTGGGAGACACCGGTACACAATCGAAAATGCAGATCGTCACAGGAACTACTGCCACCCAGTTCCTAAATTACGGCACCTTATTGAAGGATAAGGGCTACACCGTCCTGTACGAGAAGAAGATTGCAGCCCAATCCGAGTACAATCGCCACTACAAGTTCCTCTCTCCCGACGGCACTTATGTGATCTACACCTATTTTGTAGATGCTTATAAAGAAGTTCGAATCATTGTAGACACCAACAAGGACAGCTTCCGCCGTTTTAGCTACACCGCCGGCAGCGGTAGTGCCCGTACAGAGCTGTACATGGTTCCCTTCTCCGCTTCTGAGGACGGCTACGGTTACAGCAGTAAATACGGCAGTCAAAATCGGAACAATGCCGGTGCCATGTATGTGATCAAGTTCTCCGACAACAGCCTGTTCGTTGTGGACGGAGGCAGCTATATGCAAATGAGCGACCGAGATTGCGAACGTGTATATGCCCTCCTGCGTAGGATCACCGGCATCCCCGAGGGGCAGAAGATCGTGATCAACACCTGGTTTACCAGCCATTATCACGATGATCATATTGCAGGCTTCCCCCGCTTTCTCTCCAAGTACTATACCCGGTTTGATCTGCTGAACGTTATGTACAACTACGACGTAGTGGGTTCCTCCGGGGACAACATGGAGATCGTCGGCAAGCTCTATCCCGATGCCAAATACTATAAGCAGCACACCGGGGAATACTTCACCATCTGCGGTGTTCGCTTCGATGTGCTCTATACTGTAGAAGACCTTTACACCCCCAACAGCAGCAACCAGTTGGTCCTCCGCGATGTTGGCTGTATGCGGAAATCCGACGAAGAAAACAACTGCTCCTCCGTCCTCCGTGTCACCATGGGAGGAAAGGAGATCCTCCTGACCGGTGATATCTATGATGCAGACCGCATTCTTATCGCCATGTACCCTCAGGCGGATCTCCATGCAGACGTGCTCCAGATCCCCCATCACGCCTTTGACGGTCATATTACCCTGGTCAAAACCATTGCTCCCGCCATTTCCTTCCTCAATCAGGTAGAGAGTGCTACCAATAACCGCAAAGATCTCTACACCAACAACCATAACTGGATGCCCTATGCCGGCACCATTTACTACGGCAACTCCAATTTGGTGGGCTATTGTGCAGAGGAGGGTGTCTTCCTCCATGAGCCCTTTACTGAGGATGTTGACTGGTTGGGCTGGGGCAATGTGACCCGGGATATGGATGAGGCAAACTATTTTGAGAGCGATACCGTCACAGATCCCGAGGCCTATTACCAATACACCCGCGTGACCTCTGCTCCCAGCACCGTCAACGGCACCTTCATGATCGTGGACCATAAGATGGGCTATCCCCTTTCCTACAACACAGCAACCGGCACGGTCACAAACGGTTCCAAAGCGTTCTACACCAATGACACCTATTACTTCGGTGCCTCTCAGCGGAGAAATGTGAACTGGAACATGACCTTTAGTGCCGCAAAGGATCTTACCCTTGCCATTGCCGACGGAGGGAAGGCCTACTACGTTTCCGGCTCTGTAAAGAAAGGCAGTGGGGATTATTGGGGTACCAACAGCAAATATCCCAACATGGCCTTGGGCAGAGAAGATACCTATACTGCCGCAGGTATGTACAGCTCCTGGGCCTCCTTCACCCAGCAATTGGAATCTACCACCAACGCTGTTCGTATGGATATGCTGCAGGATAACACCTTCCTGCTCTACGCCCGTTACAACACCAACGGCAGCACCTACTACCCCCTTTACAGGGATGCTTACATGGCTGCAACCGCAGATCAGGGTTGGGGTGCGCCCAGCCTAACCAAGGATGCCGCCAATGCAAAGGTAGACTACCTCAAACTCCGTCTGTACTCCTATAATGCCACTCCCGACACCCTCCTCCTGTCCTGGACAGGCCACAAGGACTACTATGCCGACCCCGGCATCAGCAAGAGTCAGGCTCTCTCCCTCCTGACTGCGGATCTCCGTGTCCGCTACAGTTTCCGGAATTCCGGTCATAGCGGAGAGATCTTCTACGACGGCTGGCAGAGCAATGCACCCGGCACCTACTGGCTGGAATTTCCTACCAACTTTAGCGGCAGTGTTGCAGGCAGCTATCCCATTACCGTCATGTTTATGAATCACGGGGGAACGGCTCTGAACCTGGGCTCCTTTACCCTCCACATTCGGGATCGCAGCAACGATCCTGCAACCAAGTCCCTATTCTTCGATTTCACCGACAATACAGCATCCAGAAAGAAGTATGAATTCGAGCCCCAGTACAAAGGGACCAACTTTGATTCCGTCTCCCGTTGGGATCTCATCGAGTACAACTCTGCTACGGCTACCAACGATGTTGCTCCCGGCTCTATGGATACCGCCGCAGGTACCTTGACTCTTCATACCAAGGCTGCAGACACCGTTAGGAAGAATCTGTCTATCCGTGCCTACGCCGGTGGCTACAATCCCTTAGCATACAGCCCTGCAAATGCTGAGATCGTGCAGATCCGCTTCAAAGCCGAAAATTTAAAGGCCTCCATAGGCGAAACCGCCAATTTCCGTCTGTGCTACTACAAGGATAACGGGACAGAGCTCTACTATGATACCATCCACACCCTGGGTGCCGATTATGTGGCAGACGGAGAGTACAAGGTCATTACCGTTCCCCTGTCCCAGACCTTCCGAAGCTGTACATCTATCACCGGGATCCGTCCTGCCTTCTCCTTCGTGATCCCTGCAGATCTCTCCAAGGCAGGCAGTATTACCATTGACTATCTCTATATCGGACCTGCCAACGGAGCACCTGCCTCCTATCAAGCAACCTTTGCCCTGGCAGACGGCACGATTCTGTCCCAGCAGACCGTCCTCGCCGGAGAAGCGGCTACCTATACCGGAGTAACTCCCACTATGGCTCCCGACGAAAGCAACCACTACACCTTTGCCGGTTGGGATAAAGCTCTGACCAACATCACCGCCGACACCACCTTCATTGCCCAGTTTGCCTCGGAGCCTCATAGCTTTACCTACAGTATCAGTGCTCTCCTCCACTTGATCACCTGTAAAAACTGCGACTATTCTGTGGAGGCTCCCCACAGCTATACCGATGGTTCCTGCATCTGTGGTGAAAAAGAGATCAAGGAGCCCATTGAGGCTCCCAGCCTAAAACTGGGGCACTCTCTGAATTTGGCAAGCGATATTTCCGTTAACTTTGCGATCCACAAGACCTATTTGGAAGGCTTTGATCTGTCCGCTGTTTATGTGGAAAGCATCCTGGAGACCTACGAAGGAAACGCTAAAACAGGAACCACCACCTTCCGCCTTGATCCTGTAGCAAAGGGAGATTTCTACTATTTCACTCTGACGGGTATTACTGCCGTACAGATGAATGACCGCATTCTCTCTACTTTCTACGGCGTAAAGGAAGGACAGCCCTATTGCTCCCCTGTGGACGACTACAGCGTTGCAGACTATGCCTACTCTCAGTTGGGCAAGTCCACTACCACACTGAGCCTCAAGACTCTGTGTGCAGACCTTCTCCGCTACGGAACCAATGCACAAATTTTCAAGGCATACCGTACAGATGCCCTTGCCGACAGCAAGATGACCGAGGAATACAGATCCTACCTGTCCGATACGGAAGCTCTTTCCTTCGGCAATACCAATGTGACAGAGAACGACCTGGAGAATGCAACCTTCGAATGGGCAGGCAAGGTCCTGAACCTGGAATCCAAGGTCACCCTCCGCTTCGTATTCCGTTCTGCAGGCTATACAGGAGATCTGACCGGCCTCACTGCCCGTATGACCTACGAAGACATCAACGGGGAGACCAAGACCGTGCTCCTGAAAAAGCCGGAGCTGTATAATGAGTCCCTGGGTCTGTACGTCTTTACCACCGACGCCCTCCTGGCAGCAGAGCTCCGTACCGTGGTCTCTGTTCAAATCTTTGAAGGCAACACCCCGGTTTCCTGCACCCTCCGCTACAGTGCTGATACCTATGCCAACGGCAAGACCGGCACTCTCCTGGAGCTGTGCAAGGCCCTCTTTGCCTACTCCGACAGTGCAAAGGCATATTTTACCTCATAAGCAATTCATCAAAAAAACAAGACCCTGTGTGCCGATGGGCACACAGGGTCTTACATATGTTAGGCTGTGAAGTAGGCCTTGGCGGCGTCGGAATAGGCCATGAGGGCCTTGCATACAGCCTGCAGGTCTGCGGGCTTGTTGTTGCCGTAGGAGGAGGCGGAGTATTCC
>JAZNYV010000169.1:0-35290 GCA_045594585.1 Faecousia sp. | reverse complement strand
GTCTACGGCAAACACCCTGCCTTCCACCACCACCGTACCCATATCCAGATTCAGTTCCCTCATAGGCACCGGTGTGCCCTTAAAGGGTTTGCCATAAATGGTCTGCTCCTGGGGGGCGGCTTTGGGTTTTTCCGCCACGGCAACCTTGGGAAGCGTCTGCATCGCATCTTCCCGCATTTTTGCCATAGCGTCTAACAGCTCCTGGCCGGTTAGCGCCTGTCCGGTTTGGATGCGTACAGAAATCGGCGCTTCAAACAAATCGGAAAGCTTCTGCTGCACCTTAGGCAGTGCCTTCTCCAACACATCCTTGCCGTTGGCAGCCAGGGATACCACCAAAGTGTTTTCTTCCCAGCTCCATTGTGCTCCCGCCAACACGCCCCGTGCTATAGAGTTTTCCTCCACAAACAGGCTCATCAGCGCCTCAGGCTCCATCTTCTCACGCTCTTGCACCGGGAAGGTTGCCGTTAATTCCACTTTGTGCAGTCCGTAAAGCTTAGCAATCTCCTGCTCCGCCGTGTGCAGTACCTGACGGGGAACGTAAGCTTGCGCATGTATCACAGCCGTCACACTCCGGCCTTCCGGGTCAATCTCCGCAGACACCAATACCGCCTGAGCAAGTGCCGCAGGCGGTTGATATTTGGGAAACATTTGTGTAAATTGCGTACTCATATTTGCCTCAAATCTCTTGAATTCTCTTTAATAACTCCGGTAACAGTTCCTCATAGGGATATTTGCCAATTGGCTTTCCGTGAGCAAACAGCAAGCCGCAGCCGTCGCCGCCGGCAATACCGATGTCTGCCTCCCGTGCCTCACCGCGGCCGTTGACGATACACCCCATAACTGCTACGGTTAATTCTTTTTCACAATCCTGCAGGGCCTCCTCTACCCGATTGGCAAGGCCGATGAGGTCGATCTTGGTCCTGCCGCAGGTAGGGCAGGCAATCAGGTTGACCCCGGTCTTGCGGAGTCCTGCTGCCTTCAGGATCGCCTTGGCGGCAACCACCTCACGGACGGGATCTGCCGTCAGGGACACACGGATGGTATCACCGATCCCCATACACAGCAGACCGCCGATGCCCATGGCGGATTTAATGGTTCCCATATACTCTGTACCGGTCTCCGTGACTCCTACATGGAGGGGGTAGTCCACCTTCTCGGACATGAGACGGTAGGCCTGCATCATAAGGGGCACGTTACTGGACTTCATAGACAGACAAATATCTGTGAAATCACACTTTTCCAGCAAAGCAGCGTGCTCCAGAGCGCTCTCTACCAGGGCCTCGGGGGTGGAATGGCCGTACTTCTCCAGGAGCTTCTTGTCCAGGGAGCCGCCGTTGACACCGATGCGGATGGGGATATGGTGTGCCTTGCAGCAGTCTACCACTGCCTTGACCCGATCCTCGCCGCCGATGTTGCCGGGATTGATGCGGATCTTTGCCGCGCCGCCCTCTGCGGCGGCAATGGCAAGACGGTAATCAAAATGAATGTCTGCCACCAAGGGCAGAGGAGATGCGGCGGCGATTTGGGCAAAGCCCTTAGCCGCCTCCATATCCGGCACAGCCAGACGGGCGATCTCACAGCCCGCTGCCTGTAATGCGGAGATCTGTGCCAAGCTACCCTCCACATCCGTGGTGGCAGTGTTCAGCATGGATTGGATCACAATGGGAGCACCGCCGCCTATAGGGACGTTTCCCACACGTATTTGTTTCGTCATAGAGTCTATCCTCCTATGCAGCATTACGAGAAGATCATCCAAACGTCCTTAAAGGTTATGAGGAGCATCAGTGCCATAAGAAGGATCATAAAGAAGCCGTTTAAATATCCCTCATATTTCGGATCGATCTTCCGTCCCAGGATCTTCTCCGCAACAGCGGTTACCAGGAGACAGACCACTCTGCCACCGTCCAGTGCAGGGATCGGCAGGAGATTCATAACTCCCAGGTTCACGCTGATCACAGCGAAGAAGTATAACACGTTCTTTAAGCCGATAGCCACGGTCTTGGACTGGGTCCCGGCCTCCGCAACCAGGTCTACTACACCTACGATGCCGGAGACGTTCTTCACAGATTCCCGTCCGCTGATCAGATCTCCCAGGGACAGCCATACCAGCCGTCCTACGTTGAGACATTCTCGCCAGGTATAGGACAGAACCGTCCCTAAGCTCTTGTCCTCAAAGCCCTCCATAGAGAAGCCGTAGAGCAAGCTGCCGTCCTCACTGACCAGGTCACGCTTCATTTCTACATTTTCCAGGAGGACCTTCTCCCCGTTACGAATAACCACGAGATCGTGGATCCCCTCCGGGTTACGGTCCAGGAGCCAGCTCTCCATCCCCCGAACAAGGACCCTTCTGCCGTCGATCCTGTACAGCTCATCCCCTACCTGCACCTGCTGTGCAAAGGGTCTGCCCTCCACGATCCCCGTAACAGCAGAGGTGGGAAGGACCCCTTGGTTAAAATGGAGCGATACGAACAGGAGCATCATCAGAAAGCCCAGGATAAAGTTCATCGCAGCACCTGCTACCAGGATCACGATCCGCTTCCAGACCTTGGCCTTGCCGAAAGCACGGCTGTCATCACTGTCTCCGTCCTCTCCCTCCATGGCACAGTAGCCGCCGATGGGAATGCAACGGAGGGCATAGAGGGTCTCCCCCTTCTGCTTCTTCCAAATGGCAGGACCCATAAAGAGGGAAAACTCATTGACCTTGACACCGCTGAGCTTGGCGGTAATAAAATGCCCGAATTCATGGGCGAGGATCAGGACCCCGAAGCACAGGATCGCAATCAAAACATAAAATACTGTCATCAAAACAATTCACCTCACAGGAGCTTGCCCACAAGGGCTCTTGCCTCCCTGTCGGCATGAAGGATCTCCATGAGATCCGGATTTTCAATAAAGGCAACGCCGTCCATAGCCCCACGGACCAAACGGGGGATGTCGTAGAAGCCGATCTTATCCTCTAAGAACAGGGCAACTGCCGCCTCGTTGGCACCGTTCATTACGGCACAGGCGTTGCCTCCCCGAAGAGCCGCCTCCTTGGCAAGAGCCAGGCAGGGGAAGGCCTCCTCATCGGGCTTGTGGAAGGTCAGATCCCCACAGGTAAAGAGGTCCAGCGGCTCCGCAGGATTCTCTACACGGTGAGGATAGGTCATAGCCAAACGGATAGGCACCCGCATATCGGGAACCCCTAACTGTGCCATGACCGCACCGTCACGGAATTCCACCAGGGAGTGAATAATACTCTGTCTGTGGATCACCACATCCACCTGAGACAGGGGCAGGTCATACAGCCGCATGGCCTCGATGACCTCCAGGCCCTTGTTCATAAGGGTGGAGCAGTCAATGGTGATCTTGTTGCCCATTTTCCAGTTGGGATGCTTGAGGGCATCTGCACTGGTAATATACTGTAATTCCTCGGCCTTCTTGCCGAAGAAGGGACCGCCGGAGCAGGTCAGAATGATCCTGCGGACCTCCTCCTTGCCGTGGGATCCCATAAGGCACTGGAAGATGGCGGAATGCTCCGAGTCTACGGGGATGATCTCTGCCCCGTATTCCCTTGCGGCCTCCATGACCAGCTCCCCTGCACAGACCAGGGTCTCCTTGTTGGCAAGGGCGATCCGCTTTTTCTTGGCAATGGCGGCAAGAGTAGGCCGAAGACCCAGCATCCCTACCACGGCGGTAACTACCGTATCCGCACTTTCATACTCGGCGGCGGCAATGAGGCCCTCCATGCCGTACATGACACGGGTAGAATCTCCCAGTTCAAATTTCAGCTTGTTCGCCGCCTCCTCTGTGGCCATAACAGCCAGCTCGGGGCGGAATTTCCGACACTGCTGAGCCATGAGCTCCACATTGGTGCCGGCGGTCATGGCAACTACCCGAATGGGGAGCTGCTCCACCACCTCCAGAGTCTGACGACCGATGGATCCTGTAGAACCTAAAATCGATACATTCTTTGTCATATCACTTCACCGCAAAGGGGATCACCAGCAGCAGGAGCTCCACCAGAGGAGCTACCATCATAGTGCTGTCAAAGCGATCTAAGACACCGCCGTGGCCGGGCATCAGATTGCCGTAATCCTTGATTTTTACCTGCCGCTTAATGACGGACAGGGTCAGGTCGCCGATGATAGAGGCACCTGCACCTAAGAGTCCGTAAATAGCGGCATACAAATAATTGACCTGTGTAAAGCCGAAGCACTTGTTCAGCAACAGAGTGTATCCCATCATAGCAAGAACATTGATGAGGGCACCGCCCACAGCACCCTCCACTGTCTTCTTGGGGCTGATAACGGGAGCCAGCTTGTGCTTGCCCATGGCTCTGCCTACGAAGTAGGCACCGCTGTCTGCTACCATAGACAGGAGGAAGGCTACCAGGATGTAGAACTGTCCCCCCTCCATGGCACGGAGACGGACCAGGGAGCCGATCAGGAAGGGATACAGGAAGCCTGCAAAGAGCACGGCGGCAATGGCTTGGACCTTTACCTTCCCGCGGCCTGCCAACAGCTCACAGAAGAGGGCGGTGCCGAAAAGGAAGATCCCTGCCAGAGCAGCAAGCCACAGCTCGTCACCGTCTAAGATGTCGCAGCCCTTGTACCAGGACCACATAAGGACCGCAGCAGCCATAAGGGCGGTAAAGGTCACAGCTCGCTTATTCCGCCACAGTCTGGTACGCCACAGCATTTCGTAAGCGGCGATCATACAGGCAAGACCGAAGAGCACAGCCGTCCCAACAGGCGGCAGGAGCAGGACGATAGCCAGGAGGAGGGGCAAGCCCAGCACGGCGGTCAAAATTCTGACTAACATAATTATACGCCTCCAAAACGGCGCTTACGACTATTATAAGCCGCAATTGCCTTTTCTAATTCCTCGGGCCCGAATTCCGGCCACAAAACATCTGTAAAGTAATATTCCGCATAAGCACTCTGCCACAGCAGGAAATTAGAGGTCCGCAGTTCCCCGCCGGGACGGATCACCAGTTCGGGATCGGGAACACCACGGGAGTACATGAGATCCGACAGCATGGACTCTGTAAGCTCCTCCGGCTTTCTCCTGCCCTCGGCACATTCCTGTGCAAACCGCTGTGCCGCACGGACCACCTCCGCTCTGCCACCGTAGTTGAGGCAAAAGTTGACCTGGACGCCCTCATATTTGGCAGATCGCTCCACAGCCTCCCTTGCCTCCTGTTGAAGTTGGGGAGACAGGCGGCTCAGATCACCGAAGAAGAAAAAGCGGACCTTGTTCTTCTCCATATCCCGAATGGCCTCACGGAGATAGTTCTCCAGGAGCTCCATAATGGCATTGACCTCTTCCTCCGGCCGCTTCCAGTTCTCCGTAGAGAAGGCGTAGACCGTCAGGTATTTCAGGCCAATAGACTTGGCATAGTTTGCGATGGTACGGAAGGCCTCGGCACCAACCTTGTGCCCTGCCTGTCGGGGCAGTCCACGCTTCTTGGCCCACCGCCCGTTACCGTCCATAACAATGGCAATGTGGGTAGGAACAGGTCTCGCTGATAAAATTTTCTCTTTCTTCTTAAACAATTTAGAAATCATATCATTGCTCCTGCTTACTCTTCTTCGTCGAAGAGTTCTTCATCGTACTCTTCGTAGCAATTCATCAATACTTCGCAGTCGCAGAAGCCGCCCATAACCTCGATTTCGGCAAGGATCTCTTCTTGCCGTTCCTCCGGAATGTGCATGGCGATCCACTGCTCCGTGTGCCTGCGGGTATGGTCACAGCCTGTTTCCTCCAGGCAGGATTCCACATACTCAAACAGGTCTTCGACCTGCTCTAAGGTCAACAAATACTCCGTCATCCGTTTTTCCTCCTTAAATCGTACCGACATAGTTGATGGCTCAATGACAGATAATAGCACCACCGGTCGTTCAAATCTATTTGTCGAGCTGCTTATCGTATAACACCGTAGGAGCGACCTATGGTCACCAGAATTGTAGGATTATCACGAGATTTCCGAAAAAATTGAAACATTTTGCGGGCGACCACAAGTCGCCCCTACGAACAAATTTGGAAACAACAGCTCGATAAATCGGAATTTAGCCGTTAATATACTGCACGCCTACGTTTCCCATGGAGGTAAAGCCGGCTTTTGAGAAGGTTCTCTTATCGCTGATGCAATAAACATAGTTCCCGTTTTGTGCAAGAATGTAGTAATCATCGGGGTACATTTCGCAATACAGATCAAAGATTTTAGGGGCATCTTCAGAGGATAATCCGTATACTATGTCGATAAATTTGTTCCCCTTTTCAGCAAGAATGCGGTCAAGAGTTAAATCTGAACCCTCTACGGAGCTAAGAGTTGTAATAGTATATCCGCTGTCTTCCAGATTCTTCACAAGACTATCACGAGTCGGTACGATCTTGTCCGGATCCGGCATAGAGGTATGTCCGGAATCGCAAGCGGTCATCGAAAGAAGCACCAGTAAAATCATGATACCTATAAGGATATTTTTCTTCATCAAATAACTCTCCTTACGGTCAGAAACGAGGGCGGACGATGTGTCCGCCCTCGCAGGTAATGTGCTATTACAGCTCCATGAGCTCCTTTTCCTTAAGGGTGCAGACTTCGTCGACTCTCTTGATATACTTGTCGGTGAGGTCCTGGAGGTCCTTCTCAGCCTTCTTCTGGTCGTCCTCGGTGATCTCGGAGTTCTTCTTTAACTTCTTGATATAGTCCATAGCATCACGGCGGATGTTGCGAACTGCGACCTTGCCGTCCTCGCCGTACTTCTTGACCTGCTTGACCAGATCCTTACGACGCTCCTCGGTGAGCTGGGGGAAGCTGAGGCGGATGACTCTGCCGTCGTTCTGGGGGTTGATGCCCAGGTCGGAGATCTGAATGGCCTTCTCGATCTTCTTAAGCAGGGAGCTGTCCCAGGGCTGGATCACCAGAGTACGGGCATCGGGAGAGGAGATGGAGCCAACCTGTCCCACAGGGGTCTCCTGCCCGTAATACTCAACGGTGATGCGGTCAAGGACCTTGGCATTGGCACGGCCTGCACGGATGGCACCGAAGTCCTCCTGAAGGATCTCGATGGACTTCTCCATCTTACGGGTAAATTCCTTGAAATCAACTGACATATTATTGTTCCTCCTTAACGATTGTTCCGATCTTCTCGCCCATGACTACACGGTAGATGTTCTCCGGGTCCTTGAGAGCGAAGAGAATAATAGGCATATGGTTGTCCATAGACAGGGACGTTGCAGTGGAGTCCATGACCATGAGCCGCTTGGCAAGCACCTCGGCATAGGTGATCTCGTCATACTTGATCGCATCGGGGTTCTTGGCAGGGTCGTCGGAATAGACACCGTCTACATTCTTGGCAAGCAGGATGGCATCTGCATTGATCTCGGCGGCACGGAGCACTGCACCCGTATCCGTAGAGAAGAAGGGATTGCCGGTTCCGCAACCGAAGATGACAACTCGACCCTTTTCTAAATGGCGGATGGCCTTGCCGCGGATGTAGGGCTCTGCAATGCGGCTCATCTCGATAGCGGTCTGTACTCTGACCTCTACCCCACGCTGCTCCAGGCTGTCTGCCACAGCCATGCAGTTGATGACCGTTGCCAGCATCCCCATATGATCCGCACGGGTACGCTCCATGCGGTCGCCGCCGTCCTTGAGCCCACGCCAGAAATTGCCGCCGCCTACAACAATACCTACCTGCACGCCTGTCTCTACGCACTTCTTAACGACATCACAGACACTGCCGATCACATCGAAGTCCAAGCCACGGTGCTTATCCCCTGCCAGAGCCTCTCCGCTGATCTTAAGCAGGACTCTGCGGTACTTGGGCTGATTCATGATACACCACTCCTTTATCTGAATTGGGTCTGCCTCTATTCTATAATAAATTGGGCTTTTTGACAAGCACAATCTTTCAATTTCACAAAATGTTTTTATTTTTTTCTGTTCTGTACGGAAACTGTATTGCAGTTTTGGGAATTTTGATATATAATAGCATGGAACTTTTTTGAAAAGAGGAAATGACTATGGCAGAGATCAAGAATTTCATCGAGGCATTCGTAGAAGAAGACATTGGCCCCGGCGGCCGCTACGAGGGTATGCAGGTCCACACCCGTTTTCCCCCCGAGCCTAACGGCTATCTTCATATCGGCCACTGCAAGGCCCTGTGCATCGACTTCGGCACCGCCGAGAAGTTCGGCGGCATCTGCAACCTCCGTATGGACGATACCAACCCCACCAAGGAGGACGTGGAGTATGTCGAGGCCATTAAGGAGGATATCCACTGGCTGGGCTTTGATTGGGACGACCGTTTCTACTACGCTTCTCAGTATTTTGACAAGATGTACGAGTGTGCAGAGGACCTGATCCGCAAGGGTCTTGCCTACGTCTGCCAGCTCACCCCCGAGCAGATGCGTGAGTATCGGGGGGATCTCAACACCCCTGCACGGAGCCCCTACCGTGACCGTCCCATCGAGGAGAGCCTGGACCTGTTCCGCCGTATGCGTGCAGGTGAGTTCCCCAACGGTGCCATGACCCTCCGTGCCAAGATCGACCTGGCCTCCGGCAACTTCAATATGCGTGACCCGGCTATCTACCGCATCAACCATATGCACCATCACACCACCGGGGACAAGTGGTGCATCTATCCCATGTACGACTTCGCCCATCCCATTGAGGATGCTATGGAGCATATCACCCATTCCCTGTGCTCCCTGGAGTTCGAGGCACACCGTCCCCTGTATAATTGGGTGGTAGATAACTGCGACCTGCCTGCCAAGCCCCGTCAGATCGAGTTCGCCCGTTTGGGCATCAACTACACCGTTATGTCCAAGCGTAAGCTCCGTCTCCTGGTAGAGACAGGCAGAGTGAACGGCTGGGACGATCCCCGTATGCCCACCCTCTGCGGCCTCCGTCGCCGTGGCTATACTCCCAAGTCCATCCGCAACTTCTGTGAGCGTATCGGTGTAGCTAAGGCAGCTTCCACCGTAGAGTACGCTTTCTTAGAGCACTGCCTCCGTGAGGATCTCAACGAGACCGCCGCCCGTGTCATGGCAGTTCTCAAGCCCATCCGTCTTACGGTTACCAATTATCCCGAAGGTCAGACTGAGACCTTTGAGGTTGAGAATCACCCCAACTACCCCGAGATGGGTACCCGGTCCATCACCTTCTCCCGTGATCTGTGGATCGAGGCCGACGACTTTATGGAGGAGAAGGTGGGCAAGTTCTTCCGCCTCTTCCCCGGCAACGAGGTCCGTCTCAAGGGTGCATACGTGGTCAAGTGTACCGGCTTCAAGAAGGACGAGGAGGGCAACCTTGTAGAAGTCCTTTGCGAATACGATCCCGAATCCCGTGGCGGTGACCCCGCCGACGGGCGTAAGATCAAGTCCACCATCCACTGGCTGGATGCTCATACCGCCGCCGCTGCAGAGGTCCGTCTGTACTCCAACCTCTTCACCGATCCCGATCCCGACGGTGCCGACAAGGACTTCTTGGAGTGCCTCAACCCCGGATCCCTGGAGATCCTGTCTGACTGCAAGGTAGAGGCCTCCCTGGTAGATGCCAAGGCTCCTGCCGCCTTCCAGTTCATGCGTCTGGGCTACTTCTGCCCCGACAAGGATTCCACCCCGGAGCATCCCATCTTCAACCGCTCCGTCAGCCTCAAGGACAGCTTCAAGCCTGCAAAATAATCTCCCTGGGACCGCACACACAAGTGTGCGGTCCCCTTTTGTATCCCCCGTCAAATTCCGATTTATGGAGCTGTTCGATTCCCGTACCATGCAACATATCATCGTACAAGGCTGTCGTAGGGCAAGCTGCCCTACGGGATAGTGCGTGATTTGGTGGTTTGTGCTTTTTCAAACAGCTCGACAAACCGGAATTTACTGCACTGATCATCGTACCTGACCGTAGGGACAGCCGTCCTCGGCTGTCCCTACGGTCAGATAAGACGGTACCTACAACAGACGGGAATTATCACAGACAAGGGCTGTCTCCATGGGGGATAGCATGACTGAGGTGGTGAACCGGTCATTCTCAGTAGGCTATTACATATAAAAAAGGTGAAAAGTTTCAATTATTTACTTGAAATCTTGAATTTAAGTGTTATAATATATTTAGTGGGGTTTTTATACATTCCCCAAAAATACGAGCATTACAGGAATCCGGTCTATCTTCCCGGCCTGTGTCAATGCTCCCGTTCATGAAGGAGGTTCACTATGAAAACACGCAGAGCCCTATCCTTGGTCCTGGTGATGGCAATGATCCTGTCTATGTTCACCATGGTCCTTCCTGCAAGTGCCGCACCGGCCGAGAGGCGTATCGCTTCTCACACCCGATCCCGTACCAACTACACCTACTATACCGATGAGCAGCTCATGGAAATGCTGCAAATCACCGACCCAACCAAGCTGACTCAACTAAGACTCAGTGCTCACGAAGCTATTATGAACGGTGAATCCTGGAATGTCACTTCCTTCGGTCTCAAGAACGAGGGCCAGGTCTTTACTGCTCTGCGTGAGCTGATCTGGGGCGACCCCGAGTTATTCTTCATTTATTCCATAGGTGGCTATGCCAACAGCAGCAACGTCATTACCACAGTTACCTATACCCATTTGGACAGCTACGAAGTCAGCATGGCCCAGCACGCCGCACTGGAGCTTGCCGCTCAGGAGATTATGTGTCTGTTCCAGCGGACCGAGCTGACCGAGCTTGAGCTTGCGATCCTTGTCCATGACTATTTGGTAGCCAACTACGAGTACCATTTACCCACCCTTGACCTCCCTCAGAATCAAGGCAAGTACTCCGCCTATAACCTCCTGGTAGAAGGCACTGCTGTATGTCAGGGCTATGCCGAGGCTTACGCCTATCTCATGATGCAGTTCGGTATCAACTGCGGTCTGTGTAAGTCCGATACTCTGAACCATGCATGGTCCATTCTGGAGCTTGATGGCAAGGAATACCACGTAGATGTCACCTGGGACGATCCTGTTAATGATGTAGACGGTTATGTGGAGCATGTTGATTTCCTTGTATCCACCGACAAGCTCAAGAAAACTCACAATGCAGACGACTTTTCCGGCAATCCCGCAAATGCCGAATATGACACTGCCTTCTGGCAGGATGTGACTTCCGCTTTCTGCCTGGTAAACGACACCATTTACTACATCAACTCCAGCGGTTGGCTTTGCTCCTGGACTGATGAGACGACAAGCACCGCTCTGTACAAGATCGAAGGCAGTTGGCCTGCCGGAGACGGTTATGTCTATTCCGGTAACTTTAGCCGATTGGCAACCGACGGCAAAAGACTGTTTTTTACCTCTCCCACAACAGTTTATGAATACGTCCCCGCAGACAACAGTGTCAAGGAATTACATACTCCGAGCCTTACCGGGGACAACGCCCTTTATGGTCTGGCCATCAAGGGCAATACCCTCCGTGTCAACTACTATACCACTCCTATCTTCGATGATAATACCAAGGCAGAGAATACTATTGTATACCCCTACCCCGACGGGACCGAAGGGATCCACGAATACGGTGAGGCTGTAGTGGTCACCCCTCCCACCTGTCAGACAGAGGGCGAAGCCCGCTACGATTGCATCTATTGCGGTTTCTCTAAGACCGAGGTCCTCCCTGCTGAGCCCGACAACCACACCTACAGCGAAGAGGGCACACAGACCAAGGCTCCTACCTGCCAGGCCGAAGGCGAGATCAGCTACAAGTGCCTCTACTGCGATGCTGTCAAGACCGAGGCGGTCCCCGTGGTGGATCACAACTGGCTGGACGCTACCTGCACCACCCCCATTACCTGCTCCTACTGCGGAGCCGAGCAGGAAGGTGAATCCGGCTACATTCTCATTAACAGTGTCGATGAGCTAAAGGATAACGATCAGATCGTTATCGTTGCCAATGTGGACGGTTCGTATAAAGCACTGGATACTACCATTTCCGGCAAGATCGATCCTGTTACCGTTACCGTAGATGGCAATAAGGTTATCGCCGACGCTCTCCCCGTATGGACCATTAAGGCCAGCAGCGATGGCTATGCTCTGAATAACGGCAGTGACTTCCTTGCTTATAACTCCAGCACTAATTTCACATCCAGTTCCACCGAATATGCTTGGGGCATGGAGCCTGCAAGCAATGGTGGCTTTGTAATGAATTCCACCGCAACCACTCGTGGTATTTATTACCAGCATTCTGGCGGCAAGTTCGGTGCATACTCCACATCCAATCAGAACAATGCCGGCTATGTTTCCGAGCTGTTTATCTTCAAGTTCTCCGTCAGCGGCGGTGCTTTGGGGCATACCGAGGATACGGTTCCCGGAAAGGCTGCTACCTGTACCGAGGACGGTCTGACCGACGGCATTGTTTGCTCCGTCTGTGGTGAGACGATCCAAGAGCAGGAGGTCATTCCCTCTACAGGTCATACCGAGGTGGAGGTTGCAGGAAAGGCTGCTACCTGTACCGAAGACGGTCTGACCGCAGGCAGCAAGTGCTCCGTTTGCGGTGAGACCACCAAGGAGCAGGAGACCATTCCCGCAACCGGTCACACCGAGAAGCAGGTTGCAGGCTCCGAGCCCACCTGTACCCAGCCCGGCATGAGTGCAGGCATCATCTGTGCCACCTGCGGCATCTCTCTGAGTGATCAGGAGATCACCCCCGCCCTGGGTCATGACGAAACCTACACGCCCAACAACGACGGCACCCACACCATCACCTGCAGCCGCTGTGACCTGTCTGAGAAATCAGAATGCACCTACGCAGACGGCGTCTGCGACTACTGTGACTATGAAGAGCCCGTTTCCGAGGGCGGTTTTGAATTAGCAACCTCCATTGCAGTAGGCGATAAGGTCGTTCTCGTTTCTGAAGGCGCTAGCATGGAGTTGTCCGGAATTTCCACCACTTCCACCAAGTACGGAATTGGCACCGCATATATTGATGCCGTACAGGAGCTCTACGTTCTTGAAGTTGTAGAAGGAAATCAGGATGGTACGTTTGCATTCATGCATGACGGAATGTATCTTTACTGGACGAGTGGAAATTCGCTTAATGTCAACGCAACACTCAACAGCAAGACCTCCTGGACTGTCACCTTCGATGCAGAGGGAAATGCTACTATTAAGAATGCATCCACCCCGGCACGAGTCATTTGGTGGAATGTAACTAATCCTCGTTTTGCTTGCTATACTGACAAATCGGCAAATACCCAATATTATAATGTTCAATTCTACAAGTATGTCCCTGCAAACACCGGCGAGTGCCAGCATGAGGGCAAGACCATCACCTATACCCAGCCTGCTGACTGCATCAGCGACGGCTACAACGATTGGTACTGTGCCGATTGTGGCAATAAATGGCAGGAAATCATTTCCGCCAAGGGACATACTCCCGGTACCGAGCCCTTTGAGAACATCCTTCTGGATCCCACTTGCTACTATGAGGGCAAGAAGGAAACCTATAACCTCTGCATCGATTGCAACGCATATTGCAATCAACAGGATGTTGCGATCCCCATGATCCCCCACAGCTATGAAGAGGGCTACTGCACTATGTGCAGCAAGGATGCTCCCGGCAAGCAGTTCTACCTCACTACCTTAGAGAAGTTGCCCGAAGCAACCACCGCTGTCATTTACCATCCCGCCAGCGGCATGGCCATCTCCTTGAATGCTTCAGGAGAAAAGCTGACCGGCTCTGCTGTCACTGTAGAAAACGGGGTCCTGACCACGGCAGAAGATACTGCTGTTTTCCAGTTTCAATATTTCCCTTGGGAGGATCCCGCGATTTTCCGTGTCATGGACCATAGCAACCGGTTCTTAACCAGTGGAGAAACCGGAAACAACCTGTTCTATGGCGATTATCAGGATTATGAATCGTCTGAGCTTACTTATTGGATCCCCAGCCTTGTAAACGCAGAGGATTCTACCTTCCAGATCACGAACAAGGCTGCCGCCTATAATGGCACTACCAACCAAGCTCTTGAGTTCTACAAGGAGCTCTTCACTGTATACGGTATACAAAGCAATGACCAATTCTACTTCCAGTTCTATACCGATGTGAAGCCCGCTTGCGTCCATAGTTGGGACGAAGGTCAGGTCACTACTGAGCCTAAGTGTAATGCAGAGGGCACCATGGTCTATGCCTGCACCCTCTGCGGTGAGACCAAGACCGAAGTGCTCCCCGCTGTAGACCATGCATGGACAGCAGGTACTCCCGTTGAGCCCACCTGTACTGAGGACGGCTACACTCCCTATACCTGCCCCGATTGCGAAGCAGAGAAGTCCGAGCCCATCCCCGCCACCGGTCACAGTATGGACGATGGTATCATCACTACCGCTCCCACCTGCATCGAAGACGGCATTAAAACCTTCACCTGCTCCGTATGTGATTACGAGAAGACCGAAGTTGTTCCCGCTACCGGACACAGCATGGTAGATGGCACCTGTACTGTATGTGGCTACACTAAACCTACTGTAGCTGCCGGTCAGTATGTCATCGCAGCCAATGTAAACGGTACATATTACGCTATGAGCAACACCTTCGGAAAGAAGATAGATGGCACCGTCGTCACAGTTACCGATGGTAAGATCACGAAGTCTGATGCTGAAGGATTCCTGGTTACACTGTCTAATGTAGACGGCGGTTGGACGATTCAGGCCCCCGACGGAAACTATCTGAAGTACGCCTCCAGCACTGATTTGGGTGAAGACACTGCGTCTTACGTATGGACCATTGCCGAAGGCACCAACGGCACTTGGCGTGTATCTGCTCAAAAAGAAGGCCGCGGTCTCATATTCCGTGCAAGCACCTATAATCAGTTCGGTGGTTATGCCACCAGTAACATTAAGCCCGCCGGAACAGATTACTACGATGTGGAGCTGATTCCCGTTATGGCTCCCGATGTAGAACTGATCTCCCGTTCTATCAGCCTCAACGGCAACATTGCTGTAAACTTCTATATGAGCCTCTGTGATGAGGTCTCCTTCGATCCCAACGCCTATATGCTCTTCAAGCAGGAGGGCAAGGAGGACCGACTGGTCTACATCCGGGATAGCGTAGAGAAACAGGTCAGAGGCACCAATGCCTACATCTTCTCCTGCGAGGTCAGTGCAAAGGAAATGACCGACACCATTACCGCACAGTTCTTCTACGGCGACGGTCTCTCCACAGAGGAATACATCTACTCCGTTAAGGCCTATGCAGACAACCAGCGTGAGAATTTAGCTGACAACGAGGCTCTCATGGATCTGTTGGATGCTATGCTCCGCTACGGTGCCGCTTCTCAGCTCCAGTTTAATTATCACACCGAGCGTCTTGCAGATGCAGACCTGGAGAAGGCTGACTACACCGACGTGGTCATCGACGGTTATCCCATCACTAAGCCCCAGGGTACGGAGCTGGTCAACCTTGTAGGTGCTTCCCTGATCCTGAAGTCTGAGACCACTCTCCGCTACTTCTTCCGGGTGGATCCTTCCGTAGCAGAGAGCTTTACCGTAACCTATAACGGTGCTCCCCTGGCAGTTACTTACCGCAGCGGTCTGTATAGTGTGGATGTCACTGACATTGCCGCTCCCGAGCTGGATATGGAATTCACCGTCACCGTCAACGACGGCGTACAGGAAGCCGATGTTACCTACAGCCCCCTGACCTATTGTCAGTCCGTCCGCAGCAAGGACACCAGTACCGACATCCTGAAGGACGTGTGTGCAGCTCTGTACCTGTACAACCGGGCCGCAAACAGATTCTTTGAGCCTGCAGAATAACTGCTTAACACTAATTTTAAAAAATGAGGTAATTATGATGAAAGAATTATTCCTTGATACCGAGATCGAGATCGTTCTCTTCCCTGAAGCCGATATCCTCACTTTCAGTGGCGAGTACATACCGGGAGACGATGAGCTTCCCCTCGATCCCCTCTAATATCGTCCATTAGAAGCATCCATTCCAACCGAAAACCCACTATCAAAGGGGGCTGTCTCGGGATCGAGACAGCCCCCTACCTTGTATCTACCACCAAATTCCGGTTTGTCGAGCTGTTTGAAAAAGCACAAACCACCAAATCACGCACTATCCCGTAGGACAGCTTGCCCTACGACAGCCTTGTACGATGATATGTTGCATGGTACGGGAATCGAACAGCTCCATAAATCGAGATTTGGCAACCTGTATCGTATCCCACTGTAGGGACAGCTGTCTCTACGGTCAGGTATGGTGGTTCATACAATAAAGGGGGAGCCCGGAGATGTGCATGGTAACGGGGGTATGGGATCCCCGTAGGGAAAGGGGTATATTTGTTCCGTATCGGTCTAAAATATCATTGCGGAGCTTATCCGTTTATCCTAACACGGTAAGGTGAGATCATATGAAGCATCCCTGGAATATTCTGCTGTACATCCTCTTAGGAGCTGTGGGGCTGTGGCTGTGTGCTGTATTGCTGTTACCCGTAGGCCTTCCCTTCCTGCTGGGTTATTTGATGGCCCATGCAGCCCGTCGCTTCCGCCCCCGGAGCTGGAATACCACCGTATCCGGGATCTTCGGGGTATCCATTGTGTTCCTCCTGGTAAGCGTTCTGCTGTGGCTGTTATTCCGCTTCCTCGTTGCAGAGGGGCAAGCCCTTGCAAAGAAGCTCCCCTCCCTGTTAGAGGAGCTGTCCCCTGCTCTGGAGCTGCTATACAGCAAGCTCCTGTCCCTGGCAGACAGGCTGCCGGAGGGTCTGGATCAGCCTGCGGCCCAATGGGTAGAGCAGCTCTTTGCAGGAGGCAGCCTGTTCCTAAGCTCCCTGTCAGAGTGGCTCCTGAGCGGTGCAGCCGGCCTCCTGTCACGGATCCCCAATCTGATCCTGTTTATTCTAACCACCCTGCTGTCTGCCTATTTCTTCGCCGTTGATCCCAAGGAGATCGGCAGTCTCCTTCAGAAGCACATTCCCCAAGGCTTATGGGAAAAAGGCAGGGCCCTTCTCCACCGTTTAAAGAGTGCTATGGGAGGCTACGCAAAGAGTCAGCTCTATCTCTCCGCCGTATCCTTCGGGCTGTGTGCTCTGGGCTTCCTGCTCCTGGGCTTCTCCCGAGGCTTTCTGATGGCGATCCCCATTGCTCTGATCGATGCCCTCCCTGTCTTCGGCACGGGGATCATACTGATCCCCTGGGGGCTCCTGTCCTTCCTACGGGGAGATACCCCCTTGGGGATCGGTCTGCTACTCCTATACGGTGCAGTCTCTGTAACACGGACCATTTTAGAGCCTCGATTCTTAGGGAAGCAGATCGGTCTTCATCCTCTGTTGACCCTCCTGAGCCTCTATGGGGGCTTCCGTCTCTTCGGCGTACCGGGAATGGTACTGTTGCCCATCGGTGTCATGATGCTCAAGCAGGTATACGATCTATCCCTGGATTTTTAATTGACATTCCTGTGGATGCATACTATAATATATAAAAACAATAGGAGGTCACATATGGAAAAACTCATGGATACTGCCCGTGCCTTGGCAAGGGAGCTGATAGAGAAGGCAAGGCTACAGAAGGGAGATATGGTGGTCATCGGCTGTTCCACCAGTGAGGTCTGTGGCAGCCGTATTGGCTCTGATTCCCGTCCCGAGGTTGCAGATGCCCTCTTTGACGCACTATACAGCGTATTTGACAATGCAGGTGTCTATGTAGCAGCCCAGTGCTGTGAGCATCTGAACCGTGCCTTGATCGTGGAACGGGAGGCTGTCCCCTTCCTACCCCGTGTCAATGTGGTCCCCCAGCCTAAGGCCGGAGGCTCCTTCGCCACTGCGGCATACCGCCGCTTCCGTCAGCCTGTGGCTGTGGAGCATATCCGTGCAGATGCAGGGCTGGATATTGGCGGCACTCTCATAGGGATGCATCTGAAGGAGGTTGCCGTTCCCCTCCGCCTGTCTGCAGATCACATTGGAGATGCCCTCCTCCTGGCTGCCAGGACCCGTCCCAAGTTCATCGGCGGTGTCCGTGCCGCCTACGACCCGGAGCTACTGTAAGATGAGAGACATTCCCCTATTTACAGCCGCCAACGGTATGGCGACTCTGATCCTCCACGAGATCCCCTTCCGCGGAGATGCCTTCGTATGGATCCGCACGCTTTACGGCTCTATAGAGGGCCTCATAAAAGAGTGCCAAAGCTTCTGCTCAATGGCAGGTGCAGAGAGGGTCTATTTCTCCGGAGATATGGATCTGTCTGCCTTCCCCCTCTATGCCCGTTTGATCTACCGCAGTATAGACAGAGCTGCCCTGCCTGCTACAGAGGCAGTCGCTGTCCCCGTAGAAGATCCCGTCCTGTGGCTGGAGCAGTACCGCCGTACCTTCCGTCAGGTCCCCGCTGCCCAATCTACCCCTTCAGAGGAGGGACGGTACGATATCCGCATGGGCAAGGAGCTCATAGGCATCGGGCAGATACAGGAGGGTATGCTCATGAGCGTAGCCTCCCTCCGCCCCGGAATGGGTGCCGCCTGTGTCAGTGCCCTGTGTGCCCACAGTGAGGGGCCGCGGGTCCGCCTTGTATGTGCAGAGGAGAACCTCCCTGCCATGAAATTATATGACAGGATGGGCTTCTCCAAGGAAGAGGTCAAGGAAGTGTGGTATTCCCTAAGTAACCGTAGCAAAATATAAAAAACACTTGCATTTTCTCAAATTCCTGCTATAATATGGACGGAAATAAAAAATAAAGGAGTCTTGTTTATGCCTCTGGTAACAACTACCGAAATGTTCAAGAAGGCTTACGAGGGCGGCTACGCCATCGGTGCTTTCAACGTCAACAACATGGAGATCGTGCAGGGTATCACCGAAGCCTGTGCAGAGACCCTGTCTCCCGTGATCCTCCAGGTTTCCAAGGGTGCTCGTGCCTACGCCAACCACACCTACCTGACCAAGCTGGTTGAGGCTGCCGTCATCGAGAATCCCCAGATCCCCATCGCTCTCCACCTGGACCACGGTCCCGACTTTGAGACCTGCAAGAGCTGCATCGACGGCGGCTTCACCTCCGTTATGATCGACGGCTCCAGCCTTCCCTTCGAGGAGAACATCAAGCTGGCTAAGCGTGTTGTAGAGTATGCACATGACCACGGTGTCGTAGTCGAAGCCGAGCTGGGTACCCTGGCAGGCATCGAGGACGACGTCTGTGTCTCCGCCGAGGATTCCTCCTACACCCGTCCTGAGGAGGTCGAGGAATTCGTAGCCCGTACCGGCTGTGACTCCCTGGCTATCGCCATCGGCACCAGCCACGGCGCATACAAGTTTAAGCCCGGCACCAAGCCCCAGCTCCGCTTCGACATTCTGGAAGAGGTCGCCAAGCGTCTGCCCGGCTTCCCCATCGTTCTCCACGGTGCATCCTCCGTTCCTCAGAACTACGTTGAGATGATCAACCAGTTCGGCGGTGCAATGCCCGGTGCCATCGGCGTTCCCGAGGATCAGCTCCGTGAGGCTGCTCGTATGGCTGTCTGCAAGATCAACATCGACTCCGACCTCCGTCTGACCATGACCGGCACCATCCGTAAGTACTTTGCAGAGCATCCCTCTCACTTCGATCCCCGTGAGTATCTGAAGCCCGCCCGTGCAAACATCAAGGAGACCGTTAAGCACAAGCTCATCAACGTCCTCGGCTGCAACGGCAAGATCTGATCCATATATCTACAGGGAGCTGTCCATTGGGCAGCTCCCGTTTCCATACACAAAAAGAACTGCTTTCGGTGGAAGCAGTTCTTTTGTGCTTATACTTATTTCTAATAAAACGGTTTAGCCGTTTTATTATGCCGCTCATAAGCGGCATGGCGGCAGAGCCGCCAAAGGCGGGGCAGGATGTTCATCCTGCAACAAAATGGGTTTTAAACCATTTTATCAAGAAACAGTATTATTGTTCGGGGACTACAGCGAAGAAGATCAGGTCCTCCGTTCCCTTGTTCATGAGGGTATGTGTACCGCCCTTGGGGCAGTAGTGGCACTGACCGGGGGTAAGGATCTCCTCCTGCCCCTCCAGGAGGGCAGTGCCTACACCGGAGAGGATGTAGATGATCTCGGAGGAGGTATCGTGGCAGTGAACACCGATGGAGGAGCCGGGAACCAGCCGTCCGTGAAGGACCTTGTTGTTCTCGTCGGTGAACATCTTAACAGCGAAGGTGCCTTCGCCACCCTTGAAGTTGGGGATCAGCTTTTCTTCCATTGCGACAAAATCAATCATAGTTCTTTCCTCTTTCTGTATGACATAATGTATCAGAAGAACAGAGACAGCACCATACCTACAACTGCACTTAGGGCAAAAAGAGTAGTAGTGATGATCAAATTCTCCCGACGGTTCTTGTTGTTGCGGTACAGGACCAGCAGACCGATACCTGCATTGGACAGAAGGCCTGCAAAGAGTCCCCCTACCCCAATAATACCGCTGAGATAGCTGCGAGTCAGGATCACGGAAACAGAGCAATTGGGAATCAGACCAAAGAGAGCCAGGAAGATCACACCAAGGACGGGAGTCCTAAGGATCGAGGAGGACAGCCGTTCCATGCCGATAAAGGCAAAGACCAAATTCAGCAGGAAGTTTACGGCAATCAGCATCACTGCGATCTTAAGGGTATGCCTTATAGCAGAGCGGAGGGCCAGGAGGAGGGGATGCCCCGTCTCCTCACAGTGGCAGTGCTCCCTTTCGCAGAAGCTGCTGATATCCTTGCCGGGGCGGATCACAGACCGCAGAAGCAGGTCTGCAACATAGCCCAGGGCTACGCCCAGAGCCGCCTTGCCTGCCAGGATCCATGCAACCCGTCCTACAGAGACGGAACGATCCGTAAGAGCAGACAGGAGAATAGGCAGCATCTCGTCGGAGGTGGAGAAGAACACTGCAAGCATGGTTCCCACTGTAACGGCACCGGTAGAGAACAGAGTGGCTGCAGCACCGGATATGCCGCACTGAGGAACAGCTCCCAGCAGGCCGCCCAAGAGGGGACCTGCCTTCCTGGAATAGCCGTGGAGGATGTCCTCGTTGAACCGCTTGCTGTTCTCCAGCAGCTCCATAGCAAAATAGGCTATGAGCAGAATGGGAATGCTGAGGAGGCTGTCTAATAAGGCATCCTTGCCCCCTTGGAGAACCGTTGCCCAAAAGCCTCCGTCATGGCTATGCACACCGTGTAGTAACAAATTCAAAGCAAGTTACACCTTTCTTTCATTAGGATTCGGACATGAGGGGTCTGAGCACCGCGTATTTCTCGAATCTGGCGTCCTTGGAGCTTGCCAGGAATACCAGCTCACGGACCGTCTCAGACTGTCCGTAGGCACCGGCAAACCGCTCTACCTGGGAGCCGTCTATGTTGGGGATATAGACCCTGCCCCCTGCCGTGGGGAAGTCCGTGGCCTCGGTTGCAAAGGAGATCATTATCTCGCTCTTGGCAAAATGGTCACTGATCTCCTCGGCGGCCTCTCGGATCACCTCAGACTCACTCTTGTCTGAGCCATAAGTATAGCCCTTTCCCTCAGGGAATTGGAAGCCCGTGAAGCATATCTCACGGAAGCCCCGTTCTGTCAGCTCTCTCGCAAGCTGGATCAATCGGGAAACCACTGCATCGTTGGAGGGATCCAACCAGTAGCAGCCACGGCTGTCCATCCAGCCGTATCCTCCTATTTCCCTAATGCATAGCTGGTCATTCTCTACAACATATGCCCGATCGGGAAAGGCAGGGATAGATGCGATCATGTAGAATCCGTTGTCCTTCAGGTAGGTGATCAGCCTGTCCACAGCATCAATGTCAATGCCCTCCGGGTGGTTGCCGTAGGCATAGCTGCTGGAATAATAGAAGTTGCCGAAATCACTCTTAAGCTCCAGCAGAACAGCTCCCGGCTCCTCCATGGCACGGAGGAGCTCCATGACCTTGTCCATATTCTGGAGCATAGAGGTGGTAATATAGACTCCGCCTACGTCAATAATATTGGTAGGTGCCACGGAGCCTGTCTGGACCTCTATAATGGGGTTAAGGATCACAGGACGATCCCCTGTGGGACGGGACTCCTCCGTTGCCTCTGTGGGAGGGGCTCCCAAATGAGCCCCCTCACGATCATAGGTAACCAAACTGTCTGCATACACCAGGGCAAGGATCCCTATAAGCGCCAAGGCTCCCATGGCAATGAGGAGGAATCTGCCCAGCTTCCGCAGGCGGACTCTGTGTCGGTATCTTAATCGTAGCATAGCGGTCTCTCCTCTCAGCCCTTACGGTAGGCCACGAAACAGCACCACTGCTCTGTATGCTCCGCCTCTGCTACCTGCAGGCCTGCATTCTCTAAGGCGGCACGGACCTCTGCCTCCCGTTCCCGTAAGATGCCGGAGCACAGGAAGGGTGCCCCCTCCCGTAGGAATAAAGGAACCACGGGAGCAAGATCGATCAGAACACCGGCAACGATATTGGCACAGACAATGTCATAGCCGCCCTCAGCCAGACGCTCCATGGTCTGGCGGTCCCGGATCACATCTCCTGTACAGGCAGTGAAACGGGGATGCTCATAGCCGTTCCGGGCGGCATTCTCTGTGGCAATATGCTCGGCGGCAGGATCAATATCAATGGCTACGGCACTGTCGGCCCCTAAACGCAGGGCACAGACAGACAGGATGCCGCTTCCGCTTCCCAGGTCTGCAACACGCTCCCCTCCCCGTACCAGCCGTTCCAGGGCACGCATACACATCTGGGTAGAATCATGGGCACCTGTACCGAAGGTCAGACCTAGATCCAGGATCACAGGGAGTCTCCCCTCTGTATCCTCTACATGGAGCCATTGGGGCACCACCAGGAACCGATCCCCTACAGGCAGGGGCCGGTAATACTGCTTCCAGGAGTTCTCCCAGTCCTCATTGGGAACATTCTCCAGAGCCATGGTCAGTGTGCCGAAGTCGCAGGCAGGATACCGTCCGGGCAGCTCCTGCAGCAGCTCACGGAGCAGGGCGAGCCGCTCCTCTGCGGAGTCCTCCTCCAGGTACAGCCGCACACGGGAGGCCCCTGTCATCTTGGCACTGAGGTCCTCGTCTACATAGTCCCAGTAATCCCGGGAGGTCTCTAGAAATTCTTCAAATTCTTCTTCATCCTCCACAACGAAGCTGTCGAAGCCTGCCTCCGTCAATTCCATGCACAACAGCTCGACTCCTGCCGAGGCGGTGGAGAGGGTCAATTCTAACCATTCCATGTTTGATTCATCCTTTTTGATATAATATACTCTCTCAAATACGAAACACACTCATTTTACTAAATATCTCAGTAAAAAACAAGTAATATTTTTTAAAACTCTTTCTTTTCTAAAAAAAATGTGTATAATATAAGGGAAGACCATACTCCCAACCACCTTTTGAAAGGAAGACTCACTTTTGACCACCAATATTCTCATTGCTCCCGGCGTAACTCTCAGAGCAATGCAATCCTATAAATTTAAAACCGGCTGCTTCAGCGTGAACTTCCTGCGGCAGCACAACAGGGAGAACGCCTCTTTAGACGCACTCCTGCCCAGTGTCCTCCTGCGAGGCACAGAGAAGTTCCCGGATATGGGCCGGATCACCGCTCGTCTGGATGAGCTGTACGGTGCTGCCTTCGGCACTCTGATCCGTCGCAACGGAGAGGCTAAGCTCTTCGGCTTCTACGCCGATTTCTTAGAGGATCGATTCGTCCCCGGGGGAGGGATCCTTGCAGGTATCCTGGATTTCCTGGATCAGATCCTCTATCATCCCTATACCGAGGACGGCTGCTTCTGCCAACGTTACGTAGAGGGGGAGAAGCGGAACCTGATCCGTGCTCTGGAGGCTTCCATTAACGACAAGCGGAGCTATGCCAACCTACGTATGTTCCACCATATGTGTCAGGATGAGGACTATCAGGTCCCCCGTTTAGGCACCATTGAGGACGTAGAGCAGATCACTGCTCCGGCTATGTGGGCCCATTATCAGCACGTTCTGCAGAACTGCTCCATAGAGATCTTCTACGGCGGACGACTGGCTCCCCAGGAGGCTGCCGCCCTCTTCGCTCCCATTTTCGCCCACCGCAAGGAGGCTGTTTGGGAGCAGACCCATACCAAGCGGATCCCTGTAGCTACCCGGGTCCGTGAGATCAGCGAGACCATGAAGGTCTCCCAGGGCAAGCTGGTCATGGGTCTGCGGATCGATATGGATCCTTCAGCTCCGGAATTCATAGCCCTGAACCTCCTTAACGGGATCCTGGGGGTGGGCATGACCAGCAAGCTGTTCTGCAATGTCCGTGAAAAACGGTCCCTGTGCTATTATGCCTCTTCCACCTATCTGCGATGCAAGGGCATCATGCTTATCACTGCAGGCATTGACTTGGAGAACTACGAGATCGCCAGAGACGCCATCTTAGCTGAGCTGGAGGCCTGCAAACGCGGGGACATTACCTCAGAGGAGCTGGAGTCCACCCGGACCCAGACCTTATCTGCACTGTATGCCGCCATGGATGCACCTAACCGCCTTGATGATTTCTTCATATGGCAAGGCGTGGCTCCCTTCCCCGATCTGGCCGAGCAGGTGGAGCAGGTCAAGAAGCTGACGGTCAGTGACGTAGTGGCCGCCGCCAACAAGCTTTCCCTGGATACCATATATTTCTTAAAGGGGGTAGAGGAATGAATGTAAAGCAATACCCTCTCATCGGTGAGAGTCTCTATGAGACCCGTCTGCCAAACGGTCTGCGGATCCGTGTGGTCCCCAAGAAGGATTTTGCCCGTAAGCTGGCCTTCCTGGCAGTGGACTTCGGCTCCATTGACACGAAGTTTATTCTTAAGGGCACGGAACACACTGTCCCCGACGGCATTGCCCACTATTTAGAGCACAAGATGTTCGATATGCCCCATGAGGATGCCAATGCACTCTTTGCCGAGTGGGGTGCCTCCGTTAACGCCTTCACCTCTTACACCATGACAGCCTACCACTTCTTCTGCACGGAGCATTTTGAGGATTGTCTCTCCCTCCTGCTCCGTATGGTAACAACCCCCTACTTTACAGAAGAAAGCGTAAACAAGGAACGTGGCATTATCGCCCAGGAGATCCTTATGTACGAGGATAGCGCAGACTCCCGTGTTGTCGAGGATCTGTTCCGCACCATGTTCCCCCTCCATCCCGTTAGCGTACCCATTGCCGGCAGTGTAGAGTCCATTTCCCACATTACGCCACAGATGCTCTATGATTGCCACAGTGCCTTCTACCACCCCTCCAATATGGTGCTGTGTGTTGCGGGAGACCTGCCTGTGGACAGGATCCTTGCCATCGCCGCAGAGTCTACTCCCCGGGAGCCTGCTCCGGTTCCCACACGACTCTATGGTGAAGCCCCCCTCTTGACAGCTCCACGGTTCACGGACCGTTCCATGGAGATCTCCATGCCTACCTTCTCCATTGGCTTCTCCTGTCCCCCTCCCACTACAGAGGAGAACTGTATGTACCGTGAGCTTGTAGGAGAGCTGGCAGCAGAGATCTTGGCAGGCGAGGCCTCCCCCCTATACACCAGGCTGTACGAAGAGGGTCTGATCGACAGTGCCTTCTCCGTGGGCTACGAGAGCATCAAGGACGCCTGTCTCCTTTCCGTAAGCGGCGACAGCCCGGACCCTGTTAAGGTATACGAAGCCATTTTGGAGGAGGCACACCGCATTGGCGAGGAAGGCTTCGACGGGGCTCTGTTTGACCGATTGCTCCGCTCCTTCTTGGGCAGGCGGCTCCGGGATCTTGACAGCTTCTCTGCCATCTGCTATCGGATCTGTGCCTACGAATTCGAGAGCTATGAGTATTTCACCTTCCCGGGAGAGTACGAAACCATTACTCCCCGTAGCGTTTTGGACTTTTTGACCGATGCCGTGTGCCGGGAACGCTCTGCACTGGCAGTAGTTGATCCTTTGGAGGATGTCACATGAGAGTTTTAGAAGATTTGCCCATTAGCTTCCCCGGTCTCGGGATCGAGAATATAGATCCCCCTGCCGGCTTTAACCTATTCGGCACTGACTTTGAGATCCGTTTTTACGGCGTGATCATTGCCTTCGGTCTGTTCCTGGCAGTGCTGTACTGTATGCTCCGCAGCAAGACCTTCGGGCTCACTGTGGACAACATTTTGGACGTTGCCCTGGTAGGTGTCCCCTGTGCCGTAGTAGGTGCACGGTTATACTATGTGATCCTGTACGGTGTAGAGTTTGACCGGTGGCTCAATATCCGTGACGGAGGCCTTGCCATTTACGGCGGCGTGATCGGTGCGGTGCTGGGCTTCGCCCTGTTCAGCCTCACCTCCAAGGAGCGTCGGTCCCGCTTCCTGCCCAGTGCAGACGTTGCAGGCTTAGGTCTGCTCATCGGTCAGGCCATTGGCCGTTGGGGGAATTTCTTCAACCGCGAGGCCTTCGGCGGCTATTGCGACAATATCCTCGCCATGCGACTCCCGGATAGCTGTCTCAACAATCTTGCGGAGTCCCCTGCCCTTGCGGAGCTGCGGCAGAAGGCAATAGAGGGGGGCTATCAAGGCTTTATCCAGGTCCACCCCACCTTCTTATACGAGTCCCTGTGGAACGTTGCAGGCTTGATCCTGCTCCATTTCCTGTCTAAGAAGCGTCGCTTCGACGGACAGATCTTCTTGGGCTATTTGGCATGGTACGGCTTAGGCCGCTTCATTATTGAGGGCCTGCGGACAGACAGCCTTATGAGCGGCTCTCTGCGTACCAGTCAGGTCGTTGCCCTGGTCAGCTTCGTGGGAGCTGTGGCTCTTCTGCTCTTCCTTGCAGTATGGAAGAAGCCCGATCCCGCAAATATGTTAGTCAATCGTAATACCACCAAACAAGAAACGGAGGAACAATCATATGATGCCCAACTATGAAGAACTGAAAGCAAAAGCAAAGAAAGCCGCCGACGGTGCCGTAGATGCCGCCAAGCAGTTAGCTGCCATCTCCAAGTGCAAGGTCCAGATCGTTGCCGAGCAGGAGAAGATCCGCAGCCTGTACACCAAGCTGGGTAAGCTGTACTACAAGGACTTCATCACCGACGAGGAGCCGGATGAAGCCGAGTACGAGCCCCTGTGCGACAACATCTCCGCCCACTATCGCAGGCTGAGCCAGCTCCGGGACCTGATGAACGACATTAAGGCCGGCAAGAAGGCTGCTGCCGAAGCTGCCGATAAGGACACCGCCCGGGAAGATCCTGTGATAGCACTTGCCGCTCCCGAGGGAGCAGACGAAGAGGCTGCCGCAGAGGATCTGCTGGAGGAGCTGAACAATCTAAACAACAACACTCCCTACGGTGAGATCCTGGATTGATAGTATAACACCAAAACCGACCGCAAGGAAGCTATCCTTGCGGTCGGTTTCATTTGATTGATCAGCAGTAGAAGTCACGGATCTTCTTAGCACGGCTGGGATGGCGGAGCTTGCGGATCGCCTTGTTCTCGATCTGGCGGATACGCTCACGGGTAACACCGAAGTGCTGTCCCACTTCCTCCAGGGTATGGGTCTTGCCGTCATGCATACCGAAGCGGAGACGGAGGACATCAGCCTCACGCTCTGTCAGCGTATCTAAGATCTGGCTCAGAGCCTCTGCAAGAAGGGTGTGGTTTGTTGCATCCGCAGGACCGGGGGTGTTGTAGTCCTCTACGAAGGAGCCGATGGTAGTATCCTCTTCGTCACCTACAGGGGTATCCAGGGAGAGGGTGTCAGCTGCAGTGCGGTTAGCCTCAATGATCTTGTCAATGGGCAGATTCAGTGCATCGGCGATCTCCTCCAGGGTAGGCTCTCTGCCCAGCTCCTGGACCAGCTTGCGGTTGCAACGAGTAGCCTTGTTAATAACCTCTACCATATGCACCGGAACACGGATGGTCCTTGCCTGGTCCGCAATGGCACGGGTAAGGGCCTGACGGATCCACCAGGTAGCATATGTAGAGAACTTGTTCCCCTTTGTATGGTCGAACTTGTCCACAGCACGGATCAAGCCCGTATTGCCCTCCTGGATCAGATCCAGGATATGAAGGCCGCGGCCGGAGTACTTCTTAGCGATGGAGACCACCAGTCTCAGGTTGGCCTCTGTCAGCTTGTTCTTGGCCTTCTGATCCCCTTCGGAGACCTTCTGTGCCAGACGCTGCTCCTCGTCGGGAGTCAGGAGGGGGATCTGACCGATCTCCTTGAGATACATTCTCACAGGATCATCCAGATTATATTCTGCAGCCAGCTCTACAGGGTCTACCAGGGGCTCTTCTTCCTCGTTCTCCGGGAGAAGTCCCAGCTCCTCATCGTCCAGGAGAGTGGGCAGTGCCAGGGTAGCCTCGGCAGGGTCTGCAGCCATGACCTGGATCCCCATATCCTCCAGAGAATCATAGATCTCCTCGATCTTCTCGGGGGACAGATCCATTTTCTCCAGCACGGACATGACCTCTTCTGTAGTGAGCATACCGTCCTTGCGGCCCTTGCTGATCAGGTTGCTCAGAGAACCCATGAGCTCTCCGTTATCTTGCGTATGTTTGTTTGTGGTAGCCATGAACGCACCTCTTGTTCGTAAATTCGTTTCGTCCTTGCCATTCCCGTGTTTGAGACGGGATCCTCCTGTGGGCTCTCCTTGGTTTTCTACAAAAAATGCTTGAAAAGCATAGGGGCGGACGGCCCTAAATAACCATGAGCGCACAATCTAATACATTTTACCACAGTTTTTTTCATTCCGCAAGACCCTTTCGACAGAAAAACGAAAAAAATTTTGCAAAAATAGGTTTCGACGACTATTGCACAGGATACCCGTCGAAACCTATTCTCATACATGGAATTATTTGTGAATGATCAGCTCACAGCGATTGATGGGAGTCCCCAGCTCGTAGAACTTTTCCTCATAGCCGGTCATAATGCCTACAGGGCCGTTGGCATGGAGGTCTCTGGTCAGATTGCGGATCTCCAGCTTGCAGAACTCGAACTCCTCCAGGGACCACTCAAAGAGGGGGGCGTTGTCCGTCTTAAAGTGGATCTCGCCACCGTTCTTCAGGACCTTCTTGTACTTCTCCAGGAAGCTGCGGAAGGTGAGGCGGCGTTTGGCATTCTTCTTGCGGGGCCAGGGATCGGAGAAGTTCAGATACAGCAGGTCGATCTCGCTTTCCTCAAAGTATTCCTCCAACTCTGCCGCATCAATGGACAGGAAGAACAGATTCTTCAGGCCCATTTGCAATGCACGTTCCATGCCCAGGAGCATAGCCTCTCTGACGCATTCCACCGCCAGGAACAGAATATCGGGATGCTGCTCCGCAGTTTCTACAGTGAACTTTCCCTTGCCGCAGCCAACCTCCAGACGGATCTCCTTGGCATGGGGCATAAGCTCCAGCCACTTACCCTTCCGTTCTTTACCGTCCCGGATCCAAATGGCGGAGCAGGCCTCCATCCGAGGCTCTAAATTATTACGCTTTCGCATTCTCATAGATCTATCCCCTTTTTCTGTTTTCTCCCATTATATCAGAAAATGCACCCTCCGTAAAGGGGGTTTAGCCCCTCTTGTCAAAAATCTCCGTGACCAGCGCCAGGGCAAAATCTCCATAGTGTCTGCGGAGGCTGTCTCCGGTATAGATCAGGGGCAAGCCGTGGTTCGCACACAGGCGGTTGACGATATCCGTAGCAGAGATCAGACTGTTGTGGGCGGTTCTTCTGGTGCTGTCCGTAGAGCTGACTGCCTCTCGCAGCTCCTCACCATTCCGACCGATCAAATTCCGTGCCGTAGTCTCCATGATGACTACCTCGCGGATATACCGGGCAGCCTTCAGGATCATTTCCTCCACGCATTCCATTTCCTCGTTGTCAAAATGCTTCTTCATTTCTTCGATTTGCTGTAACAGTTCCATAGATTCCCTTCCTTTCCTCTACACATCATAATCTACAACGGACTGCCTTAAAAAAGGCTATGCTGTAAAATCAGTCACAGTAGCGACTGATTCAGCAGACATTAACATAAAATATATCACATAACCCTCCAAATATCAACACTTCTACAAAAATAATTCAATTTAGAAATTCTCCTTGATTTTCCTCTCCTCCGGGAGTACAATGTTGCTGTTTTGCGTTGCGCAGCCGCTGATGCAATCTGCTTCCGTTACTTGAGAGGAGAGAATCGTTATGGTAAAAAAGCTGATCCCATTCTTTAAGAAGAATGCAACCATGTCCATTGCCTTGGTTGCTGCCCTGCTCACCTGCTTCTTCGTTCCGCCGGATGCTGCCTATTTGGAGTATTTTGATCTGAAGACCTTGTCCTGTCTGTTCTGCGTCCTGGCTGTGGTCTGTGCTCTGAAGAATATTCGCTTCTTCTATATGCTGGCACGGAAGATCGTGCAGAGCTTCAAGACAACACGGATGGCTATATTGGCATTGGTGTACATTACCTTTATCGGCTCCATGCTCATTGCCAACGATATGGCACTGCTCACTTTCCTGCCTCTGGGCTACTTCGTCCTGTCCTGCACCGGTAAGGAGAAGCATATGGCCTTTACCTTCATTATGCAGAACATCGCCGCTAACTTAGGCGGTATGCTGACCCCCTTCGGCAATCCTCAGAATCTGTACCTGTATACCAAGTTCCAGATTCCTACCAATGAATTTATGGGCATTATGGCACTCCCCTTCGTGATCTCTGTGGCTCTGATCACTGTTTGCTGTCTTTTTATCAAGTCCGAGCCTCTTTCCGTCGATGATGAACAGATCCCCCTGGAGCCTAAACGCACCACACTGTATCTCCTTCTGTTTACCCTGTCTATTATCATCGTGTTCCGCGTGATCCCCTACTGGCTGGGTTTGGTGATCATTCCCACCACCCTCCTGTTTGTAGATCGGAAGGCTCTGAAAATGGTAGACTATCCCCTGCTCCTGACCTTTGTATTTTTCTTCGTCTTCGCCGGGAATATGGCACGGATCGACCCCGTCCGCAGGGCCTTCTCCACGTTGCTGGAGCGGAACACCCTCCTGTTCAGTGCCCTATCCTGTCAATGCATCAGCAACGTCCCTTCCGCCATTCTCCTGTCCCAGTTCACAGGGAACTATGCCGATCTCCTGATCGGTGTCAACATCGGTGGCGTAGGCACCCTGGTCGCCTCCCTGGCCAGCCTCATCACCTTCCGGGAATACGTAAAGCACAACCCCGGCCGCAGCGGCTACTATATCCGCCGCTTCTCCCTATACAACTTCGCTTTCCTGTCCCTGCTCCTCATCTGTGCCCCCATATACCATATAATCTGATCTCATAAAAGCAAGTGCAAGATCTTACAAAAGCCAGTGCAGAATCTTATAAAAGCAAGTGCAGAATCTTATAATTATAAAAGCATGTGCAGAAAAAGCACTTGCTTTTTTCCTCCTTTCGGTGTATAATATAAACCACTTCCGAGCTTAGCGAAGTTTGGTATCGTGCTTGGTTTGGGAGCGTACCTAGCACAAATTGCCGTAGAAAAGCAAAAGTCCCGAAAAGCCTTTGTTTATGCGGACTTTCGGGGATTTAGGAAAATGCAAAACGGCGTGGAATTTGCGTTTGACCACAGTTTATCCCACTTCCACGCGAAAAACTTAAAAATTGAATATATATCCGGGTGTGGCGCAGCTGGGAGCGCGGGTGGTTTGGGACCATCAGGCCGCAGGTTCGATCCCTGTCACTCGGACCAAAATCTCAATCATAGACTTCGCGTGCTCTGTGATTGAGATTTTTTACTCTATGCTTTTTTGATAAGAAAAGAGGATCAAAAATGAGTTATCGAGAAAAAATGGTTTCTTTTAATCGTTTTGGTGGTTATCACAAAGGATTTTATAATGATGATGGCGATCCGACAAACGCTTTACTTAATATTAATTATACAGATTTTTTCGAAGATCCCAATGACGAAGACTTTCCTTATGATTCTGCACACACTCTTTTACGAGGTTCTTGCCATCATTTTGCCCTTTCGTTACAAAAACGGTTTAACTATACACCATATATAATCGAAGGTATAAACCGCAGAGGATTTCACGCATTTTGTCAAGTTTATAAAGGCAAAACATGGTGCTATATCGATGCTCGTGGTGTCACTACAAGTTTTGATGAATTTATGGATGTAGCAAAAGAGTTTGTGACAGATGAATATGTTATAAGAAAAGTTAACCTCGAAGATATTGATGAATGGTCGAAAGATTGTCCATATGATGACGAAGCATTTAAGTTTGCTGAAGCTATGATAGAAAAGTTCAAAAACTACTACGAAATATAGCAACAAAGTCATTAGCATGCTTGAAAAATAATTTATCGGAGAATAGCAATGAAATTCGAATATGTAACTAGAAACAATTCTTATAAAAATTTTGGATATATCGATTTTGATGATGCTTTCGAACGATTTGTCAACAAATATAATGTTATTGGTGTTAGATGGTCTGAACCTACAACTATTAGTGCATCGTATTTTTTACGCTTACTCCAAGAAGGCTCTTTAGCAAAAGCACGCGGATATGGTAAAGGTAATAACCAGGAAAACGACGAATCTTCAAATGAAATGAATTGTTATTATACTTCCTTGCTTGATCATGCCGCCTTATGGAAATTAAAATCTGGTCAAGTTATATGTACAGCTATGCCATATGGCGATAAGCAAACAATTATTGATCGCTTCAAGCAAATGGTTAAGCAATTCTCATACCCCTCAACCATTAAACTTCATTTTTTAGATGATACATATCGTTTTCGCTCTAATGGTGATTATATGATTATGATCTCCAATAATGAAGTAAAACTCGATGCTCCAATCATTGAAGACATTGATTTACGCACTAAGGCAATTAAACATTCTAATTCTGCTCAATTACGTACACAAACAACTACAAGCTATGTACGTGATAGGTATGTTAGTGATTATGCAAAACAACGTGCACAAGGGATTTGTCAATTATGTGGCATGACCGCACCGTTCAAAGATCAAGATGGCAAACCATATCTTGAATCACATCATATTATATGGTTATCGAATGGCGGTGAAGATTCCATTGATAACACTGTGGCTCTATGTCCCAATTGTCATAGAAAAATGCACGTGTTGAACCTTGAAAGCGATGTCAAAAAACTATTACAAGCATTATCAAAGCAAAAGAAGCGCAATTCTCCAAATAATATTTAAGTCTTGGCATTTTTCTTGTTTACTGCAAACCAATATTTGAGGGCGCCTTATTCGGTGCTCTCTTTTTGTTTTGCTTTTTCTTGTGCGATCTCGGCTTTGACTCGTGTGATCATCTCGGCAAGTTTGATTTCGCATTGCTCTTTTGTCTCAGCATAGACGTTGAACTTCTTGCGCTTGCCGCCGGGTAGTCTTGGGAAGAAGCTGCCTTCCCAGAGGTTGTCGTTGATTTGATACAGACACCCCGTACCGCTCTTGCGTATCTTTCTCGGGACAGGTTCGGGATGGGGCTCTGTGGGCGCACACGGGGCGTTTACGGGCGGTTTCGCCATCCCCTCGGGTGTTTGCTCTACCACGGGCATCTGTGCGTTTGTACCGCCGATTTTGCGGTCAATGCTCACCGCCGCCTGCATCTGCATGGTGTCGGTCATGTGGCTGTAGATGTCAATCGTCGTTGCCGCTGACACATGACCTATGGTTGCCGACAGCGTTTTCACGTCCATGCCGTTCTCCAATGCCATCGTAGCGAAGGTATGGCGCAGATCGTGAAACCGCACGTGCTTGCATCCTGCCCGTTTGAGCAGGAGCGACAGGATCTCACCGACCGACGCAGGATAACGCGGCACATCTGGATCGATCGGCAACGGGAACATCCACCGCGAGTTCACCGTTTCCTTATACTTTCTCAGCACCTCTACCAGTGACGGCGGCAGTACCACCGTGCAGATGGAGCTTTTTGTTTTCGGCACGGAGATCTCGATCTTGCCGTTCACCGCACACGCCTGGCGGACGATGTGGAGCTCGCCCGTTTGGAAGTTTAGATCATCCCATTGCAATCCCATCAGCTCCCCTCGTCGCATCCCCGTGCCCAGCTCCAACAGGAACAACTCGTAGTATCCGTCCTCTTTGGCCTGGGTGAGGAATCGCTGTAGCTCGTCCTTTGTGAGCACCTGCATCTCCCGCGCTTTCTTGGGCGGCAGTTTACAGCCTATGGCAGGATTGATTCGTATCAGTCCTTCGGCTACTGCTTTTTCCAGAGCCATGCGACAGCTTGCGTGGCAGGCGCGCACCATTCGATCGGACAGTCCGGTTCCGTATTTATCAACGTACTGCTTTCGCCCGTTTCGCTTCAGCCGTGCGTAGAACTGTTGCAGGTCGTTTTGCGTCAGTTTGTTCAGCGGTATCTTGCCGATCTCGGGAATGATGTGATCCATAGTTCTCATCTCCTTTCCTTGTCAGCACAACAACAGACCACACCTCTTTTGGAATATCCAGCGACTTTGACGAAACAGTTTTGAGAAGTTCAATCCTTTTGCCAATGATAGGCATCCTCAAATCCAAGCGTACCGTTGATTCGTTTTACTTCTTCTATACAGCTTTGGCGAAGAGTTGAAAGCGATTCTTCCGCAACGTCGCAGTTGGCGGCGAGGATGTTCATCATGATCGCCATCTCAACCGCCAGTTTGAACAGCATTCTGCACATTCGAGTGTTGCAGCTATCCACAATTGCCTTCATCGTCGAGACCATATAGTTCGGCAACATCCCCGGACTGTTGTCAGCTCGAAGGTAACCGACGTATGCCCGAACGGCTTTTTCAATGAACTCAGATTGACTTCGGCAGTCATCGTCTTTGTACATTTCTTTTACCGTTTCCATTGTTTTGGGTGTCACCCAAAACGGAAACTTGATTTTATTGGTTTTTCCCATAATAATTCTCCTTTCTTGCTGTAACCCCTGCTACAGCTCCTATGACTTTCCTTACAACACGGTGCTTTTTGCGTTTTACTGCTCCCAACGTAACCCCCATCCTTTTCAAACAACCCCAAATCGTCTTGATCTTGAAAATGCCGAAAACCCTTGTGCGGTCGGCATTGCCGTCCGCTGTGATGCGAGTCGAGGGTCGCTTACGACCCCGACTCTTTCACCTGCTTGATTTTCGACCCTTGAATTCGGTCGAAATTCTCCAGTTTTTTCAGCACTTTTTGGTGGTACATCTCTGCCTCAAAGTGTGCGAGCTGCTGTTGATAGCGGTACTCCACCGCCTCCTGGATCGGGCGGATGGTATAGAGCAAGGTTCCGTTGTGTTTTTGTCCTTTTTTCGTAATGACGGTGGTCGGCTCGGTAGTGATGAGCTGCTTTGCCACCAGGCCGTCGATATGCTTTTTCACGGTATTCTTGCTCAGCCCCACCGCAGAACCGACAGTCTTGTAGCTCGGGTGGCACTGAAAGG
>JAZNYV010000168.1:0-15258 GCA_045594585.1 Faecousia sp. | reverse complement strand
TCATTGAAGCTTTTGTGCCACAAGTGACACAAAAGACGTCTCATACAAGTTTCTACGCCCTTACGGGCTATAAAAAGTAGCCATTTCCAATGTCTACTTTTTAAAGAAACTTGGTATAAGGCAGAGAGGAAAACGGGGACCCCTTTCCGAGTCACCGTACCCTTTTGAGGATCCACTGTCAGCGCCCCTGCTGTAAGGAGGACCTTGCCTCCCCGGCTGCGACGCAGGACACTGCGGATCCTGGACACCAGCTCCAGGGGGCGGAAGGGCTTGGCAATATAATCGTCAGCTCCCATATCCAGTCCCGCTACCACAGAGAATTCGTCTGCAGAGGCCGTCAGGAAGATCACGGGGATCCCCAGCTCCCGTGCCTGCCTGCAGACCCCGAAGCCGTTCCCCTCCCGTAGAGAAATATCCACCAAAGCAAGGTGGGGCCTCTCCGCTTCCATAACAGCCGCCGCCTCCTGCTGCCCCGTTGCATACAGAAGGGAAAATCCCTCCCGATGTAAAAAAGCACTGAGGGTCCGGATCAGATCCGGATCATCCTCTACCAATAATAGTTTATCCATAAGCCATACACCTCTACACATATCATACCACACATAACGCCCCTTTTCCATGACAGAATCGTCACATTACCAATGTCGGGATTTAAAAGACAGGAATCGTCACGGTTTTGTGACGATTCCTGTTAAAATAGATCTATGACAGAAGCAGGGCATTGGCAACGCCGAAGTACACCAGCAGGGACAGGGCGTCTACGATGGTGGTGATGAAGGGGCTTGCCATCACTGCAGGGTCCAGACCCAGCTTTTTGGCAAGCATAGGCAGGACGGCACCGACGATCTTGGCACTGAGGACCGTAAGAGCCATGGTGATACAGACCACTAAGGCCACCATGACCGTGACCTCCGGGTTCCCCAACAGCCAGCGGTCGATGAGCATGAGCTTGCCGAAGCAGGCAACGCTCAGAGCCACGCCGCAGAGGACGGCGGTGCGGATCTCCTTCCATACCACGTTCCAGATATCGGAGAATTCCAGCTCGCCCAGGGACAGGGAGCGGATCACCGTAACGGAGGACTGGGAGCCGGAGTTGCCGCCGGTGCCCATGAGCATGGGGATGAAGGTGGTCAGGACGACCTGAGCGGCCAAAGCACTTTCAAAGCCCGTAATGATCATGCCCGTAAAGGTGGCGGACACCATGAGCAGGAGCAGCCAAACAATACGGTTCTTAAACAGCTCGAATACCGAGGAACGGAGATAGGGCTTCTCCGAGGGGAGCATACCGCCCATCAATTCCATATCCTCCGTAGCCTCGTCCTCCATAACGTCCATTGCATCGTCGAAGGTGACGATGCCTACCATACGGTACTCCGCATCCACAACGGGGAAGGCCAGGAAGTTGTACTTGGAGAACATCTGTGCGACCTCCTCCTGGTCGGTATGGGTGTTGACGGAGATAATATTGGTCTCCATGAGATCTGCAATGGTCATCTCGTCATCCTCTGCAAGGAGCAGGTCCTTGACAGTGACCAAGCCTAAGAGGGTGCGGTTCTTGGTGACGTAGCAGGTGTAAATGGTCTCCTTGTCCACTCCGGTACGGCGGATGCGGAGGATGGCCTCCTCTACAGTCATAGCCGGGCGGAGGGAGACATATTCTGTGGTCATAATGGAGCCTGCAGAGTTCTCCGGGTAGCGGAGGATCTCGTTGATCTCCTTGCGCATCTGGGGATCAGCCTGGGCTAAGATCCGACGGACCACATTTGCAGGCATTTCCTCGATGACGTCAACGGCATCGTCAACGTACATCTCTGACAGGATCTCCCGCAGCTCTGTATCGGAGAAGCCGCGGATCAACAGCTCCTGGGCATCGGCCTCCATCTCGACGAAGGTATCCGCCGCCAGCTCCTTGGGCAGCAGACGGAAGAACACAGGGAGCCGATCCTCCTCCAGCTCTGCGAAAATGTAGGCGATATCCGAGGGATTCATGGTAACGAGAATATCCCGTACCGTAGAATACTTCCGCTCGGCGATCAGTGTTGTGAGTGTGTTTGCAATAGAGAAATTATATTCTGCCATACGTAGCCTCCTTTATGATAGTGGTATGGCAGACCGGAATCAAGGGAGACGGCTTCCACGAATGGGATAAGTCGCCTCGAAACTTCGGCCTACCGGGGATATACTGCCGCCGCTACTGCTGCCGCCATCCATGGTGTTCCCTCCTTTTTGTGCAAAATTCTAGGCTGAAAATAATGCCCAATCTTTAGTTTATGCTGAAAATGGGATTTTGTCAAGGGAAAACATGGTAATTTTTGCGAAATTTAGGGCATAGACGCTAAAATCACATATACTATACGCTCGCCTAAGGGGAAAAATAAACAAAATTATCAGATTTCTTCTTTCGTACTTGCAATTTTTGTGCAAAGTGGTATAATTGGTATGTGAGAAACTATGCAAAGGAGGTGACTGCCGAGAATGGATCCCGGATACGCTCTGCACAACGCACTGAAACGCTTCGTCGGCGGTGAGGAGCTCCATGCTTACAGCTATATGGGCTGTCATCGGGACAGCCGTGAGGACCGGGAGGGCTTCCTCTTCCGCCTGTGGGCCCCCAATGCCACACAGGTCAGTGTGGTAGGGGATTGGAACGGATGGGATGTGCAAGCCCAGCCAATGGAGCTCGTAGAGCTTGGTGTGTGGGAGACCTTCTGCCCCTATGCCAAGGAGGGGGATGCCTACAAGTACTATATCCTGGGTGCCGACGGGGTAGCCCGGTATAAGACGGATCCCTTTGCCTTTGCCCTCTGTGCCCCACCCGAGAATTCCGGCAGGATCACCTGTTTAGAGGGCTATGAGTGGCAGGATGAGGCGTACCGCCGCCAACAGGGCAAGCGTAAGCTCCTGGACTCCCCCATGAATATCTACCAGCTCCACCCCGGCTCCTGGAAGAAGCACTCGGACGGCTCCTGTCTGAGCTATGCCGAGCTGGAGCGAGAGCTGCTCCCTTACCTTAAGGATATGGGATATACCCACGTAGAGCTGATGTCCCTTATGGAGCCCTCCCGTCTCAGCGGCAAGCTGACCCTGGGCTTCTATGCTCCTGCCCAATGCTACGGCAGTGCCAAGGAGCTCATGGGCTTTATAGACCACTGTCACAATGAGGGCATCGGTGTCCTCTTTGAGTGGCTGCCTCACGCCTTCCCCAAGGAGGAGCAGGGGCTGTATGACTTTGACGGCAGCTGCTGCTACGAGCCTGCAGACGGGCTCATGAACGAGGTCCCCGGAGGCAAGGCCCGCGTTTTTGACTACAGCAGGGGAGAGGTCCAGTCCTTCCTAATGTCCAACGGCGTCTTCTGGATGGACCTGTTCCACGGAGACGGCATCCGTATGGGGGAGGTGACCTCCATGCTGTACCTGGACTATGACCGTCGGGAATATCGCCCCAATGCCTACGGCGGCAAGGAGAACTTAGACGCCATTGCCTTCCTGCGGAAGGCCAATCGAGCTATTTTCTCCACACGGCGAAACGCCATTACCATTGCCCAGGAGCACACCGCCTTCCCCCTGGTGTCCCGCCCGGACTACGACGGGGGCCTGGGCTTCCTGTACAAGTGGAATATGGGCTGGCTCAGGGATATGGTAGAGTATTTCCGCCTGGACCCCCTGTGGCGTAAGGGCAGTCACAGCCGACTGACCACCTCTATGGAATATGCCTATGCAGAGAACTTCGTTCTGACCCTGCCTCACAGTATGTCACGCAAGGAGGGCTCCTTCATTTCCCTCCTGCCGGGAGAGTATGACGACAAATTTGCGGACCTGCGGGCCTTCTACGGCTTCATGATGGCCTTCCCCGGTAAGAAGCTGAGCTTCATGGGCAACGAATTTGCCCAGTTCGATCCCTGGGAGCCGGACCGCCCCCTGCAATGGGAGCTGCTGGAGTATGAACGCCACAGCCAATTCCGTGCCTATGTACGGGAGCTCAACCGCCTGTACCTCAGAGACAGCTGTCTGTGGAACAATGACACAGAGGACGGAGGCTTTGCCTGGATCTCTATGGATGATCGGGATCATTCCGTCCTGGCCTTCCGTCGTATAGACAGACGGAGCCGTGAGATCATTGCCGTTTGCAATTTCTGCCCCGTGGTGAGACAGGACTACCGATTGGGTCTGCCCCGTCTGGGTGAGTATGAGCCCATCCTGTCCGGGGACGCCTCGGAATTTGGAGGCACGGGCATGGAGCTTCCCTTGGTGGCTGCAGAGAAGATCCCCTGCCACGGCCTGCCCTACAGCGGCAGCTTCACCCTGCCGCCCCTATCCACTACCTATTATAAACGGGTGGTTACCCCCCGCAAGTGAATCCTGACCGGCGGACCGGTCTCAATATATTATTTTAATCAGTACAAGGAGAGATGAGCATGAACTTTCAGAAGAAGCATTGCGTAGCCATGCTGCTGGCAGGCGGCCAGGGTAGCCGTTTGATGGTCTTGACGGAGAATACTGCCAAGCCTGCAGTCCCCTTCGGGGGGAAGTACCGGATCATCGACTTCCCCCTGTCCAACTGCGTCAACTCCGGCATCGATACCGTAGGCATCCTGACCCAGTATCAGCCCCTTGAGCTTAACGAGTACATCGGCAACGGTCAGCCCTGGCACCTTAACCGCTCCCACGGCGGTGTCCAGGTCCTGCCTCCCTATGCCAAGAGCAGCAAGTCTGAGTGGTACAAGGGTACTGCCAACGCCATTTATCAGAACATTGCCTTTATTGAGAGATACGATCCCGATAATGTGCTGATCCTCTCCGGCGACCACATCTACAAGATGGACTACGCCGCTATGCTGAAGGATCACATCAAGAACGATGCAGACTGCACCATTGCTGTCCGTACCGTCCCCATGGAAGAGGCCAGCCGCTTCGGCATCATGAACACCAATCCCGACGGCTCCATCTACGAGTTTGAGGAAAAGCCCAAGGTCCCCAAGAGCACCAACGCCTCCATGGGCATCTACATCTTCAAATGGAGCATCCTCAAGAAGTACCTCATTGCCGACGAGGAGGATCCCACCAGTGACAACGACTTCGGCAAGAACGTGATCCCTGCCATCCTCAATGCAGGCCACCGCCTCTTTGCCTACGAGTTCCGGGGCTACTGGAAGGACGTAGGAACCATCAACTCCCTGTGGGAGGCTAACATGGAGCTCCTGGGTGAGGAGCCGGAGTTCAACATCTACGGTGAGCCCGGCAAGCGGATCTACGCCCGTAACTACGCTATGCCCTCTACCTTCATGTCCAAGAAGGCAGAGACGGACAACTGCTTCATTGCAGAGGGCTGTGAGATCTACGGCACTGTCAAGCACTCCATTATTTCTACAGGCTGTACCGTAGCCGAGGGGGCTCTGGTAGAGGACAGCGTCATTATGCCTAATGTTGTGATCGAGAGCGGTGCCATCGTCCGTCATGCCATTGTAGGCGAGGACTGCCGTATCTGCTCCAACGCAGTAGTAGGCGGCGCCTTTCCTGAGGGCGAGGAGAAGGCCATTGCCGTTATCGGCAAGAGCAAGACCATTGAAGTCAATCAGTGCGTCAAGCCCGGCGAGATCTATTAATGAAAGGGGATTACGATCATGACGACTATGGGTATTATTTTTGCCAATATTTATGACAGCTCCTTAGGCGACCTGACCAACAAGCGGACCATGGCATCCCTGCCCTACGGAGGCCGCTACCGCCAGGTGGACTTTTCCCTGTCCAATATGACCAACTCCGGCATCCGCCATATCGGCATCATTACCAAGAACAATTACCAGTCCCTTATGAACCATATCGGCTCCGGCCAGGAGTGGAACCTGGAGCTTATGGAGGGCGGCCTGGAATATCTGACTCCCTTCTCCACCGGCAATAACGCCCAGTACCGTGGCAAGATGGAGGCTATCAACACTGCTATGGACTTCCTGGAGTATTCCAAGGAGGAGTTTATAGTCCTGGTAGACAGCGGCGTTCTCTGTGCCATGGACTTCCGCCCCATTGTAGAGGCCCACGCAGCCTCCGGTGCAGACGTGACCGTAGTGGTCAAGAAGGGTGTCTGCAACGGTGAGAAGCAGTTGGACCTTGCCCTCCTGGAGAACGAGGACGGCGTAGTGGAGGAAATGCTCTGTGACCACTGCCCTGAGGAGAATTACCTGGCAGGCATGGGGATCTTCGTGGTCAGACGGGAATACCTCATGGACAGAGTCAAGGAGGCTGTGGCCCGTGCCCACTACCGTCTGGAACGGGATTTCCTGATCCCTCAGTTCAACAAGAAGAAGCTGACAGTCAATACCTATCACTTTGACGGTCTGGCACTGTATAACGAGAGCACCCAGGAATTCTTCGAGAATTCCATGGCTCTCCTGGAGCCTGCTGTCCGCAAGAGCCTCTTCGGCAACCCTGATCTGACCATCTATACCAAGGTCCGTGACGAGGTCCCCTCCTACTACGGCGAGGATGCCGAGATCAACGACTGTATCGTTGCCGACGGCTGCAAGCTGGAGGGTGAGGCAGAGCGGTGCATCCTCTTCCGCGGCGTACAGCTTGGCAAGGATGCAGAGATCGAGGACAGCATCATCATGCAGGATACGGTGATCGGCGAGGGTGCCAAGCTCCGCTACTGCATCCTGGACAAGGACGTAGTCGTTCCTGCAGGTGCCAAATTTACAGGCACCAAGAATCACCCCTATGTTGTAAAAAGAGGAGTTAAACTATGAGAATCGCAATGATCGCTTCCGAGGCCGCCCCTTATGTTAAGACCGGCGGCTTGGGAGATGTCATGCAGGCTCTCCCCGGAGAGCTTGCTAAGGTCAAGGGCAACGAGGTAGTCCTGTTCCTGCCCCTGTACAAGAAGCTCAAGGAAGGCAAGACCTTTGACCTGGAGCCGGTAGGCAATTTTAATATGGACCTTGCCTGGAGAGAGAGCTACGTAGGCATCTACCGTCTCAAGACCCGCAAGAAGAAGCTGCAGGTCTACTTTATCGACAACGACTACTATTTCGGTGCCCGTAACACGGTTTACGGCGACTTCGATGACGGTGAACGCTTCGCCTATTTCTCCAAGGCCGCACTGGCCGCCCTGTACTACCTGGACTTCAAGCCCGATGTGCTCCACTGCCACGACTGGCAGGCGGCTATGGCAGTGGTCTACTGCAAGGCTCTCTACCGGTCCTGGTGCCCCGGGACCAAGACCGTCTTTACCATCCACAATGTAGAATACCAGGGCTGGGCAGAATACGACTTCTTCGACAACACCCTGGGTCTGCCGGAGCACTTCCGCGGTGTTATGGCCTTTGACGGTGCCGTCAATATGATGAAGGGTGCCATCGTTTCCGCTGACATGGTATCCACTGTGTCCCGCAGCTATGCTCAGGAGCTGTGCTACCCCTACTATGCCCACAAGCTGGACGACATCCTCCGCAGTAACCGTCTGTGCGGTATCGTCAACGGCATTGATACCACGGTCTATGATCCCGAGACCGACTCTGCTCTCAAGACCCACTTCTCCGCCAAGGATCCGCAGGGGAAGCAGGCCTGCAAGCTGGCTCTGCGGCAGGAGCTGGGGCTGGATATCCGCTCCGATGCTCCCATCCTTGCCATGGTCACCCGTTTGGCAGGGCACAAGGGCATTGACCTGTTGTGCTACATCTCCCGTAGATTGGTGGAGATGAACATCCAGCTGGTCATCGTCGGCACCGGGGAGAAGCAGTATGAGTACGCCCTCAGCGTCCTTGCCAAGGAGAATCCCGGCAAGGTAGCCGTCCGTTTGGCCTTTGACCCGGCACTTGCCAGCCGTGTCTATGCCGGTGCGGATCTGTACCTCATGCCCTCCAAGTCCGAGCCCTGCGGTCTGTCCCAACTCATTGCCATGCGTTACGGTGCCGTGCCTGTGGTGGCAGCCACCGGCGGTCTCCGTGACACCGTGCCTCCCTATGATCCCGAGACGGGAGAAGGCAGAGGCTTCACCTTCCAGAGTTACAACGGTGAGGACTTCCTCAACGCCATCGAGCGTGCCGTAGGGATGTATTACAACGACCCCGAGGGCTTCAAGGCCCTTGCCAAGAGAGATATGGAGGCCGACTTTAGCTGGCGTGTCCCTGCCGGCGAATACCTCCGCCTTTATACCGAGCTTCTGAGCGAATAACCATTTACGCACATATATCATGGAAGAAACATTTGGAGGACCCTATGAAGAAAAGCAACCCTAAGGAAATCATTGTCAAAGAGTCTCGTCCCGATCTCATGGAACAGCTCAATCAGTCCCTTCTCAGTATGTACGGCGTGGAGATCAAGGACGCCGCGGAGAAGCAGATCTACCGCGCCCTCTGTGTCCTGGTCCGCAACCTGCTGACGGAGAAGAACCACCGCTTCAACAAGCAGTGCAAGGAGAACCAGACCAAGGAAGTCTATTATATGTCTATGGAATTCCTGGTAGGCACCAACCTGCGGAACAACCTGTACAACCTGGGCCTGGAGGCAGAATGCCGCGAGGGTCTGAACAAGTACGGCATCAACGTAGACGACCTGTACGAAATAGAGCCCGATGCAGGCCTGGGCAACGGCGGCTTGGGCAGACTGGCATCGTGCTATATGGATGCGGCAACCGGTCTGGGCCACAGTGTTACCGGCTTCTCCATCCGCTACGAGTTCGGCATCTTCCGTCAGAAGATCGTTGACGGCTGGCAGATGGAATTTCCCGACAACTGGCTGGAGATGGGCGACGTATGGCTCCGCCCCCGCCAGGACGATGCGGTAGAGGTCAAGTTCGGCGGCGAGGTCCGGGAATGGGTAGACGAGACAGGCCGTTTCCGTGTAGCACAGGTAGGCTATAATGCCGTCACCGCAGTGCCTCACGATATGTTCATCTCCGGCTACGACAGCGAGGCGGCTAACCGTCTGATCCTGTGGAGTGCCAAGCTGCCCCAGAGCTTCGATATGGCAGCCTTCTCCCGTGGGGACTACGTCCGTGCCTTGGAGCAGAACGCCATGGCAGAGACCATTTCCAAGGTCCTCTATCCTGCCGATGACCATATTCAGGGCAAGCGGCTCCGTCTCAAGCAGCAGTACCTCCTGGTCTCTGCTTCTCTGCAGAGCATTCTGAGACGGCATTTTAAGAAATATCATACCTACGACAACCTTGCAGACAAGGTGGCCATCCACATTAACGACACCCACCCTGCCCTCTGTGTTCCCGAGCTTATGCGTCTGCTCATGGACGATCACGGCTACGGCTGGGATGAGGCATGGGACATTACCTGCAAGACCCTGTCCTATACCAACCACACGGTCATGAGCGAGGCACTGGAGCGTTGGAGCGTAGACCTGTTCCGGGAGCAGCTCCCCCGTGTCTACTCCATCTGCCGTGAGATCAATCGCAGACTCATTGACCACCTGAACACTGTCTATCCCAACGATTGGGGCCGTATCGACTACATGGCTGTCATTGCCAACGGTGAGATCCGTATGGCCAACCTGTGCCTCGCCGCCTGCCATAAGGTCAACGGTGTTTCCATGCTCCATACGGACATCCTCCGTAACGGCATCTTCCGTGACTACTGTCAGATCACTCCCGACCGCTTTATCAATGTTACCAACGGCATCGCATACCGCCGCTGGCTGTGCCAGGCCAACCCCAAGCTGACGGAGTACCTTACCGACATTATCGGCGACGGCTTCAAGCGGGATGCCCGTGACCTGGAGAAGCTCCTTAAGTTCCACGATGATGCTACGGTCCTTAAGACCCTGCGGGAGATCAAACGCCACAACAAGGCCCGCCTTGCGGCACTTATTGCCAAGCAGAACGGTGTCCTTGTAGACCCCGACTCCATCTTTGACATCCAGATCAAGCGTCTCCACGAGTACAAGCGTCAGCTTCTGAACATTCTCCACGTGCTCCACCTGTACACCAAGATCAAGGCCGATCCCCGGGGTGATTACGTACCCCGTACCTTCATCTTTGCCGCCAAGGCTTCTGCAGGCTATATCCGCGCCAAGCAGATCATCAGCCTCATCTGTGCCGTGTCCAACTTCATCAACAACGATGCCGACGTCCGTGACAAGCTCAAGGTGGTCTTTATCGAGGACTACAAGGTCTCTCTGGCTGAGATCATCATTCCTGCCGCCGATATCTCCGAGCAGATCTCCGTAGCAGGCAAGGAGGCCTCCGGTACCGGCAACATGAAGCTTATGATCAACGGTGCCGTTACCGTAGGTACGCTGGACGGTGCCAACGTAGAGATCCACCAGCAGGTGGGCGACGACAACATCTTCCTCTTCGGTATGAAGGCCCATGAGACCGAGGAGCTGTGGCAGCGTGGCTACAATCCCAACGAGTTCCTTACCGACGAGCTCCGTGAGGTCCTGGATATGCTGACCTCCGGCATCCTGGGACAGCGGTTCGACGACCTGGTAAGCTGCCTGCTGACCAACCGCTACGGCACTGCGGATCCCTATATGACCGTAGCAGACTTTGCTGACTACGCCCGTGCTCACAGAGATATCGAAGAGACCTACCGTGATGAGCGTACCTTCGGCAATATGTCTCTGACCAATATTGCCAAGGCAGGTCTGTTCTCCTCTGACCGTGCAGTAGAGGAGTACGCAGATAATATCTGGTATCTGAACAAGTAACGCATATGAGGATCCACTATAACAGCAGGGATCCCCGACACAAGACCCCCTTCGGAGCACTCCGAAGGGGGGACTCTTGCGAAATGACTGTTTTCGTCCCCGACACTGCCGGGGCTGTGGCTGTGAGCCTGATCCTGGAGGATTGCGACGGGCAATTCTGCAGGGAGGTTTCCTTTGCACTGACGGCACGGGAGGGAGACTACGGTCATTGGCAGGGATCCTTCACCATGGAAAGGGGCCTGTATTTCTACTGGTTCCGTATATATAAAGAAGAAGGCAGCTTCCGCCTCTTCAAGCAGGGCATCACCACCAATATGGAGCAGGGGGACAAATGGCAGCTTACCTTCCTCCCCGAGGATCTTACGGTTCCCGATTATGCCACGGGAGCGGTGATGTATCAGATCCTGCCGGACCGCTTCTGCAAGGCAGGGGACTGTGATCTGACCGGCAAGCTGGAGCCCTATACCCTCCACGAGGATTGGTACGACCTGCCCCGTTACGGTCCCGACGGGGAGGGACACTGGAATAATGATTTCTTTGGAGGCAATTTCCGGGGCATTCGGGAGAAGCTGCCTTATTTAAAGGATCTGGGCGTAGGGATCCTGTACCTCAATCCCATTGTTATGGCCTTCTCCTCCCACCGCTACGATGCGGCGGATTACAAGCGGCCGGATCCCATGCTGGGCACCGAGGAGGAGTTTCAGCTCCTGTGTGCCGCTGCCCATGACTTAGGTATACGGGTGATCTTAGACGGTGTGTTCTCCCATACGGGGGATCACAGCCTGTATTTTGACAGCCGCTCCTACTTCGGCGGCGGTGCTGTCAGTGACCCCCGATCCCCCTACCGCTCCTGGTATCAGTTTAAGGACTACCCCCATGACTATGAGGCGTGGTGGGGGATCCGATCCCTGCCCTGTGTCAACGAGCTGGATCCCGGCTTCCTGGACTATATTATCGAGGCCGAGGATTCCGTAGCCGCCTATTGGCTGAGCCTGGGGGCAGACGGCTTCCGTTTGGACGTAGCCGACGAGCTCCCCGATGAATTTATCCTGCGGCTCAAGAAACGGATCCGAGGCATCAAGGCCGATGCCCTCCTCTTAGGTGAGGTGTGGGAGGATGCCTCCAACAAACGGGCATACGGCGTGTCCCGCCGCTACTTCGTAGACGGGGAGCTGGACAGCGTGATGAACTACCCCTGGCGTAAGGCCATTGTGGACTTTGTACGGGGGGAGGATGACGGTACTGCTTTCGGGGAGTCTGTCATGACCATAGCAGAGAATTATCCCCCCCGGGTCCTGCACTGCCTTATGAACCTCTTAGGCTCCCACGACAAGCCCCGGATCCTTACGGTCCTGGGGGATGACTTTGAGGGGTCTAAGGAGGACAAGGCTCTCAGACGGATGGATCCCTGCCAATATGCCCTTGCGAAACAGCGGCTGTATCTTGCCGCCTTTCTCCAGTATACCCTCCCCGGTATGCCCAGCATATACTATGGGGACGAGGCAGGGCTGGAGGGCTTCGAGGATCCCTGGTGCCGCCGTACCTTCCCCTGGGGGAGGGAGGATCGGGACCTGCAGAGCTATTTCCGCCACTTGGGACAGCTGAAGAACAGCCTGCCCACCCTGCAGCGGGGCAACATCCGTATCATAGAGGCAGGGCAGGGCAGACTCACCTATGTTCGACAGACGGCGGAGGGCTCCTCCCTGATCTACGTCAATCGCACCTCCGAGGAATGGGAGCTGCCTCAAGGAGGGAGTCTCCTCTTCGGCAGGGGACTCAATTATACGGGGAACAGGGTGACTCTGCTTCCCCATGGCTTCTGCATTTTGGAGCAGCGATGAACATCAATGCTGAAAATAAGCTGATTCCGCAGAAAATCGAATAAAAACAACGGGAATATTCCCAACTATCGGTGCATAGTCATATGTAAGCCGGGAATTCCATAGGCTTTACGGAAAATCGGATCCGAGATCGCACCTTCCCTAAAAATATGGAAATGCATATTCTGTCAAAGATTCCCCCACCCACAGGCTATGCTCTCTGAATTATGAATAATATGCAGCAGAGGAGGGAAATAACTGTATATTTATAATGAGGAGAGCTGCTATAAAAAGGGTAAAATGGTGAGAATTTATGTTGACAGGAATAGGTTTTTGTAGTATAATCCCTTCAAGAGAGTATGTTCCCCAAACCTATTGGAGGGTTATGCACTCTAAGAGGACCCCATACAGAGAGTCCGTGCCTTTTGTGTATAGGATCGGCACAGACTTCAATTCTGCGTTGCGGGCCCTTTAAAAGAAAAAATAGGAGGAAACCAACATGAAGAAAATTCTCGCATTCGCACTGGTCTGTGTTATGGTTCTGAGTCTCTTCGCCGGTTGTAACAAGACCACCGAAGACCCCACCGACCCCACTCAGACTACCGCTACCCCCACTGAATCTCAGCCCGACGCAACTGATCCCGTTGTCGAGCCTGTTGTCTATAAGCAGGCTGAGTACAACACCACCACCTCTGTCATGCCCAGCAACTGGAACGAGTTTACCTATGCTGACAACAATGACACCCAGATCATGAACTACATTGGCTCTTCTTTCTTCGAATATGACTACAAGTTCGAAGACGATGTCAAGTACAATGAGGACGGCTCCATCAACAAGGACGGTCTGGTTTCCGGTGCTTACACCACCAACTACTCCGCAGCAACCAAGCTGGAAGACGTTACCTCTTCCGTAGACGCCAAGTGGGGCTACACCGACGAGCAGAAGGCCGAAGGCGGCTATGCTTGGAAGATCACCCTCCGCGACGACCTCAAGTGGGACGATGGCACTCCCATCACCGCTGCTGACTTCGAGTACTCCATGGAGCAGCTCCTGGATCCCGCTTTCATGAACTTCCGTGCTAACACCTACTATGACACCCTGATGATCAAGAACTCCAAGGCTTACTTCTTCATGAACACCGAAGGCACCTACGAGACCTTTGATACCCAGGGCTATGCAACTCTGCAGGAAGCTATCGACGCAGGTGAGGAACTCTACATTGATGTTTGGAACATGTGGGGTGCAGAAGGCTACGTTGACGCAGAAGGCAACGAGTGCCCCCAGTGGCTCCTTATCACCGATGAGACCGTTTACGGCGAAGACGTAGGCGATGCATTCTCCGGCAAGGCTCTGTACGAGGGCTACGGCGCATACCTCGAGGCCGGCACCGGCTACACCGCTGCTATCTACGTTGAGAACTCCAACCGCGACGTTAAGTGGGAAGACGTTGGTATCTACGCCATTCCCGAGGAGAACGCTATCGTTCTCTGCCTCGACAAGGCATACTCCTTCCTGAAGGAAGACGGCAGCCTCTCCGTTTGGGCTCCCTACTACTTCTCCAGCCTCCCCGTTGTCCATAAGGAAAAGTACGAGGCTTCCAAGATCGCTCCCGCTGAGGGCGCAACTCTCTGGACCTCCAACTACAACTCCTCCCTCGAGACCACCGCTTGCTGGGGTCCCTACAAGCTCGTAGAGTTCGAGGCCGGCTCCCACTACAAGCTCGTTAAGAACGAGAACTGGTACGGCTGGAACATGGAGCAGTACAAGAACCAGTACAACATCACCGCTATCAACTGCCGTAAGGTCGAAGAGTTCTCCACCAAGTGGATGGGCTTCCTCAACGGCTCCTACGACGATGCTTCTCTGCAGACTGAGAACGTCGCTGACTACCTGGATTCCAAGTACGTCTACTTCACCTCTACCTCCACCGGCACCTTCGGCATGCAGCTGTACAGCAACCTGAATGTCCTGAAGGAAAGCGAGAACAACAACGGCATCCTGGCTATCCAGGAGTTCCGTCATGCATTCAACCTGGCTCTCAACAGAAGCGACATCGTTGAGAAGATCTGGCCCGGCTCTGCAGTTCCCTGCTTCGGTCTGCTGAACGTTGCTTACTACTATGACATCGAGAACTCTCCCGAGCTGGAAGACGGCGGCCAGTACCGTAACGCCACCATCGCTAAGGAAGGCATTCTCCGTGCATACGGCTTCACCCAGGGTGCTGACGGCATGTGGTCCGGCGGTGACCTGTCCGGTCTGACCACCGAGGACGCATATGATGCACTCACCGGCTACAACCCCACTCTGGCAAAGCAGAAGATGCAGGAAGCTATCGACATCCTCCTGGCTAACCCCGAGGAGTATGGCTACGATGCTACCAAGGACATCACTCTGATCTACGGTTCCTCTTCCGATACCGACAAGCAGAGATTCCGTGCAGAATATCTGCAGGGCATCCTCGATGATCTGTCCGCCGGCACCGCTCTGGAAGGCAAGATCAAGGTCGTATTCGACGCATCCGCAGGCGCACAGTGGTCCGAGGCATTCCGTTCCGGTGCTACACAGATCGGTTTCGGCTACGGCTTCTCCGGTAACGCATTCAACCCCTTCGATATTATCGGTGCTTTCGTTAACCCTGATGACTCCCTCAACTACCACATGTACTGGGATACATCCGCTATCGACCTCACTCTCACAATGCCCGCAGGCAACTACGAGGGTGCCGGCGAAACGATCACAATGAGCGTTCAGAACTGGTACTTCTGCCTTAACGGTCTCGCAGAG
>JAZNYV010000167.1:0-47827 GCA_045594585.1 Faecousia sp. | reverse complement strand
AAAATCTACCACCTTGGTTTGGTGTGCCTTTTTTAGGGGAAATTTCAAATTTTATGCACAAAAATCTATAAATCTGTGCATAACTTGCTCGAAACTATTTGCCAGAGGTTACGCTGAGAATTTTAGTTTTGAGACAGCCCCTTTTTGACCCATGCTTAGAAGAAGGATTCTGTTGTCTGATTATTGATGACCAAGCCGCATTCTCTTGCCCGAACAGCAAGCTCTGTACGGTTACGGAAACCGGTTTTGTCTCTCATGGATTGTATATGCTGCTTGACGGTTCTGAGGGACAGGAAGAGCTTTTCTGCAATGGCTGCATCTGTCTCACCGGCAACTACAAGACGGAGGACATCCAGTTCCCGATCTGTAAAATTCTCACTGAGGATATTCCCCAGCTTCAAGCTGGGAGTGCTGTCGGGATAGATGCTCTCCCCTGCCATGGTACGATCCATGACGGTTAGGATCTCCTCTGCAGAGGCAGTCTTGTACCAGAAGCTCTCTACTCCCACAGAACGGGCTCGGTCTATGAAGCTGCATTCCGGCTGACTGGTAATAATAATGATCTTAATGTGTGGAAAACGAGCCTTGATCTTCTCAGCAGCTTCCAGTCCAGTGACATTCATAGCTGTGCAGACATCCATGAGGATCAGATCAATGGGATGAGTCATACAGTAGAATTCTGCCATGGCAGCACTCTCGATGGTATGGGCTACATGATAGTCGGTATTTCCACTTACAAAAATCTCCAACAGCTTCTGTGCCATGGGATCGTCTTCAACGATCATGACATTGACCATCCTGCATCACTCCCTTCTGTCTGTTATGGTCAATACAAATTGCGGTGTACTTTCTACAGTCATGACAAAACCGTTACTCTCCGCCTTGTGTCGCAGAGAGCTGAGACCACCGCCTTCTGTAATAGGCTGTGTGGGCTTGACACCGTCGTTGGTAAATTGCATCGTCCGGTGGGTGTCTATGCTCCGGAGTTCAATATACAGAGTCTTGGCATCCCCATGGAATACTGCGTTGGTCAGGGCTTCCGAGGCGGCGATAAGGAAGAACTGACGGTACTCATGATCATGGGGAAGCTCTCCCCGAATGACAAGCTCTATACCTGCAGAGGCTGCAGCCTTCTTCAGGATCAGCAGGGGATCCTCAGCCTTTTTTGCCTCCATCTCTTTACGGAGCATAGCAATATTCCGACGCCAAATGTCCAGAGGCGGCTCCTGTGCTTTGGGGTCTACCAAATATCGACGGGCGGCAAGGAGGGCCTGCCCCAGCTCCCCATGAATCCGAACCTTGGTTTCCAAACGCTCCTTGGAACGAGCAAGCTCATCCACATTCTCGCCGTATTTCCGCAGACGGAGATTCAGGGCAGCAAGGTCCAGGTTCTTATCTCGCAGTTCATCGGTCAAGTCTTGCTGTAATGTGGTATCCGCTGCAGTAAGCTGAATGAAACCGTCCAGCTTTTCCCTTGAGAAGGTCCATACCTTCCCGTTCTCTAAACGGAAATTGGGATAGCTGCCATAGGAAAGCCGCTCAACAAGAGGACTTACCTCTCCCCCACTGAGGATCTGCCAAAACAGCTCTGCATTCTGTAGATCTCTCCCCACGATAGCATGGCACAGTTTATTCATACGGCCGTTGGAGAGAATCAGTCTGCCGCCTTCTACATAGAAGCACAAGCCGGAGGTAATTTGATCCACACCCTCCCGAATAGAGGAGCGTGTAACGGTATTGCTACGGAAGCGTTGCTCCTCCCGTATTAGGTATCCATAATATACGGTTACGAAGAGGATGATAACAACCGGGATCAAAAGAGGTTGGTTACAGAGCCATAGGGATATGGAGGGGATCCGGAGCTGCCGCAGTAATGCTCGGGCTTCTGCTACATAGATCATCATGGGAATTACGCAAACTATGATAGATATGGACAGCAGAAGCTTAGAACACAGTTTGTTCCGACGAAAAATCGGTGCGACCAAATAGCCACCCACACAAACAAGAAGGAAGAGACACAGGATCACCAGGCAGCGTAGTGGCATGGAAATGTCGTAATAGCTTAGCATCCTTCCCCACCTCCTTCTATGACCGTCAGGTCAATTACCACATCTTCTTCCATGATTTCATAGCGGAAGCTGCCACGTGATAAGGATATGTCTTGTAAGACCTGTTGGGCGATTTCCTCACGGCATCCCATCTGGATATTCATAGAGATATGCCCCTTCGTACAGGTCAGGTTGACCATCATAGCCGTCATGCTATCCAGAAGCCGTTCCACAAGTAATTCATAGAAATCATAGGCAGATACGATGGAAGCAAGCTGCATATCCCCTTCACACCGGCTGTTAAAGGAAGTAAAGACTCCTGAAAGATTCAAATTATCCATGGATTCACGGATACAATATTCCAGTTCTCTTGTGTGGATCAAGCCGGCCGCTTCTCCCAAAAGGAGCAGGTTGCCCCGGCGCTTGATGTAAGAGCCCAAAACACACACTTTCGCAATGAGGTTGCGACTGTCCTCGGCACCCTCTTCGATCCGGCGCAGGAGCTCGTCTGCCTGTATTAGCTGAGGCTCCACCTCCCGGGTGATCCGATCGTACAGACGGTTCTGCTCATCAGCCTTCGCCCGATTTTCCTTCAGCTCCAGCTCCGCTTGCAGGAGGGTGTTCTCCTCACCCAACTGTTCAACGGCATCCCTAAGCCGAGAGCGTAGATCGTTCAGCCGCCTAATATCATCCTGCCAAACCACACGCCCTGCCTGAATAGGAGCACTACTGAGGAGAGAGTCACCCAAATCCACAGTAGAATGGGCACTCTGTCGCATCTGCACCTCCGAGACCGGCAAGGCAACCCCTGAAACATAGTGGGGCTGATAGTCCCGGTCAACAATCTGCACAGGAACAGTAGTGCTGTCGAAAACTTCTCTATATCGGGTGTTAGAGGGCAGAAGGCCGCTTTGAATAGAACTTTCCAACAGCAGAGTAATGATCAGACAGTCCATGACCGTAATATCGCAGTTATACAGACGCATGCTGTAGCCGAGCCAAAACAGGGCTGCAAAGACCATGATCGCAACCGGCATCTTCTGCAGCTTCCTACTGCCGGGAACACGGCTTTTCAGAAGCATCATAACTACAAAGTAGAAGCCCATACCGATAAACCAGCCCATATTGAGCCAATATGCCCAATCATAGCTGTATTCCAAATCAAAGTTGATGAAGCCATTATAGAACACAAATACCTTCTGATGCAGGTCGTTGGTAAAGACCGTTGTCAGAAGAATGGTAGGAGGGATCAAAAGGTAATTCAGCTTTTTGGGATGGGAATAATTCTCGGGCTTGCCCAGATAGTTGATGATGAAGGCTCCTAAAGTAGGAACAAATAACATCCCTACATAGAATCCATACCAAAGATAGCGTACCAGTGGATGGGTTACGCTACCGGTAAAATCCCATTTTACGATTTTGTCCACCAGCCAGAACAGGAGCAGGCAGCCAACGATCAGCATGAGCCGCCGGAGATTTTTGTTGACCATTCTGCGATGCACAGACACGACCCAAGAGAACAGCAGGGATATATGAATGGTGTTGCGAACAGTAACCATGACCGCCTGCAGCATAGCATTGGGAAGGTCTTCATATATTTCCCGCAGTACAAAGGCAATGGCCAAAAGGATAGCTACAAAAATTGTAGTTCGGGTAAGGCGCTTCTTCTCTCTCTGCATACTGCTTCGCCTCTGTTTCTAAAAAACGGATCTTGCTATATCTTGTAAGAATACTTTGTAACAAATATTGTTGACCGCTATTATAGCAACAGATATTTAGAAAGATTTCAATTCTTTTTACAAATTACCATATCTTTTTTACACAAATTAACCCGCAAGAAGAATGTTGCCACCGACTTAGAGAGGGTTCTCTCAAAGTCGGTGGCTTCCTACACAAATCAATTCTGTGTAATAGAATGAAGTAAAATTTACTCTACAAGTCCGTATTTGACTTTAATTCGCTCTAATTTATCAAGCATTGGTTCAGCAGCCATGAGTAAAAAGATGATCGTTGCGGCAGCGTGAACAAGATCCATAGGTAGTCCGGATATACAGTAGGCTAATAGCGTATCCCAATTTAATCCCGCCGGACTCCAGATGATCGCAGATGCACAGTTCATGATTCCACCATAAAGAAACACAGAGGAAATCGCTCCAAAGGCTGCGAGACTTCCTCCGCTACGGCGAAGCCATCCTTTTCGAAACAAAATTCCCGCAAGGAAACCTATCACACCCATACTGAACATTTGCCAAGGTGTCCATGGTCCTTGTGAGAACAAAATGTTGGATGTCAGCATGGTAATTGCACCTATGATGAATCCTGTTTCTCCCCCAAAGGCTACACCGGAAATAATGACTAAGGCCATTACAGGCTTAAACTGAGGCAGCATAAAAAATACAGATCTTCCTGCAACACCAATGGCACAAAGTACAGCAATCACAACCAACTCTCTGGCTTTGGGCTTCCTTCCTTCGAAAACCATAAAGAAGGGTAACATAGATTCCACCAAGACGAGCAAAGCCGTAATATTATAATGCTCATTTCCCAGGTATGCGACACCTGCAAATATTGTAAAAGGTATACACAGAAGAATCAAAACAGTTGCAGCTGCAGTTCGTTTACTGAGTCTACGCTGCTGTTGAGGTGTTTGTACCATAACCGGAGAAGGGCTTCTGCGGCCGATAGCACAAATGAATACACCTAAAGCCGTAATTAAAACAGCATACAGCCATAACTGACCTTTTCCATCTGAGGTTATTCCACTGTTGTTAATTAAGGATGATAGATCCGTAATACTTGTAGCGTAGAAAAATACAATCAGTGCGATACAAAGGGCAACTCCGGCAGTTACCTTTCTCCACACTGTCAGTGGTTTGGGCTTAAAATTTACGGCTGTTTCTTTCGGTTTGGGGATTGGCTTTGCAGTGGGGATTTTCGCTTCCTCAGGAACAGTACCGCCACAGCAGCGGATGATTTGATCTACAGTAACAGCTTGTGGGATCAAATGACGAGCCATACGGTTTGCAGGAGTTGTGTAAAAACTGTTCCCGGAAAAGAATTCTTCCGGAACTCCCTCTGCCACAATATTTCCATCAAAGAATAGCCCACACTTGTGAGCATATTCCGCACAGAAAGCCACATCATGGCTCACCATTAAAATAGTAACCCCCTGAGCACAAAGCTTCCGAAGGATCAGAGCGAAGGTTCGTTTAAATTCTGCATCAAAGCCCTTGGTAGGTTCATCTAACAGCAAAATGTCCGGCTCAGTCAATAAGACCTTTCCTAATGCAGCGCGTTGCTGCTCCCCTCCCGAGATGTCATAGGGATGACGATCTAAAAAGTCCCTTAGGCCGCAAAGTTCTATGATCTGTGACAGTCTGCTATCCTGCACGTCCTTTGGAATATGCATTCCTTTAAATACTTCGTAAAGATCTTCCCTAACGGTTCGCTTCACAAATAGGGTTTGTGGGTTTTGGGGCAAATGTCCAATCCTTCCATTGATCCGAACTTCACCCCGATAGGGGGACCGTAGATTTGAAATAAGCTTTAATGTGGTAGACTTTCCTGCTCCGTTACCACCAAGCAAAACATAATACTCACCTTTGTGCAGCTTAAGTGAAAAGCCTTTTACTATATCCGGACTATCTTTCTCATAACGAAACCATAGATTTTCACATTGGACTGTTTGGTTGTCGGAATACACGGTCGAAGGGTGTTTCACAAATGGGAGAAGCGGCTGTTCCTGTTCTCGTTTTGTTAGGAAATCACTGCCATCTCTTACAGTTATGGGGCAAGAAAGCTCCGTATGCACTCCGGCCCACACACGCATTGCAGTGGGCATGGCAAGAAACATTCCACTCCCCTGATCCCTTAGTTGCAATGCCACTCTTGCCGGTTCATCGTCACAAATAATCGTTCCTGCTTTCATAACAATCACTCGTGTGGAAAAGGGAAAGGCCTCCTCTAAACGGTGCTCTGTAAGAATCACGGTAGTTCCGATCTCACGGTTGATTTTACCCAATAATGCTAAAAAATCTGCTGCAGCAATGGGGTCAAGCTGTGCCGTTGGTTCGTCCAATACAAGTACATCAGGCTGCATAGCCATGATTGAAGCCAGGCTTAGCAACTGCTTTTGTCCTCCTGACAGCTCCGACACATTTCTGTAAAACCAATTCTCGATTCCAAAGAAAGCAGCAGTTTCTGCAACGCGGCGTCGGATCGTTGGGGTATCATAGCCTAGGCTTTCCAATCCAAATGCCAGCTCGTGCCAAACCTTATCAGTGACTACCTGATTTTCGGGAGATTGAAGGACATAACCGATCCGCTGTGCCTGTTCTCTCTGAGACCATCGGGAAAGTAAGAGCCCACAATATCGAATCTCACCGGAAAACTGACCGTGAGGTGTCATGCAAGTTTTTAGTTGTCTCAATAAAGTTGACTTTCCGCAACCGGAAGGACCGCAAAGAATCAGAAAATCTCCACGCAAAACCTGAAAGCTAAGATTGCACAGAGCATTTTTCTCACTGTCAGGATAAGTAAAGGTTACATTTTTGAATGAATATAATTCCATTTTCTCTCCTCTGCTGCATTCAGTACAATAGGCAAACCGCAAAGAGTCAAATAAACAAATTGAAAGGATAAAGTTACTGCATTCATCCCCATATAACGGATATAGGGAAAATAGCGAAACCCAAAGGCAGAGACCATAGTTCCCGACAAAAGATACAGGCCACAAAAGCCCAAGAATAACAGTGCAGTTTTATCCCTATCTTCAAACTGATAGATAGAAAAGGCACTGCGCCCCTTTAGACCGTATCCACGGCTTTTCATGCTGTCAGCAGTTTCGATGGCATTTTCAAGAGACCAGGTAATCATTATGGATAACACAGTGATACCGATTCCGATTCTTTGCAGCAGACTTCCTTCCAAAATATTCCTACCAATGCTCCTCTGAGCATCGACTACCAAGTGCATCTGATCCTTAAACTTCGGAATAAATCGTAGGGTCATGCTTAGCACAAGGGATAAGGCGGGAATGATTCGTCCAAACAGGTAAATGAATTTGTCTGAGGTAATCACGCGGTTAAAATTCATAAACCATAGCATGACAGTTGCAATCATTGCTCCGGAGCTGATTCCATAGAGAATGCTTTCCAAAGTGAGAGGATTCCCTGTGGGTAAATACAACAAAATGGTAGCCCCCTCGTGGCTAAAGGCAGGATTGATAAAGGCTGTCAGCAATACCATTGGCAGACACCATTTCAGGCAAAAGAGTACGGCTTTCTTCCCTTCTATCTGAATGGCATAGATGCAGGCACATAGCAGAGAGATCCCCTGTGACAAAGGATGGTTCAGCACCATAGAAAATCCAATGACCAAAGAAAAATATAAAAAATTGACCAATGGATGATAGTGTGAAAATCGATCCTTCATCTTAACCACCGGTAGCGTAGCCGCCATCTATATCCTTACCCAAATCACAGGTATATCGCCATTCCACTATATCCCCGGATTGCAACTGATAACGAGAGCATCCGTAATTGGGATACCAGCCGTTCACCCGATACATCCAACCGGACAAGCTACCACAATCGAATTCATATAGATTGGAGATCCCCTCTACATACGCACTGTTATAAATTGGAGTCCAGGAAGCCTCCATATGGATCTTATTTTCCCTGCAAACTCTTTGCAAAACATCAAAAACGGATTCCCCTTCATAAAAGGTAACGGAGGTCTTTGACAAGATCACACCGTTTGATGGAACCATCTCCAGCTTACCCGGCTCAAGTTGCTCTAAATGATTCAAAATAGCGGAACACTCAATGGAGAATGTACAGCTAAGGGCTTTTTGAGTATTCACTTCCTGTTGATCAGGCTCTACCGGATTCGGCTTTCCTTCCGGAACGGGATCCGTAAGGTACTGGTCCTTACCATTGGTGTAGAGGTGGTCATCACTGGCTTTTACATCAGATAAATACGCATCATTCTCTATGCCAAAAGGTTCTGTTTCTTCCGTTTGCCCTTTTTCTACAGCTTCAGTAGACTCCTGAAAAGGTTCTTCTCCACGAATGGTTATGGTTCCTATGGTACCATCCAAACTCATATTTAAAATGGTGGCCTTACTGCCTGTAAGGGAGACGGATACTACCGGCTTCTCTGCCTCATACCCTGTTGCTCCTTGCATCTCCCATTTATCTGCCAAATAAACAGACAGAAGGGCAGAAAATCCAAAGGGCTCTTCTTGCGAGAGCGTGACTATGACCTCTTCTCCCTTTCTTTCTGAAATGACAACAGATAAGTTAACATCCTTTGCTTCCAAAATATCACTGCCGAAAATAGTCCATTCATAGGATATCTCGCCGGATTTCCCGGTAAATACAGCAATGGCATTTTCATTCCGAATCCGCTGAATGATATTTTTTTGAATCATTCCGTTTTCTGGAATTTCAATGGATTCTTGAAGGCTTACACCGCCAAAGCTTCCATCACAGCTATATAAGAAAACTGCTATGGAAAGAATTACTAATATGCTAAGTATTTTCTTCATGGTCATTCTCCAATCACAAGCCTACCGTTTTTTGTAACAAGGGTATCATTCGTCATGGCAAGACTCTGGAATTCGTCTGTTGCAGCAAAAACCGCATCCTCTATGCTGAGGTCGAGAACATCACCGGAGCGAACACTGCCCCGCAAACGAAAGCATAGCCGAAGCAAAACATGCTCTTCTCCTTCCAACAATTCCTTGCTGAAGGCATATTTTCCTCCCGTCATATCCAGGTACATGATATTGATTTGACCCAAATCATTACTTGCCTGCACATTGCAGCTCCAAGTTGGCAGTTGTTGCCCGGTTTTGCTTTCGCTGTTCAGGATTAAGACATTTCCCTCTTTCAGTCCAAGGAATTCCAATCGTGAGGGATCAAAACCAATGCACATACTCATGGCAGGATACAGAGCTTCACCCAAATCAGAAATACCAACATCTAAGGTGAATTCCTCCTTTTGAGAAGCGGAAAGCTTTTGGGGTATTTCAATGGTGAGGACAGGAACGCCGGGGGACTCTTTAGGGAATAGAGAAAGAAGTCCTGTTGCCACAAGAAGTACTAGGGCTCCCAAAAGAAACCAAGGCCACTTTTTTCTCTTAGTTACTGTATCCTGCTGTTTTTCTGCCATAGAAACTCCTTTCAAGAGGTAGGAAGTATTCTCCCCACCTCTCTGTCTTATTCTTATTATGTGGGTGAGATAGCGGCTTTGGTCACAATTTCGTATTCAGAACCGTTTACAAAAGCTTCTACAATTCCCAATGCGTCAAAGGTATTGATGCGGCTATCACCGTTAACATTGAGAACCAATATTTGATCATCGGAGGGTTCGTTTCCTTTGCGAAGCCAAGTGTCTACAGCTGCAAGGGCATCCTGTGCATTTATAATCCCATCCCTATTTGCATCACCAAACAGAATGGACTCCTCGGACACAGAATCAATAGAATAAAGATTACTATCAATGAATTTCTCCATGTCAATAGAGGCATCCACCAGAGCAATATAGGTGGCAACACCGGTTTTGCGTGTTACTTCCTTGCTGTATTGGAATGCAATATCGGTGTTATTGTTCCGGAAGGTCAGCCGCGAACCCTCTGAAATACCGGTAACTGCTACTGCTACCGCTTTTTTGTCAGAGGGGATCAGATCTACATCGTCTCCTTCATACAGGCATACGGCACTGAAGGAAATTCCTTCTACCACATTCACTACACCTTTGGCAAACTCTGTATTTACAATTATCATGGAAGCATCCTCCGTAGAATGAGAGGTCAGCTTCACAGACATACCGGACAGACCTATGTTTAATTGATTCCCCGATACGGAACCATCGGGCTTGAAAGCAACGGTAAACAATTCTGCGGGGAGGAACTCACCGGAGATACTCAGAGAATTGTTCCCATTTGCATCAAAGTAGACAACACGAAGCTTACCGGTCTCTGCCTCTAAATTCCAACTTACCCTGCCACCTGTCAGACGGGTGCTTGGCTTTACATCAGTGACTCTTATTCCGTTAGGGACATTCATGACAAAGTCGATCAATTTGTAAGCTGCGTCGTTGTCCCAGTTGTTGATTCCAATCACTGCATTAAAAGCATTTGTATGATTTACTTCTGCCGGTAATCCTAATGTTGCAGTCATCTCACCGGCCTCGTTGCTCTCACCAAAGGTTACATCAGAAAAATTATACAAGGAGGACTTCCCTTTTTGCAGTCGGTCATAGGCTACCAGAGCATAGCAAGCCTGATCTGTAGCCATGTTGTTAGAGATTGTTCCCTGATGTGCAAACATTGCATCCACTTCCACATAGTAACTGAGAAGATTATCAAGGACAGAATTTCCCTCTTTTACAAAACGAGAATCGGTATCCGGGTTGATTCCCCATGTAGTACAAGCTACGATGATCTGAGATGCACTTTCAGAGGTCTCCACTGTTCCGTATCGGAAACCTCCATTAGAAAGCTGATCCTTAGACAAACGGGAAAATGCTCTCTCTGCTGCCGCAGCCACATTAGGCTGATCTTTATAGGGATAAAGGGCTTGAAGGGTCATGCCGGTGATATCTACATCTAAATTTGTACCACTCAATGACCAACCGCCCTCTTTCAGCTCCGCATTCAGGATATAATCCAAGCACTGCTGTCGGATCGTAGGGTCAGAAGTTGCATAGTGATTGGAGTCTAAGGCAATCAATGCCCAAATCGTGCCGTTGATGCCTTGTTTTTTGATCCAATTAAAGTCTTCATAGGGAGCAGTCAGATTCCAGTTCCCTACTGTCCGTGCATCCTTGCCGATAGATGAAAGAGCTACGATCAAGCGAGAGTTATCCGTAGACTTATGTTTATGTAACGCTCCATTGAGATTGACATTCGCTGCGGTAGTATTAACTTTCTCTACAATACGATCGTAATAATCAGCAAAATATTTATGGTTCTTTGAGTAGTACTCACCCCGTGCTAAAGAAAGCACTGTCCACTCTCCGGCGTTAGTGCCGAAATTAGGCTCAGTTACAGTTGCTGCAAGCTGTGCCATAGTAGCATTCAAAACAGCAGAAATATCCTGTCCCTTTTCCGGCTCGGAGGGCAGCTCCGAATCCGCAGCTTTCACTATGTGAATTACAGCAGATGCAGGAGAAGATACCATAGAATCAGGACACATATCTACTCCACTTCTACCATCACACCAAAGATACCATGTTCCTTCATTTGGGAATGTAAGGGTAGCGATCCCCTCGTGGTTGGTCTTCGCAGACCCCTCCGCCTTCCCTATTTGCTGCCCATAGGAGACAGTGTAGTTTTCTTCCTTTGTGGTGGTGGATGACATTCCCATGCCTCCACTTACCAATAAAAGCTGAATGGCTATTTCTTCATTCGTCTTTCCATGATATTCGTGGACGATCCGATTTTCACTATCAGCAAAATAATGGAAGCCATAGGCAGAATCATTGAAAAAATTCCAATCACTGTAATGGGCAACATCCAGATAATCACCGGGCCTTAGAACAATTCTGTCCGCTGTGAAGCCCCAACCGTTTCCATCCGCAGGATACGCTCCGTTGTAATCGTAACGTAGGTTCTCATCCTCGTACCCAAATAAGCCGCTTGAAAAATACATACTTGCAGGTGCCCCATTGGATGTATCCACATCACCAAAGTCTAAGGTCAGAAGCTGCTCATGAACATATATGAACAGATGTAGGGCGGTGATTTCTTGCTTTCCGTCACTGTTGGTATCGTAGATGTAATCCTCCAAACCGTAATGAGCCAGGTCTATTTGATTCAAATCTTCCAGACTAACACCCCGATGGGCCATAAGGGAACCTTTGGGTTCTGCAATAAACTTGCCATCTTCGCTAATAGATATATAGACACAATCAGCATTAGAGGAATAGGCAGCAGAGGCAAGGGGTATAATTGACAGCACAAAGGCCAGTAACAAGCTCAAGAGTTTCTTTGCCATTTTCATAGAATTCATTCCTTTCTATAAATAGATAGGATGTGTCCATTTATAGTAATATTAAGCTATTTTATCTATCAGCCAAGAAAGAAAGCCTTGGCACTGTCGGAGTAAGCAAACAGCGCCTTGCACAGAGTCAAAAGATCTCCACTCTTGTTGTTTCCGTAGGTATCGGCACTGTATACCATTGTGGTAGATACTTGTGTTTCCTCGGAATATACGGCGGCAGAAACAACGGTTCTCAGTTCAGCTGCCAGAAGAGAATCCATTTCAAATGCGTACCAATTCCGATTAGGATCGTAGGACACAATATCGGTGACGATATGGCTAACAGTTTGCCCGTCGTTATTGATATAGCTGACATGGAGACATAAATCAGAAACTTCTGCCTTAAAACCTGTAGCATCAATAATGTACTTCAGTGTTACCTTACTATTCAGATCCAGGGATTTTCCAACCCAGCTAATGGTGGGATCGGAAATGTCATTCATATCTTTATTACTGCTTCCAAAGGTAACGGATTCAAGCTCTGTTAGGAGGGCTGTCTGCTGTACGGAAAGTCCAGCATCTGCAAGAGCCTCCGTTCTGTAGCCCTTGAAAATCTGAGTTTTGGCCCCATAACGGAGCAGCTCAGCACACAGAGCCTTCAGGGCTGCAGAACTACCGTTTTTGTTCAGCTGTGCATAAGCATAGGTTGCCACACTGTATTCGTCTGTGTCGGAGGTATAAATTCGATCGTCTTTTTCCATGACCAGTGTTGCTTCAATGATGTCGTTGATCTGTACTGCAGTGATTCCGTTGAGAGTAAAATAATAATAGTTCCCCTTCAGCTCAGGCCGAATTTCAACACTTGCAGAACCTGTACAGGTGTTTCCGCTGTAGGTAGGAATAACGCAAGACAGATAGCAGCTGTCGAAACCAGAAAGCAGAGCTGCATCTACCACATAATTAATAGAAATATCACTTACTAGGTTTAATGTATGGAATATTTCTATGTTTTCAGAGGCACTTGAAAGGAAGTTGTCATTAATATAGTTTGTAAGTGTTGCTTCATGCACAGAAATTTCTTCCGCAGAAGCAAGAGGATTGGCAGCTACGGCAAGGGCTGTCTCGTAGATCTCGTCTGTTTCCATGTTTCCGTAATAATCCTTAATGGCAGCAAGGAGGAAGATCAGCTCGCTCTTATCTTCCTGAACAAAGAGATTGCCTCCCATAAATTCAGCCATTACATTGCTCGGGAAACCACAGTCTGCTCCGTAACCACAAACCGTAAAGTGCCAACGGATAACATCTCCCAGTGTTACCATCTCTTGGGTGTTATAGTCCTTGATTTCGCTTCCGGGATAAGAAGAGCTTGCACCTAAAGATGCCCACCAATCATTGATCGTGTAGACCCAGCCTGCATACTGGCTATAATCAAATTCTGCCAGATAGCCGTCACCGTCGCCGGTATCTTCCAACTCTCCAAAATACGGCTCCATATAATCGGGATACACGGCCTTAGTGGTATCATCAAATGCAAAGCCACCAAAGTAGGATGTAGAGCCCTCATAAGAAATGTCATTAGCGGTTAAGAACTCTACAGTGATATCTCCTACGGATTTTCCTTCTTTTGCATATAGGGACGGCTCTATCAGAAAGCCCTGACCAATATTGTATGCTTCAAAGGTAATGGCACCGTATTTTTCCCTTAACTCATTCGGTGTTAAAGGTGCATTGGACTCCTTAGCGGCCACATTTCCGGGAACGAAACTCAGCACCATTGCAATAGCAAGAATCATGCTCAAGATTGTTTTCGTAAACTTCATAATACTAATCCTTTCATAAATATACTTATTTTTTCTTTGGAAATTTAAGCCCGGAAGACTCCAGTGCTCTGGGCCACGGTCCAAGATACGCCTTGATCTGGGCGCAAGCTGCACTATCGAAATCTTTTTTAGTTGGAAGCCTTCCCAATTCTTTGTACTTGCTGCGCAGAAGGTCCTCCGCCCAGGCCTTCTTTTCTTCAGGTGTCACTTGCATCCCTCCTTCTTCATTGCATTCGTATTTTCACGGGAATTGCAAAAAGTGCAGCCCATCTATCCAAAAGTATGGATAAATTGGCTGCACTCTCCTGTCAAAGCGTGAAAACCACAATCGACACAGTAGGCTCTCTGACTTATGGCAAGGAATATGCCAAACACAGCAATGGACGGTTGTTCCGGATTCTCACCGAATCACCAAACTGAATCGAAAAGAAATATTCTGTTAGTAAGAAGACATAAAAAACAAGAAGCTGCGACAATCCAATACAGATTGTCGCAGCCGGTTTTCTACAACTTCAAGCACCAGAGCCCGTACTTGCAGACCCATGTGCAACCAACATTTGAGCAGTTCTCCTGACTTACGAATCCTCAGCTCTGTGCGGCCTTCTCAGGTTACCCCAATGACCGGCTTTCGCCTTGCACAGTAGCCTCTGCGTATACAGTGGCGGTACCGTCCGGGAATCTCACCCGGTTCTCTATTCTCCTGTGAAGCTGTTACCACTATCACAGGCACTCAAACTGAATATTTACTTACTGCCATAGTATACATGATTCATATTCAAATGTCAAGCGTAAAAAAAGAAACTTAGAAATTACATTGATTGACAAAAAGTATAGCGTTTGATAAATTAATATATACAAAGAATGCTATATCAAGGAGCGAGAAAAGGCTTTTATATGGGAACTGAGCCCGGACAGGCTCTTACGCTGATCTGCGATTATGAAAAGGCAAAATTCTATATTGTTTCCCTTTCTATGGAGGGGCTGTCTCATGTTGGGGTTCCTGCTGACATTGACTGGGCATTGCCTGAAAGAAATCTATCAGCAAAACTCTAAGCAAATATGAATTAAACGGATAAGCCTCTCCCCTATCCAGCCTCAAACAGTTCGCATTTCTTAATATCGTAGATGAATTATCAAAAAGAATTAGGAGGTTTTCAGAATGAACGAATTGCTATCCTGCCGATTCAACATGGACACTGCTTGTGTAGCACTCCGCTTCTCCAATGGCACCAAGATCTCCATAGACACCAACGCCGTGGAGAATGAAATTGCCGACAACATGTATTAACGCTCAGAGTTGGATTGGCTAATCTACAACAGACCTTTGGAGTATGCCCAACTCATCCTCAACGGAAACATCGAGCAATATGTGCAAGCTCATCCGGATCATCAACTCATTGATTCATAAATTGCTGCAACCCACCGATCATTATCTGATTGGTGGGTTGCTTTATCAGATAGTTCAGTGAAAAATCACTCTTTGCAAATTCAGACTTTTATTCTCTTTTTTAGGAAGCCAAGAAAACCTGACATACCGTAAACATCGGGCCATGGTAACATACGGAATCGGCACCATCCACTTCGGGTCCTGTAAGGTCGATCTGACAATTATGATAATCGAAAAATATCCCGGTTGTGTTGGGACCTAAGCCGAAACCGTTTTCATTTGCCGTACATGTGTATGAGTAGTGGTAAATTATCAAGTTGCAGTCCCCGGCTATGGCTGCCGTCAATTAATATGCTTCATATGCCAAAAGAGGTTTGCGGTATTCTTTCTTCAATGTGCGTTGCCTCCTTACGAATGGATTTCCTCCTGTGGAGGCGAACAAGTCGCCTCCATGATTCAGAACTTATTGAAAGTATGCTTTCGCACTGTCACTGTAGGCAAAGAGGGCTCTACACAGCTCCAGGAGATTTCCGGTTTTATTGTTGCCGTAGGTATCGGCACTGTATTGGAGGGTGCAGGATACAGGTATATCCCCTGCAAAAATCTGTACTGATACAACGGATCTCAGCTCTGCTGCCAAGAGAGCATCTAAGGTAAAGATATACAATCCCATATCCGGGTTGTAAAGCTCAGGATTCCCTACACTCAAGGTCTTGAGTTCACCATTGATGTCGGTATAGCTTACCTTCAGAGTCAGCGTAGACAGATCACCCTGATAATTGGCAGGATTGAAGACGAACTTCAGTGCCACCTTGGATTCCAGATTCAGAGCCTTGCCTGACCAAGAGATCGGAGCGTTTTCCAAATCATTCAGAACCTTGTTGGTGTTGCCGAAGGTGACAGAATCAATGTCAGACAGATGGGCTCTGTGGGCAGCTGTCATACCGGCATCTGCAAGGCTGTCGGTGCGGTAGCTCTTGTAGGTCTGTGCCTTTGCACCATAACGGAGAAGATCTGCACAGAGAGTCTTGAGGCTGTCGGCTACCGTGGTCTTATTCAGCTGAGAATAGGCATAGGTGGCAATGCTGTACACATCCACAGGGGAACAATAGGTCCGCCCATCCTTCGTGCCGTAGAGTGTGGAGGTAATCGTATCATTCATCTGCACTGCGGTCAAACCATTCAGAGTGAAATAATAGTAATACTCACTTTCCACCGGTTCGATCCGAATGGTGGTAGTACCAATCTTTTCATTCCCCTCGTAGATGTCTATGGCACTCTCCACATACACAGTGTCCATATCAAAGCCCGTTAGGCTCGGCTTGGATACCGCAAGGTTCACGGAAATGTCGCTTGCAAGATTCAGACTGTGGCTCAGCTTCAGCTTGGAATTCTCCATAGGCTCCTTGACCTCAGGTTCGCCGCAGCTGCAGAAGCCATCCTTGTAGCTGTGTGCGGTTTCCATGGAGAGATCGCAGTTCTTACATGTGACCCTGTGAGTCAGTGCATCGATCTTGGCGTAGATGTAACTATGACCGGTTGCAGGGACGGTATGCTGTGCGACGAGGACAGCAGAACAGGCTGAGCAGTGCTTCCCCTCGGTCTTACCTGCTGCGGTGCAGGTAGCGGCAACAGCCTTATCGACAACCTCGGTGTGACCCTTTGCTGCTACGGCTTCTGTTCTGGTTCCCTTGCAGGCACTGCAAATATAGGTTTTCACTCCCCCTGCTGTGCAGGTGGGCTGGGTGGTGATACTGCCACTGTTCCAGCCGTGGGCAGAGGTTTCGCTGTAGCCACAGGAGCAGGTTCCCTTGTGGTTGGTGTTGTCTACCTTGGTATAGGTGTAGCTGTGGGCGGTGGCGGTGAACTGAGCAGCGATGGTGGTGTCGGCTTGGATGTTGGTCAAGGGCTTATCCCAACCCTTAAAGCTATAATGACATTGGGCATCATAGGCCTTTACAGGTGCAGAGCCGGCATAGGCCACACTTTCTCCCTTCTGTACCTCTCTGACCTCCAAGACTGTTCCATCCTCATTGCAGAATGTTACAGTGTACAGAGGCAGGGGCAAATGATCCTTGGGCCCCAAATAGAGATAGTCCAGTGTCAGGGAAAGATTCTCTCCCTCTGCATTCTTGGCATAAGAAAGCTGAGGCCGAATACAGGAAATCTCATGGGCACTTAAATACTTACTGTGCTTCATAGGGAAGGTCAGAACGAAGTATTCTCCGTTCCCCTGTTCCGACAGGGAGAAATCCTTGTTTCCGGAAGCAACCACAGCCGTTTCTCCAATACCGAAGTACAGGTTGAATCGTGCCGTTCCGTCTGCCTTGGTGCTGGCAGCGTTCTGAATCTTCAATCGAACCTGACAGTAGTCCCCATCCCCCGGAGTATACGCAAGTGGATAGACATCATGAGCCGGGCCACTGTGGAAATAGTGATCCGTACGGGTGTCCTCCTTGGAATACAGGGTCATGGTCCCATTTTCCACCACGGGAGCTGTAGCGTAGGTGGAGTTGGTCCACCAGCTTTCCGGCAGATCCGGATTCAGGCCGCCGTACAATCTATCCGTATAGCGTTCTTGGGATGCCTTGCTGTTGTCAAAGTCTGCCAAGTAATAGTTTGTCGAAGCAGGCAGTTCCTCTTCCGTCCCAATGTAGATATAGTCAATGAGGAAGCGGAAGGGCTCGCCCTCTTTCCCGGTCACATAGGACGCCTGGGGGCGGATGCTGACGATTTGGGGTGCAGACAAATAATTCCCACTGTCCATAGGGAAGGTTACAGTAAACCAGCCCTTATCCATATACTCGGATACGGGAAGCTCCACATAGTCAAAGCCTGCAGAGTTATTGTCCTTCACACCGTAGATCATAGACAAGCGGAGATTTCCGTGGCTCTCCGTTGCCATACCGTTTTCCAAACGGATCCGCATCCGACACAGATCCCCTTCCTTAGGAGTGTACTGCAAGGGATAAGCCCCAAAGGTCTCACAGCTCAGAGCATAATGAATGGTAGAGGCAGAGTCTTGTGCAGAAGTTAAAACCAGAGCTCCGTCCTCCACAACCGGTTCTTGATCATTCTTGCTGTTGGTCCACCAGGCTGAGGCCAGGTCCAAATTCTTCTCGCCGTAGAGCTTGTCCTCATATCTGACTTGGTCAGCAGGGGTATTGGTAAAATCTATAAACAGATTTTTCTCCCTTGCCGGAGCCTTCTCCATCGGACCTACATACAGATAGTCAATATGGAAGGTAGCGTTTGCTCCCTCAGCAGAGGTGATCCTGGCAAACTGGAAGCGGAGACTCGTAATGGTTCCCGCAGATAAGTATCCGCTGCTATCCATGGGGAAGGTCATGGTCACATAGCCCTCATCCACATAGTCGCTGAGCAGGAATTCTACCTGATCGTAGCCTGCAGTGGCATTGGAGCCCACACCGTAGTAAAGCTGGAAGGCAGCAAGTCCGCTTGCATGAGAGCAGAGTGCGTTCTCTACAGAGAATCGGATCTGACAAACATCTTCCTTCCCCGGCACAAAAGCCAAAGGAAGAACATTGTGGGTCCGGCCGCTGTGTACATAGTGGTTGGTCCGTCCCTCAGCATTGGCAGAAGCGAAGGTAAGAATTCCCTTTTCCACCGTAGGCTCACTTGCATAAGAAAGATTGGTCCACCAGTTATCCGCTAAATCGAAGTTCGTATAGCCATAAACCTCATGATAATAACGGAGGAGATCTTCTTGACCCTTTTCAAAGTCAAAGAACAGAGAGTCCTGCATAGGGACAAGATCGTAGGAGCCGATGTACAGATGATCCACGGTGATCTTCCCTGTTTCCGTTCCCAGCCCCAAGCCGCTGAAGCTGATACGCAAGCTTCGGATCTCCTCCAGGGACCTCATTCCCTCCGTAACAGGGAATGTGAATGTAACATATTCTCCATTGACATGTGCCTCTGTTAGCGGAGAGTCAAGGAGCTGGCGGATCTGGTCTTTGCCGTTGGCATGGGAATTTAGGGTGGTATAATAATATAGTCCCACCTTGGCATTGGTACTGACCGTAAAATTCTCCAGCTTAAATCGGAGCTGGATCACCTCGCTCTGAGAAATATCAAAATGCAAGGGGAACTTTTGGGTCAGATAGGGCCCCACCTGCAAATACAGGCTTCCGTTTGCAGGATCCTTTTCCATTTCCATAGAAACGGTTCCCTTTTCATATACAGGTGCGGAAAGTCGATTACTGCTGTAGCTCCAATTCCCCTGAGAATAGTCTATGGCCCCGTAAGTGCTTCGGTCATATCGTTCTGAGGCTTCGAAGTCAAAATAAAGACTTGAGGGTGCATCCTTCCTACTGCCTACATACAGGTAGTCAATGGAAATCTTCCCTACGGAAATCTCATCCACACTCTTTGTAAAACGGAACCGTACGCCTAAGGATTTGATAAAATCAGAGTCCTTAAAGGTTTCGTCCACGGGAATCCGCAGGGTTTGATATACTCCGTTTTGAATAGAGAAAGGGATACTCAGCTTATCATTCCGACTTACAACCCCATCTGTTTCCCGGGTATAAAGAAGTACCAACCGGGGAGTATTTCCCGGTGTAGCTGCGAGATCTTCTGTTTTAAAACGAATCTCCAAAATTTCAGCCTTTTCCGGATCATAAGACAGGGCATGACGATCACGGGTGCTCCAGGGATAGAGCCCAACCTTGGCTGTGGTTTCTACATAAATGCCTTGATCCGTACCGGCAGTGCCGTTGTATTCGTCTGTGCCATAGACGGTCAAATGCCCGTCTTCTATAGCGTAGAACTGTCCTGTCTTGGCACTGAGGTTGGTGGCCCATGCCGTGTCAAGGTAATCATAACCGCCGTACGTTCCCGTGAGATAGGATAAAGCTGCCTTGTCCCGGTCAAAACCAAAGTACAGGTTTTCAGGTTCTTTTCCCAAAGAAATATGGTCAATTGTGGCTGTGCCACCGATCAAGCCCGTAAAGCGAATCTTTAGTCCCTTTACTGTCTTGTCCGGCAAGGTAAGACAAGTACTGTATGTTGCAAGTTCCCCTTGCAGACAGGTCTGGGACAAGGTACAGAGGGTGGCTTCCGTGCTCCAAGTATCCGTCAAATAGGAATACATGATTTCTCCGTTGGAGGCAGTGGAACCGCTGACCTTCAGACGGATCTGCAGTGTTCTTGTGCCGGGAGAGGTCAGATTCAACTTCCCGGCAGTAAGCTCCGTCGTTCCGGTACTGCTTAAAGGCAGTGCCAAAGTCCCCTTAGAAATCGTAGGAGCGGAGCCACTTACAGTCCAATTCTTGGCAAGGCTGTAATCTGTAAAGCTGTATGCCCCACTTTCGTATTCCCGTCCGTCGGCAAAGTCGAAGAGGACCGTCTCCTCTTTCCCCACAGAGAAGCTTGCTGCAAGACTTTTGCCGAGGGTCTCACTGAAATCTGCCTTAATTACAGTCTTATCGCTCCCTGTGACAGTTAGCTCTGGATCTCCGAAGGTCAGATGGAGAGCCTTTTGAATAGTGATGGTACCGCTTTTTAATTCCTGGGTGGGATCGGATACGGAAAGCTCATAAACACCGTTGCTCTCCTGCACCATGAGGATCATAGGCTGATCTACGGTAATACCGCCGTAGGATCCCGCCTTCCAGAACACCATGGCAGTGATCCCCAGTGTCTCCTCCCGTACCACATGGAGGGCTTCTGTAGAAGCTAAGACCTTCACATCCGGGTTAACTGTATAGGCCTTGGTTTCCTCCGGGGTTTTCTCCGGTAGCATTACATAGGAATAGGTGCCGTTTTGGGGTGCCTCTCCATGGCTGATCCAAAGTTCATAGAAGCTGTGGCTTCCGTTGGTTGGATTGTGGGTCAGATTGATCTGATTATAGTCGTCGTTGGTATTGTCTCCGTCATTGCTGGATTGTCGGAAGGTCTTGTTTACATAGACCTGTCCCCCGGTGGGGAAGTAATAGCCGCCGAAATTCTCTGCATGGATCCAAGTAGGATCTGTGTAGCTCTTCGGAGCCGTAAAGCTATTGGGTTTTTCAAGCAGGGTTCCGTCTACCAGAATGTCATCGGTTCCGTATACTGTCTTTCCCCCGGCAACAGAGGTTTCCCGCAATTCCCGATTGTCTACATAGGTATTGACCCCGTTGTTCCGAGTGGAAAAGTCAATATCCGAGCCCACACAAACGATCTCATCGTCAAAGAGGAAATAGGACTTCTTGGCACTGAGATCCGATACCAGAACCTGCTTCATTTTATTCCGTTCTGCAAATTCGTCCGGCTGAGCGGAATTATGGATCTTGATCAGCTCCTGACGGGATTCCTCCTCTGTCCAGCTGTAGGCCTCGAATTCCATGGCGGCGGCAATGTACTTTTGATTCAGCTCTGCACCACCTACAAAGCTGCAGGACTTGGTGCCGTCTTCGTCGTAGTCCTGCTTCCAGTCGTCTTTCCCTTCAGCCTCGTTATGGGTGTAGGTCATGCCTGTAAAGTAAGGTGCACGCTCGCTCCAAGGCAGCCGCAGGGTGGCATCCTCTTCCGTGGTGCCGGGGACACGATACATATTGGCAAAGCGTTGAAAGGTCTCTCCATACTGGTCATAGCTGTACTTAGTGGTATCGTTATAGACATAGACCATGCCGTCCCCTGTGTACCAGCCGTAGCGGTTGCAGCCGTTGACACATTCATAGGGGCCAATGCGGTTGGAGCTCATGGAAATGCCTACGGTATAGTTTTCCCGGTGCTGTACCGCCCGGTCCGTGGCATAGCGCATATGGGCATATTCCTCAGATGCCGGGGGTATGGTGCTGTCTATAACGATCTCCTTCAGGGTCTGCACCAGATTCACCTCCCCCAAGGAAACTGCAAAGGAGCTGTATGCCTTTCGGGTGTTTGCTTCAGTATCCTGAACCACCATAGATCGAATAAATTGCTTCAGCTGCAAATCCTCTGCAGGACCAAAGCAGCCCACCAAACGCAAGGCCGCTTTCAGAGCATCCACTGCATAGGATCGACCGGAATTGGGGAAACGACCGCTGTTCATGGCGAGAAGAACACCGTTGTGGATCACAGGACGAAAGGTTTCCATGATCCATCGGAACTGATTCTTTCGCAGTTCCGTTGTGGGTTCAAAGGCTGTTCCTGCCAAAACAGAGTACGCACCTATGATGCGGTTTCCCAAAACATCCGTACCATAGGTCCCTTCCATAGGATAGTAGTAATGACAAATATAGGAATAGTCAGACTTAACCCCATCCCGTTTGGAAGGGTCATCCTCTAAGAAGTCTACCAAATTGGTCAGAGATTCCTCCATGAGAGCAGTGTTCTTTGTCAGTGCGGCAATCATAGGAGAAACCCCCAAGCGAACACGGCGGTAACCTATACTGGTATTATCGGTTTTTCCCGTGTTGTTGGGACGAATGGCATCCAAAAGTTTCAGGCAGGTGGCAGTCATCTTGTCACAGATCGCCTGTTCCTCGGTGCTTTGGAAGGGAGTCAGGATGATGAGTGCCTCTAAAATCTCCTTCTGCCCCCCGTAAGTCCAATCCCACCAATTGTAATTGGTAGTAGAATCGTGGCCGGTGTGCTGCTTGTCCCATGCCTCATAGTTAAAGAAGGTCATGGATTTTCCTAATCCGTAGAATATGGCACTGCGGAGCTCCGGATTTTGATACAGTTGAATCGTTTGCAGGGTGCCGCTCCCGTCTAAATAGCTGTAGGAAGCCCCGGGCGTTCCGTAGGCCCTTGCCATATAGCACAGGTAAATAAGCTGTTTCCGCATGGTGTCACTTGAAATGTGGATGGTGATATCCTGATTGCCAAATACTCGGTTGGGATTCTGCCGATTGTTTTCCAGATCCAACCAGTATTTGCCCCCGTTATAGCCGATGCCGGAAGTGCTTATGCCGGTGGCATTGGTAACACCGACGATTTTCCGGATCTCGGGATCCTCCCAATCCACAGAAGCATCTCCGCAAAAGGATTCCCTGTAACGGTCTATCAGTTGCCGCCAATCTTCATCTGCATAGGCCGCTTGTGCCGAGGAAGCAAATAACGGAACAGCAGAAACACATAGGGAAAGCACAAGAAAGTACAGAATCAGTCTTTTTATCATAGGTTCTCCTCCAATCGCTATATAGTAGGACCTGTTTCCTTTATGATTCTATCATGAAAACATAGTTTTTTCCAGCCTGTATTTTGCCAAAATGCCGCCATGGAGGAAGCCTCTCCATGGCGGCATAGGTGAAGTTCGCTTTAACCCTCAGAGAAATAAGCTTTGGCACTGTCGGAGTAGGCAAAGAGGGCCTTGCACAGCTCCAGGAGATCGCCGGTTTTGTTGTTGCCGTAGGTATCGGCGCTGTACTGCAGAGTACAGGACACGGGGGCATCTCCTGCGAGGATCTGTACGGAAACCACGGCTCTCAGTTCTGCTGCCAAGAGTGCATCTAAGGTGAAGGCATAGAGCATCCGATCGGGGATATATAGCTCAGGATCCTCTATGGTCAGGGTCTTGTCTGCTCCGTGGATGTCGGTGTAGCCGACCTTCAAGGTCAGCTCAGACAGTTCCCCTGCGTAGGTTGCAGGATCGAAGACGAACTTCAGTGTCACCTTGGATTCCAGGTCCAGTGCCTTGCCTGTCCAAGTAATAGGAGCGTTTTCCAGATCATTGAGAATCTTGTTTGTGTTGCCGAAGGTGACAGAGTCAATGTCAGACAGATAGGCTTTGTGGGCATCTGTCATATTGGCATCTGCAAGACTGTCGGTGCGGTAGCTCTTGAATATCTGTGCCTTTGCACCGTAACGGAGCAGGTCTGCACAGAGGGTCTTCAGGCTCTCCACGATGCCCGTCTTATTCAGCTGGGCATAGGCATAGGTTGCAATGCTGTATTCATCTACGGGAGAATAATAGGCCTGACCGTTCTTGGTGCCGTAGAGGACGGAGGAGATCTTATCGTTCATCTGTACAGCAGTGAGGCCATCAAGGGTGAAATAATAGAAATAGCCGTTATCTACAGGCTCCACACGGATGGTCTTGGTTCCTGTCTTTATATTCCCCTCATAAGTTTCCAGGGTGCTCTCTACATAGACCGTAGCCATATCAAAGCCTTCCAGGAGGGTCTTGGGAACCACTAAGTTCACAGAAATATCACTTGCCAGATTCAGGCTGTGGTTGAGCTTCCATGAGGTTTCCTGAATGGGCTCCTGCACCTCCGCCTGACCACAGCTGCACACTCCATTGATATAGCAGTGTCCAAGTGCCGGAACCGTCTCGGTATAGGAGCTGCCGCAAGCCGTACAGGTATAGGTTTTGACACCCTGGGCAGTACAGGTAGGAGCCGTGGTAATTTCGCCCTGATCCCATGTATGATTGCAGGGATCGGCATAGATATCCAGCATCTGCTGGTCAACCACAAATCGTACCAACTTGCGCATGACCGGCTCATCAGGGTTCGGGAAATCATAGGCATACTTGATATCCGTAATGGACAATATCCCCTCCGTGCCACTGTTATATATTGTGACATAAACATACCGGGTATCTCCATTGTCTGCCGTTCCGGTTTGCCACTGAGACTCTAAGATCTCCATGGGATAAAACAGTGCGGTACCGGTTTGGATCCTTCGGGAACTTCCCATCGGGAGGGTGGTAGGTACGGTCGTGGTAATGCCTATGCTCATAGAAACCTCTGTACCATCTACACTCTTTGCACCAATGTCGATGCTTGCGGGGATGGTGCCATCTACCTCAAGCTTAAAGGCAATGGCATTGCCGGAAGACAGATAGACCTCGTTATTGGGACCGATCTCCTTATATTCAGCAACAGCCTGGGTCAGTTTTCCGTCCTCGTCATCAAAGTCCGTCCCTTCTTTGGCAATGGCATCCAAATAGACCACACCGTTCACGGTACTGCCTGCAGTGAAATTGCCTGCATGGATCAGAATATCTCTGAGCTCCGTAAGGGTAGGATCGGCTTCACCGTGGGCCTGATAGAGTGCATATGCATAGGCCCCATCCCCATGGGTCTGCTTGGTGTTGATCGGATTATAGATACGGACGGCATCGAAATAGAATTCACCGCCACGGTCCATTGCACCGCCGAAAATGTCGGCATTGCCGTCATTACCGTAGTCAAATGCCTTATTGACAAAGATCTTAACAGTATACATACCGTATGTTAGGTCATGGATAGAAAGAATGGGGATCTGATACAATTCAAGTATTCCCTTGCAATTGACCAAAACATTCCTTACCACCGTTCCACTGCTGTTGAGGACCACGGCACGAATCGTACCCTGGTTTTGGCCTGTGCGGCTGATAATGTCGAAGCCTGTGCCGGTGAAGGTGAAGTTAGCCTCAGTGTATGCCGTAACAGAAGTATAGTCAATGAAGGGAATCCTTTCCCCTCCATCATCCAGAATATACTCACCGTTTTCATCTGTCTTATAGGCTATCAGCGGAATACCCACGCCTTCGACATACAGGCTGCTGCTGTTGGAGAGCTTGCTATCGTTCTCATAAACACGGTCGTAACCGTAGACCAACCCGGCGTCCTCTCCTATGAGCGATGCTTGATCGTCATTTGCAGCATCAGTATCATCCGTGACGGTCTGCCAAGTCTGATTGTATTCTGCCCGAGCAATTTCAAAGTCTGCCTCGGATCCGGCATAGATATAGTCAATAGAAACCTCCCCACCGGAACCGCCGTTGATATTCCTAAAGCGGAATGCAACAGAATTCAAGATTTCTCCACCCTCAAAATTGTAGTCTGATAATTTGAATGTATGGGTCTGATACTCATTTTCCGTATTGTAAAATGCTTCATATATGGCAGAACCGCTATGCTGTATCTCGCCTGCACTGTCGGTATAGTGCAGGAGTAAATACAATCTGGGGGGCGATACTTCTGTGCATCCACTGACCTTAAAACGGATCTTTATCACAGTATCGGAGCTCAGGGGATAGCTCAAGGGTGCATACTCCGGGAGGTTGTTCCAGGGATAGGAGCCCGAGTCCTTTGTCGTCCCGAAATAAGGACCGTAATATGCATTCGAATCCGTATCACCAACAACCGGAACAGATACCGTTCCCTCTGCATGGTTCATGCTGTAAGCCTCATCTCCTGCACTTACAGAAGTCGCCCAATTGCCGACATCGAAATTGTAACCGCCGTAGATGGGATCCTCATAGCGTTCCTGATCTGCTTCGGAATTTTTGAAATCGAAGTAGAGGAAGCTATGCTCTGCAATGCTTTCCCTCGGTGGCTCGACCAGGTTAAAAATACCCTCAGCAAAATCGGTCTCATAGTATGCGGCTGTCGCAGGCACAATGTTGACGGGGATGAGACGGTAATACTTGCTTCCGTCCTTTGTAATTTCCACCTTACAGTTCAAACGAACGATCTCGGAGATCATAGCCGCAGGAGCGAAGTGCAGAGTTGTGTTATCCAATATGGTTGCCGTTCCCAGGTCTGTATCCGCAGTCACATCGGTCAGCACTGCATGACGAAGCAGATCTGCAGGAATGTCTTCAAAAACAGCCTCTTGAAGGATGTTGCTTTCTGCATTCAGGGCGAAGTCCAGCATAATATTCTGCGTTTCTGCATTTGTGTTGCAATGACATCCGTCACACAGCTCATCACTGTTAGCGTCGTTGTGCAGCAGCTTCTCGATCGGTTCTGTGTAAGTATGGGAGGCATCGTTGGCACAGATATAGGTCATAACACCGGCCGAAGTACAGGTGGGCTGTGTCGTGACTACACCATCGTAGGCATGCTCAAGTGCAGCAATAACAGTCTGTTCAACTGTTACTACACCGCAGACAGAGCATACCTTACCTTCGGTCAAGCCTGTTGCGGTACAGGTTGCCGCAACTGCCGGAATCGCAACCTCGGTATGCCCCGTTGCAGGAATCGACTCTATATAGGTATCATCGCAGTCGGAGCAGGTATAGGTGGTGTAGCCCTCATTCGTACAGGTTGGCACAGTTACCTTGCTCGTGTAGCTATGTCCATTTGCAGGAACAACGATCTGTGCAACAAGAATCACATTACACACAGAACAGTGGGAGCCTTCCGTCAAGCCTGTTTCAGTACAAGTGGGTGCAACTGCCCCATCGACCGCTACGGTATGGCCTGTTGCGGAAAGTGACTCTGTCTTTGTTCGTCCGCACAGGGAACAGGTGTAGATTCTCACTCCTTCTGCAGTACAGGAGGGAGCGGTCGAAACACTGCCGCCGTCCCATGCATGACCTTCACTCTTGCTGTAACCACAGGAACAAGCCGCTTTATGACCGTTCCCGTCTACCTCGGAATAAGTGTAGCTGTGCTCTGTTGCAGCGTAGATTGCAGTAATGGTCGTGTCTGCAGTAATGTTGGTCAAGGCCTTATCCCAACCATCGAACGCATAGTGATACCCGGTATCATGGGTCTTGGTGGGTGTCTTACCGCTATAGACGGCATTCTCCCCACGGTTGACCAATTGTGTTGCAAGGACCGTTCCGTCTTCGTTTGCGAAGGTGACAGTATAAGCAGGCGTGGGCAGGTCCTCCCGGGTACCTATATAGACATAATCAATTGTAAGCTCGCCGGGCGTCTCTTCGGAAATACTCTCAATACCGGCAAAATAGACACGCAATTTCTGAACCTCCTCCGCACTCTTGAAGGAGTCCTTTAAGGGAACGGTGGCAATGAACCATTCGTTAGAACTGATATAGCCCTCGTGTCTGACAAAGTTTGCTGTACCATCCGCAAAGGATGTGCCTCCGTCTGCACAATACTGGATCTTGAGATAGGGAGATACCGGGGTGGTCATTGTTCCGCCGCCGGTCAGCGTCACTACCTTTTCTCCCGATCTGAAATTGTTCATCTTAAAGCGGATCTGCAAATACTCTGCTTCTTGGGGATCATAATGCAGGGGGAACGAGCTTGCATTTTTCCTGTCGTATGCATCAATATAGACATCGGGGTGAAGGGTATCGTCAAGCATTCCCTTTGCCTGAATGAAAATCGTGCTGTTCTCGCTGTCTATGGACACCCTGTCGGCTCGGACTGTAGAGTATGCCCAGTTCAGCTCTTGTGCATCATCAAACTGAACATATCCGTAGGTTTTGCTGTCGTAACGAGCTTGATCCTCCGGGGTATCAGAGAAGTGGAACAGCAGATTCTTCTTGCCGGGAAGGTCTTTCTCGGAGCCAATATAGATGTAGTCAATGGTGACCTTGCCGGCTTCTTCTGCTGAAATACTTTCCATGCCGCCAAAATAGATCCGCAGTCTCTGGATTTCCGTTGCGCTCTTAAAACCACTATTCACAGGAATGGTGGCAACGAACCATTCATCTGCATCAATATAGTCCTCATGTCCCACGAAATCTGATGTGCCGTTAACGAATTTGGTGCTCCCGTCTGCACAATACTGGATCTTCAGATAGGGTGATTTGGTAATCGTAGTTCCATCCTTTACCTGCTCGCCTGACCTAAAATTCTCCATCTTAAAGCGAACCTGAAAATACTCTGCCTCGGAAGGGTCGAAATGCAAGGGATAGTTATCATTACCCTTGGCAAAGCGTGGATCCGTGTAAGCTGCGGGCCAATCGGCATCAGCGAGAGGAGCCTCCGTATTGAGGATCAGGGTATCTGTTTCGCTGTCAATTTCTACGCTACTGCCCGTATCAGAAGCAAGCATCCAATTCAATGCAATAGGATCATCGAACTGGGTAAAGCCATAGGTATAGCGAGCATAGCGGAGCTGATCCTTTTCCGTATTGGTAAAGTCGAAGAAAAGATATGCAGTGTCGGGAATTTCGCAACTTCTCTCCCATGCCAAAACGGGATAGCCTTGATTGACCGTATTTTTGTCAACAACGAAGTCGCTTCCCAGCTCAGTGTGATAGGTCCTCATGGCTGCAGGAGTAACCAGCTTGGTGCCGTCTTCAAGGGTATATGCACCGGTCAGGGATTTGGCAACCATTTTGACACCACCGACACTATATGTGTTTCGGATAATGGTACCTGTCGCAGCATTGTTGATATGACAGAGCACCGTATTATAATTCCCGATGTCATAACAGTTCTCTATGAGGATATTCTTGGCATCGCTTGCAAGATAGCCCACTAAGCCCGCACTCTGGTCGACCACCTTTCTGCTGTATACCATGCCGGTATTATAGCAGTTCCTGATAGTCGAGGTACCGAGGTTGACCATACCTGCCAGACCGCCCACGTGTAGATTCCCATAAAGTGTAGCCTTATTATAGCATCTTTGGATGGTTGCACCGGAGGCCAGATTACCGGCAATGCCTGCAACCTTCTCCTTGCCGATGATGACACCGCTTTCGATGCCCAAATTCTCGATCACACCGTAAGCAGCTTTGCCGAATAAGCCTGTGAAGCCACCGTTCATCTCCCATGCGTTGATGTTGTGAATCACATGACCCCCACCGTTGAAGGATCCGTTGAAGGCATAGAGCGTATTCTCCAAATAGCCGCCAATAGAGAGCCAGGGCTTGTTCTCAAGGTCGATATCCGCAGTCATCAGGAACTTCTTGTTCCTATAATTGTTTCCCTTGCGGACGAGGTAAGACAGCAGTCTCAGTTCGTCGGCATTGTTGATAAGGTAGACCCCCTGTGCATTGGTCGTTAAGGACGTTGGAGCATCCCCATTTTGCCAAGCTAAAACAGGGAAAATAGTATTTTGTGCCAAATAGTCCTCAGCATAGGCACTGCCCAAGGTGGTCACATAGGTACGCAGAGTTGCCGCATCTACCTTGGCACAATTGGTAATAATGAGAGAATTGGCGGTACTGTTAAGCTCTACCGTATCAATGGTATAGCAGTTGGTCATCTTCGCGGTGGTCACGCTCCCATTTACATCGCCGATGATACCGGGGCTTTGCACACCTAAGTTGTAGCAATTTTCCACCACAGTATTGGCCCCATCGCTTGCTACATAGCCGACGATACCTGCAGCGGTCAGGTACGCCGCATCAACGGTGCCGGCATTGTAGCAGTTTTTCACAGAACTGCCACTGCCACCGATCATGCCCACTAAGCCGCCGACGGAGGTGGAGCCGGAAATGTTGAGTTTGTTATAGCAATCCGTGACTCGGGCTGCACCACGGATACTGCCCACCAATCCTGCCACCTTTTCCTTACCGATGACCATACCGTTTTCCAGACCCACATTCTGAATCCGGGCACCACTGGCAAAGCCGAACAATCCCACATAAAGATTTCCGGAGGTAATACGCAGGTTGGTAATGATATGGCCGTTACCGTCAAAGGTACCGCCAAAGGAAGGTCTTGTGCTACTCTCTGATAGGACATTGCCCCCGATGGGGATCCACTCCTTGTTCATGAGGTCAATGTCAGCCTGCAGTCTCACGGTCTTACCTGCAAAGGTGTTTCCCTTCACATTGACCATATAAGCAATAGACCGAAGCTGCTCTGCAGTGTAAATGTTGTAAACTCCGTCAGAATCGGGTTCCAAATCTTTAGCAGCAGTACCGTAGAGGCTCGTATTCAAAACAGGGTAGCCGTCATTTTCCGGGATAAGAGAGTCATTTGCGAAAGCATTCCCCAAGCCCTCAGGCTTTGACTTCAGCTCTCCCTCGGTGCAAGAGACGCAGTTTGTTGCCACATAGCCCGATTGATCGTAGAACAGAGCGTTTCCGCCGAGGGCATAACAGTTTGTAATGGGAATTCCGCTCAGCGTGTCATGGAAGCTTGCAACGATTGCTCCCTTCTTGTTGCCGTTGAGGGCACCTGCGTTATAGCAGCTTGACACGGATGCATCGCCAGCCGCACTGGAGAAATAGCCCACAATGCCCCCTGCATCATAGGTTGCGGTGACGGTTCCGGTGTTATAGCAGTTGCTGATGGCAACCCGTCCACCCATACCTACTAAGCCTCCGACAAAGCTCACACCCTGTACCGATGCACGGTTATAGCAGTTGTCCATAGTGCCGGAACCACCCAAATAGCCGGCGATGCCACCCACCTTGTCCTCACCCTTCACAGAGCCACTCTTAATGCCGAAATTTAGAACATCTCCGTTCACACCGCCGAAGAAGCCGTTAAAATTCAGATTGGTACTGACCTTCAAATTCTTGACGGCATAGCCCTGCCCGTTAAAGGTCCCATAAAAGGTTCTGAGTGGCGATTGATCATTGGGGCTGGAACCGCCAATGGGGATCCATTCACGAGAGCCCAAATCAATATCGTTGCACAATTTTACCGTGGTATTGTCGAAGGGTCTTTGACTTTCCACACCACTGTTTACCATATGAGCAAACAGACGAAGCTCCGCCTCCGTGCGAATCTCTATCTCGCTGCCGGTGGAAAGGGTTGTGTCGCACTGCCATTGGAGCACGGGGAAACCGTCATTTTCCCACTCACAGTCTGCAATAAAGGCATCACCTAAGGCAACCGCCTTTCCCACGAGCTCCCCTTCCGTAATCTGAAGGCAGTTTGTATATATTTCACGATCAGCATCATCCGCCACGAAAGAAGACTTAATGGGTGTAGTCGCATAACAGTTATTCACCGTTACCGAACCCACCAGATAAGTACCTGAAACAGTAATATAATGGCCAATTAGCCCATTTTGACCTCCGGAATCCGTGAGGGTGCCCACATGATAACAATTGGAGAGAGTAACATTAGCTTTGCTGGTCACATAGCCAACGAGGCCGCCACTGACCACATTATAGTTCTTGATGTCAGCATTGTTGTAGCTGTTGCTGATCACGGATTCCGTGCCCAACTCCCCAACGAGCCCCCCTGCGTGCCTTCCTCGGGAGATGACATTGGCCTTATTGTAGCAATGGTCTATGGTGGTACGGGACGCAGTACCGGCCAAGCCGGCAGTCTTCCCGTAACCAAAAACAATACCGCTCTCGATCCCCAAATTACGGATCGTGGCATTATGAACTCTTCCAAAGAGGCCGACATGTTCGGAATCGGGCTCAAAAATGCACAGGTTCTTGATGGTGTGGTAATTACCGTCAAATATACCGTTGAAGGAATACGTCGTACCACCCACAGGGCCGCAGCCACCAATGGGTTGGAAGGTTCTGCCCTGTATATCAATGTCGTGCATGAGCTTGAAGGTCTTACCACCGAAGTTATTGCCACCGCGAACCATGTCAGACAGCAAGCAAAGCTGGTCCACATTATAAATTTCATAAACACCTTGAGAATTTGCCTTCAAGGTCGACTGTGCATCATAGTCATTGAGCTGTGTATCCAGGGTTGCAAGGGTGACATTCGGCAGTTCCTTATTGCGATCGGACTCTTCCAAAATGGGAGTAAAAACAACAGAGATATCCGTGCTGATCACATTCTCTAAATGAATGGCAAGCTTGCGTATGCCTTCCCTTGATTTCTCATTCTCAGGCTCCAGAGAATAATCCACCAGAGGCTGTGCATCCATCACCGTAAATACCGCATCCGACGGCTCAGAGATCTGTGCCAAGAGAGTCTTTCCATTTTGGGTCAGCTCTGCTGTTTTGCCGTCCTCAGAAATGGTGATCTCCGCCATTGTATGTGCAAACCAGTAGACATCCGATGGAGTGGAACAGGTCAGCTCGTCACGCAGAAGCACACGGCTGCGGTTATCAAACAGCAGCAAACCACGATTGGCAGAGGTCACACTGTAAGAATCGTATGCATCATACATATCCACCGTGGCGTAGCCGCCGTCATAGGAGCTTGCATAATCGGTGATCTGTGCCATAGACTTTGCATCCTGTCCACCTCGCTCACAGGGATTGACGACGATGGCATTATGCCCCTCCGTACGCTTGCGGTAATAGGTCCAGCGACCAATATCATCGGCGTAGCCATTGCTGAATTTTCCGTATCCATCAAGATTGTAGTTGTCAGAGCCCATGTCCATAAACCAGCGTTCACCCATGGCTTCCATAACAAAGGTGCCGATGTCCATATCTGCATGGCTGGTGCTGTTATAGCCGGATTTGATCGCCGCATAGACCTGATTGGGATCGGCGTCAAAGCTGCGGAAGGAGGCTACGCTCTGATATTCATCACTATACATTAGGTAATCAAGCTGCTGATTTTCCGTGGAATAGCCCTCGACCAGATCGGGATCGTACCAGATCAGTGCCAGCACCTCGTCCATAAGCTCACTGTTCCGACTTTGGAACTTACGCTGATAGACCGAAAGCTCGGGCATATGAAAGCGATTTGCAAACCAGTGAAGCACTGCACCGTCCAAGATAACATCACTGCAATCGCCGAAGTTAAAGGTATTAACATAGCCCGTCGTTGCAAGCAGATACTTGGAGGCCTCACGGACCCCGGGAAGATCGGACAGACCGAAATCTGTTCCCAGGAGGCTTTTCATGGTTTCGAAATATACGGCCGAAAATTCCGTTCCCAAGCGATAATAGCCCGGGCCCTCCGGATATGCACCTAAGGGCGTAAAGAGTGCCAGGGAGCCCTGAATGGAGGTCACGGATTTTGCTAAGAGCCTACTGCAATCCGAGGGATAATACTCGTAGATCGCCCCTGCCGCAACGGCAAGACCTGCCATACACCAGGGATTCCAATTGGAGGTAATGTTGTGGATAAAGGTATGGTCTATACCGGTCATAACAGCGTAGTTGTACAATGCATTACGCACAATGGTACGCTGGTCTTCCGTCATATAATGGTACAGCCAGTCATAGCCAATACCCACACCGTATGCCATCTGCCCAACATCGAGATAGTGGGCCGGATGCCAATCGGTGAAGCCGGACACAGCAAGCATTTCCGCTATGGCACGATCTGCGAAACGACGCTCGCCACTGAGCTGGAACAGCATGGCCATCCACATAATTCGTCCACTGGCTGTTCTGGATACGCTCAAAAGACGCACACCGTCGGGAATCTCATATATACTGACAGGCTCATTCAGCTGTTCCAGGCCGTAAGCGTATAATCTGGCGTACAACACCTTCATATAGTCATCTGTCTGAATTCGTTGCCTGATTTCTGCAAACTTATCAGCATCTGCCAAAATTCGGGGATGCTTCCCCTCTGAACGAGCCCCAAAGAGGGCATCGACCTCGGTCGCGGTTGCACTGGGAGCGGCTGAAGTGCTGACGAGGGTCGTTGCCGCCCGGGCCTGCTGTGTAACAGTCGGTATCAGTCCGGCGAGCATGCACAGAATCAGCAAGGCCGATATTGTGCGTTTGAATAGCCTTGTCTTCATAATGATTTCCTCCATTTTCTGTCTGCCTATTACCGCATATATCTTTTTAATCTTACCATGAGTTTCTCTATGTTGATAGTATTACAAAACAAAACGATAGCAAAAAACATAATCTGTTTCCTCGATCCTGAAAGTATCACCGCCGCCATGAAGGCGGTCCTTCATGGCGGCATGGGTGAGGATCGCTTTAGCCTTGGAAGAAATAAGCCTTGGCACTGTCGGAGTAGGCAAAGAGGGCCTTGCACAGCTCCAAGAGAGTGCCAGTCTTATTGTTTCCGTAGGTATCAGCACTGTACTGTAGGGTGCAGGATACAGGAGTGTCTCCTGCGTAGATCTGTGCGGATACTACACTTCTTAGCTCCGCAGCCAGCAGGGTATCCACTGTAAAGACATATGCACCCATCGCTTCATCATACAATTCCGGATCTCTGACGATATGTGTCTTTGTGGTGCCGATCACATCCTCATAGGAAATCCGAAGGTTCAAATCAGACAGGTTCCCATTATAGCTTTCCGGCCTGAACACAAACTTGATCGATACTTTGGACGCCAGATTCATTGTCTTGCCTGCCCATGTAATGGGAGCATTGCTTAGATCGCTCAGAACCTTATTGGTATTGCCAAAAGTCACAGCCTCAATGTCAGACAGGTATGCCTTTTGGTCTTCCGTCATGGTGTCATCTGCAAGGCTGTCCAAACGGTAGCTCTTGAAGGTTTGGGCGGCAGAACCATAGCGGAGGAGATCTGCACAGAGGGTTTTCAGTGTCTCATTGACTCCTTCCTTCCCTAACTGACTGTAGGCATATTGGGAGATGGAATAGGTGTCCTTTTCCGTGACATAGGTCTGTCCGTCACGGGTGTAGAAGAGGGTGGCCTCCATCACGTCATTCATGGCTACAGCAGTCAGGTCGGCAAGGGTGAAGTAGTAATAATTCCCCTTCTGAACAGGTTGGAGCTTCCGAACCTCCGTACCCACAAGGGCATTGCCGCTGTACTTGGGGATCCGAACCTCCAAATAAACGTCTTCGCAATCTTCAAGCTCCGTCTTTGCCACGGCGTAGTTCAGGGCAATGCTGCTTGCAAGGTCCAGACTGTGCAGCAGCTTGGTATCCGAGTCTTCCAAGGGGAGGGAAAGCTCCTTCCGGAGGAAGACCGCTGCGGCCAGAGCCGTATGCTCGTCTACAAGGAAGGAAACGGGCTCAGATGCTTCGTTATTCCGTTTCATGATTTCCGGATCATCTATGCTATCCTCCGGTAAGCCGGAATAGACCCCTTCATAGGCTGCCTTAATATCCGTAATGGAAATGACATAATCTCCGTCCCGGTCTGTATCAGTAGTCTCCGTGCCGTTATAGAGAACAATATAGCAGGAGGTATTGGTAACGTTATTTCCTGCTGAAGGAATCAAGGTGCTGCTGACTTCCAGGGGGTAGTACATGGCAGTTGCGGTGGATAAGTTCTCTATGTCTGTCTTGGTAGCAACATTAAGAACTGCCTCCATATTCTCGGTGCCGGTCACAATACCTGCTACCAATCTGGTGGGCTTCCCCGTAATGGTTTTCGCTCCAATATCCAGACTTGCAGGAAGCACGTTGTTGCGAACCGTAAGACGGAAGGCCACTGCCTGGCCGGGGCTCAAATAGACCTCATTCTTGGGGCCGATCTTGTTGTAGGTCTGCACAGTCAGGGCAAAGTGATCGTCGATGCTGATCTCCGGATCGGAAACCTCCTCCAACTCTCCTGTTTCGGGATCGGGAACCATAACGGTTTCCTTCTGGAAGGTGTCAATAAACACTGCACCTTCTTGCGTTCCGAGAAGGTCCTTAAATTCCTGGGAGGTCAGGAGAATATTTCGCACTTCCTTAATAAAGGCATTTGCTTCCTTATCCAGCTTATACACGGTGTCGGCCCTGGCGTCCTTCGTGGTGTCAATGTGGTTATAGATTCGAATGGCATCAAAGTAGAATTGATTCCCTCGATTTAGGAATTCATAGGCACTGCCGGTGATCTCCTTATTGACTCCTACGGTCACATAGTATGTGCCGTGAGTCAGACCCTGTATAGAGACCACAGGGATCTGGTTCAGCTCCAGTTCACCCTTGTTATTCACTGTCAGGGCCTTTACGGGGGTACCGGTACGCTCCGGATTGTTAAATACGGACACACGGATGGTGGCCTGCTGGATGCCTGTACGGCTGATAATATCAAAGCCTGTGCCGGTGAAGGAGAAGTAGCTCTCCGTATAATTTGATTCCTTCCCGTTGAGGCGAACGCCTGCACCCTCTACATAGAAGCTGCCGCCGTTGGAGAGCATAGGATCATCGTCGTAGGAGGGGTCATAGCCGTAGACCGTGTCCTCAGGTGCCTGATCCCGGGGCCCGATGTAGATGTAGTCAATGGAAAGGATGCCGGGAGAGGTCGCTGAGGGTGCTTCAATACCGCCAAAGAAGAAACGCATGCCATGGATCTTGCTTGCATTGCGGAACTCCTCTGTGAGATCCAGCGTCATGGTTATGAATTTACCGTTGGTGCGATACTCGGCACCGCAGTATTTGACCCAATTGTTCCCTGCAATTTTTTTAGCATCACCAAAAGAAGTAATGCCATCAGGCAGATAGTGGAGATCCACATAGGGCTGTGCATGGGTTATGATGTTACCATTTATGTTCGTATAGACACCCTGCGCAAAGTTCTCCAGCTTGAAGCGGACCTGGTAAACCTCCGCCTTGGCAGGATTAAAATTGAGACCGGTAAGATCCTGGTATACTGCGGGGAACCCTGTGTCTCCTATGGCTTTTGCTTCTATCACGTTGAAGCCGGTCTCTGTGTCATCGAAGCCAAGGTAGAATCTCTCCGATTCCTCACAGGTGTTCAGGTCGTAAACCGTCCTGGTAACAAGATGTGTCTCCTGGGTTTCTCCGGTATGGGAGGTGCCGTCGGTTACAGTCTGCCAAACCCGGTTGTAGAGCCGATCCATATGGGGGAAGTCTTCTTCCCGGCCGATGTAAATGTAATCGATCTCGATCTTTCCGGAACCAAGGCTGGGCTCCTCCAGGGCAAGTCCTGTAAAGGTTAGACGGATGGAGGTTAAAAGGGCCTTTTGGTATCTTGCATCACTCCACAGAGGAACACGCATTTCTACGTATTCTCCTCCCGTTGCATTGCTGGGGCAGCCTTGCGTGTCTAAAGAATATAGTGGGGAGACATTTGCTACTTCCTTCCTGTCTGTGTGGAAGGCAAAGCGAACACCTAAGGTTTTGTTATCGGCTTTTTTAATATTGACCATACGGAAACGGAGCAGGAGCACATCCCCCTCCTTGGGGTGATAGTTCATGGAGAAGTTCGCTTTCGTATTAGTGCCCGGGACTGCCTGGATCCAAGCTTCATTATTTAGATTTGAAAGGGTACCGTCTTTATTTTTTAAAGGATCCCCGTTTGCGTCCTTGCTGTGAAGGGTATTATCATCCTTTGTGGTCAGGACAAACTTTCCCTCTCCTGTGGCATCAAAGGATATACTCTGAAGGGTACTGGTTCTGTACTGCCAGGTTCCTGCATCGTAATTATAGTAATTGCCGTTACCATAGAGAGCGGTGTTATAGCGATCACGGTCTGCCCCACGATCTGTGAAGTCAAAGTACAGGTGTTCTCCCACAGGCTTCTTGTCAGCCGGTCCTATATAGATATAATCAATGATGATTTTGCCGGAAACCTCCTCGGAGGGACTGTTTATATTACCAAAATAGGCTCGCAAGGCGCTGAGGTAAGTGTAATTATAGGATTCCTGTGTCAAAGAAAGGGTTGCCACATAGTATTCACCATTGCTCAGATATTTCGTATCAAAATAGTCCCGGACCTTCGTCTCCTCCACCACAGGATTTTTTCCGTCAAAGACAGGATGGAGTGACACATAGGGGTTGTTGTTGGGAGATATAATATTCTCCAGCTTAAACCGGATTTGGAATACATCGTTCCCCGTGAGATTGTAGTGCAGTGCATAATCTCGCCCGTTGGCCATGGAAGCAGTATCTATAAAGGCTGCCTTAACTTTAACAGAATCGAGAAGGTATTCGCCGTTGATCGTCAAGGTTCCTTCGTTATTGTTGTCCACCTCCACGCTCCGCATATTGGTGGCCCAATGGATGGGAGAGGTGCTGTCAAAGTTTGCATAATTGTAAATGCCACTGTTATAACGCTTTTGGTCTGCAGGGTCATTCTTAAAATCAAAGTACAGGAAAGAGCTGCTGTCTCCGAACTCAAATTCCTTCGCTGCCAGCTCTGTTTCGTAGTACATAATGGAGGCGGGGACGATCTGGATTTCTACAAGCATGTAGGGGTAGTGATACTCTACCTGATCACCCTCAGATTCGACATAGTAGCCGGTGACCTCAACTACGCCATAGAAGCGATCAATCTCCGGCAGGAAGCCCTCTAAGGAGTATGTCAGCTTGTCACCGGATCTGCTTACGGTGCCATAGGCGGTTTTAAAGGTCTTTCCTCCGGTTGCACTTTCACAATACAGGGGGTCGGGAAGACGGCGGAGAGTATCGCCGTTGGTACCCGTGGGAACAAAGCCTGCCACGTTTCCTACAGAAACCAGGTTGTTGCCGTAAACATGCTTTAGCAAATCCGAGATAGGAATCTCCACCGGCTTGTTGAAATCGATCACATAACGCACGGCCTCTGCAGAGGGCTCGGGAATGCTATTGGCATCGGGAACACGGAGGGTTCGGTATGCCGAACCGGATACAGGAATGGGATCACCGTAAACCAAGCCGGTTCCTTCCACCTCGACACGCCTGTAATACGCTCTGGATTCCAGATAGTTCTTGTATGGGCGATCCTCCGTCACCATGATTCGCTTAAAGCCGTATACGATCATTTGACAGTTTACGGGGATTCCCAGCTTCAGCAGGGTTTTCAGTTCATCCTCGGAAGAGATTCTAACGCCGTAGCTGCCGGGATCCAATTGGGTGAATTGGACAATTTCTCCCGTAGGCACTGTGGTAGCATCTATGATCCGGGAACGCATAGTGTCGTAGGAAACCATAGTGAGAGGATCCCCGTTCACTCCGGCTGTGGCATCGTAGGTGCGGTAAGCCACTACAATATCCGTGATCTCGGTCTCTGCTCCATTGGACAGAGCGTAGTTGTTCTCAGGATCGCAGAGCTTCAGATCGTCCTCAGAGATAGATACTCCGAGAGTATCGTCTGTGAAGGAAACATTCGTCAGGGGAACTGTACGGGTATTCAGGAGCTCAAAGCTGTAAGCCACCGTATCACCAACGGCAAGGACAGCATTCTCTTCTCTCTCTACGCCGAAGCCGGTCTTGCTGTCTACATAGCTTTCCATACCGTGCTGGACCAAATACTGTCCCTTGGTTGTCAGAGCCTTTTCGTCTACGATGTTAATGTTGGTAGAGAATTTCAGGTTGGAATCAGGAGTAGCTCGCTCGGTGTAGAACATATCGAAGGTGTAGGTTTTTCCGTTTACCAGCCCATTCCCATCCGGGTCTTTAAAGCTATTCAAGTCACATCTGCCCGACATAGCGGCATGGGAGCTACCGATATCCAGAGCCATGCACCCGTCTATGAAGAAGTATACGTCATCGTCTCCGTCGAATTCGAAGAACAGATTCTGGTCCTCGTAATAGACAAAGCTTCCGTAGGCGTGCATGGAGAAGTTATAGTTGGAATCCAGACCGTCGTGTCCTTCCAGGAGCATACGGCCGGAGCCCGGGTCAGTATCAAAGAGGTTCTTCATAACACCGGGTTCTTCGAATCCCAAGCCGTCGATAGGTGCAAATTTAGGCTTAGTTGCCTTGAACAGAGGGGAGTTTGTGCTTGTATTGAATACGTAACGGCCACTGGTGCCTACTTCTTGATCAGCGTCTAAGGTATAGACACCGTTGGCGTTTCCGTAAAGTCGGAGGGTATCTCGCTGCGTGGCAACCTTGTTGTATCGGTTGTCACTTTGATTTGTAATATAAGGATCCGGGGAGAAAGAGCTGCCATCAAAATAGAAGGTATCGCTTTCCGGAACAGGCTGCCACAAATAGGTCAGCAGATAGTAGGCGGCATCGTGAGCGGTCTCAACCTGTGCCCATGTCATAGGGTTACCATTGACATTTTCCAGCTTTTCCAGAGTATCGACCCAAGTACCCAAAATTGCTTCTTTTTGCTCCGCTGTGGTATCTGTGGCATTATAGGGCATATAGAAGGTATTATAAATGTGTTCATGCAGGGTTCTTGCTGTACCGGGGACATAGTAGGCTATAGTATCGTTAGAATTGGATGGCTTCCGGCAGAGAAGATTGGCTACAAAGGTAATCGTGTCCGGCTTATAAACAAGCTTTCCGTTTACAAGACGGTTTTCCGTTAAGCCGGTACGCATATTGGCGGCTTCTGCTGCAGAATTAATAATGGGTTCCCGAAGCTCACCGGGAAGATAGGGAAAATCTGCAAATTTAGTACTGATTGCGCTTCTGACAGTGGAACTAAGCCCCTCATTATCGGCATCCCTTATATCGTATCGCAGGGAATAGTTGGAGGTGTTTTCGAACAAGTAGCCATCGGAACGGAAGTCGATGATCTCTACCGGAATGTCGATAAAATTATTCCGGGTCAGCAGAGTTTTGTAGGACTCTAACTCCTGGGTCAGCCGATCCATTTCCTCCTGAGGGTAGACATAGGGGCTGATCAGCTCCTCGGGCACATCATTGTAGGTCTTGAATTTCTGAACGCTGTCCTCCAGGCACTTGAGGAAACGATCATATTCTGTATCCACATAATTGCCCGGATTGTCCAAAAGGGTTGCTGCATTACCGATAGCTGTCCGCAGGTTGACAGTGGACCAAATACGGTACAAAGCAAAGCCGTCTCCTGAGATGGCTCCTGTAGTCTGTTTCTCCCAATCAAAGGAGACGGAAGTATCAGTGCTTTGGGCACAGATGGAGTAGATAACCGCTTTTGCAGTAGAATAGAACAATTCCATCTCGTTACGCTCCGGAACGCAACGGCTAAGGATTCTGGGAGAATTTCCCATATTGGGATTCTCTGCAGTAAATACAGATATGTGTTGTTCAGAGCCAAGACCTAACTGGTATATCTTCGTTTTATTATCCCCGGGAAGGCTATTGGCATAAACAAAGACATGACGACCCATCTGCTGATTCTTGAAAATCTCGGCAGGCAGAAGGTAGAAGAAAGGATCTGAGCTTAAACCGGAGGTGTCCAGAGAATTTCCGCTTATGGCCATAGGAACAGAGGGTAAGGCACCCTGTTTTGCGGTGTCGCCCCAGCTTCCGTCCATAACCATGGCAGTTGTATTGTCCGGCAGGTAGGCAACATAGTACTTGCCCCGGAGCCCGAAAATCGGATCCCCATCATTTGCGGTGGGAGCAAAGCCGGTGAGATCTACACGGACATTCCTCTCCGCACCGGTGGCAGGGAGAGCCTGGATCTGTGCCCTTAGATCAGCGGCTTTTTGACCAAGGTCAGACTGCACCACGGCACGGGTTTCGGGTGTAGATGCTTCCATTTCCCCTTCCCGGGCTACAGCAGAAGCCGGGAAGCAAGACAACAGAAGCACCAAGGTGAGCAGAAGGGCAATGCTTCTCTTTGCAATCACGTGTATCATATAATTTCCTCCTAAATGATAATAATATCCTGCCATATCCGGTTGGGTAGATACTAAGCCTCCATCCTATCCCGGGCCGGTAAGGGAGCCTTCCCGTTCCCTCGTTTCTCTGCCTTGGTTGAAAAGTGTACCTTTATCACCAACGATATTTCACTGTCTTTTATCATATAACAAAATCTTCCCAATTGCAATACTTTTTGTTCACGAAAGTACACTATCGTGACCAGTATAATAATTGTTTGTTATGTAAAGTTTGATAATACGATACTTTTCATTTTTTAAGATTATTCATTTGGTAAAAAAAGTGTACTTTTTTCTCCACAATTTTCATACCTTGTCCATTTCAAGAAGGTGTTGTGACTCACATGCAGCTCCTTAGCAGCCCCTCTTGCAGACAGCTTTCCCTGCTCCCATTGCCGACGGACACCTTCGAATTCCTTCGGCATCGTCATGGGCTCACGACCGAATTTTACACCACGGGATTTCGCTGCAGCAATGCCTTCTTTTTGTCGCTGACGGATAAATTCTCGTTCGGTCTGTGCAACATAGGATAGTAGCTGAAGCACAATGTCTGCAATCAGTGTGCCGGTCAGATCCTTGTTCTTCCGGGTATCCAATAAGGGCATATCCAGCACGACGATCGCCACATTCTTTTCCTTGGTCAAATATCGCCATTGCTCCAGGATCTCATCATAATTTCTCCCCAGCCTGTCGATGCTCTTGATCACAAGAACATCCTCAGGCTTTAGCTTTCGCACCAGCCGCTTATACTGGGGTCGTTCAAAATCCTTCCCGGATTGCTTGTCTGTATAGATCCTCTCTACACCGAAGTCCCCCATGGCGATCAATTGTCTGTCTTCATTCTGTTCCCTTGTGGATACCCTTACATAGCCGTAAATCATATCTGTATTCCTCCATTTCTTCATATTTGTGCGGTCACTATTATTCTCTACAGATTGTAAGGTAAAATCCACATAATGAAAAACGCAAAATGACCCATGTGAACGAAAGTGATCGTTCGCATGGGTTAAAACGGGATAATACTTGTCACCACAATTCTTATTTATTTTGATCATTATTTACTTTTTTCTCAGGTCTTGATACAGAAAAATGGGATGATTTACCTGTAGAAGGGGCTTGGATGATGGTCGGATCGTTTGGGGAGGTTCTACGGGATTTTTGCCCTATTTCCCGGGTCTTGACATTGTTTTACGGGATACTGATTTTTGAGTTATCGTGCCTGATTTTGGGTGTTTCTATGAATGGATTTGGGCTGTCTCTGTAGCTTGGCTCGCTGTGCGGTTTGTTCTTCGGCATACTCATCTAAGAGACCATTGATGTCACTTTCGCTGACACAGAGCAGCAGGAAATCATAATCGCCATAGAAGGCTGTCTTTGCGTATTTGATCATATCCTGTCTGTAAGTGGGACGAATGGAGAGCCTTTCTTGCATAGTTTCTACGGTGTTCATGTCTGCAGATTGTGCTTTGAAGGCTTTGTATTCCTGCAAGGCTATCCTCTTCTCTCCTTTGGGGAAGAACTTCATCATTAGCTCGCATAGGATATCGGGATTTAATTCGACAATTTCCATTGCGGTTCGGTTATCATACCGGCTCCGGGTTGTGAATAGAATTCTACAGCGGTACTTCATTACCACATCAAGCAGTGGGGCCTCCGTAGCATTGAAATTACCTACAATGATGAGAGTATCTTCCCGCAAGCTCCGCAAGAATCGATTATGCCGTTTACATTTCCCTTCCTGATCCTCATTGGGAAAATCATCTGCAAAACCCAGATCTATAATCTCCCAATTACTCAATTCTCACTCAATTCTCGTTCAATGCACTTTTGACCGGTTTCCTCTATAATATGGATAAGAAAACCTAAGATGATTCTATTATACAGCTTTCACAACAGAATGTGTAAACAATTTGCGAACATATTTTCGATAATGCTCAACACAATTCGACATTACAGGTTTTCGACATTCCGGGCGATAGCCCAAGGAGGTGATCGTTATTCGAAGCTCAGCACCCATGAATTTTATCATGTACTACCCCAAAACACCGGAGGGTCAAGAAGACTTGGCCAAACGGGTATCTGATGTACATGCATCTTCCGTCATGCAACAAATCAAGGCTCTCATACTATTTTTCAATGAAAAGTAGACACTTTTCATTGAAGCTTTTGTGCCACAAGTGACACAAAAGACGTCTCATACAAGTTTCTACGCCCTTACGGGCTATAAAAAATACCCATTTCCAATGTCTACTTTTTAAAGAAACTTGGTATCAAATGTCCGCAGAGCCAAAAAACACAGCTTTTGGATGCGGTCATCAAAACAGTAAAAGAAAGAAGCAGAGAACGGGCTTAATCGTAAGTCTGTCCTCTGCTTTTATTTATGCTTTTCCTTTGAAATACCGTTCCCAGCTTGCTCGGCTGATAGTTTTAAGTCCCTTTTCCCAGTATCTCAGACCGGTAAGAGGGACACCGTATTTTTGTGAGAAAGGCTTGAGTCCTAACTTTAAGAATTTTCGATAAGCACGAATTCGTTTAGCTTGTCCGTCATAGAGAAACTGATTGTATTCGTCTATGAAGTGGCATACCGGGACACCGTACAACTGGGCAAGTCTTTCTGCAAATTCCCTTTGTATGTATTGGGTCATTCCCTCTTCAATGGTGCGGTAAACATTATGGGTCATACCGATTCTGTTGGCAACCTCTGTTTGCAGGAGTCCCCTGCTGTGTCTGCACCAGCGGAGTCTGTCGGGAATATTTTCGATTTCTTCATACCTTCGGTACTGTCGGTTGAATTGGGTTGCCTCTAAGATCTTCCGTGGGGCACAAAGCACGAAGGTATGGATATATAAGGGTGCATACCTCACATGAGAATTCTGTGTACAGCAAAGGATATACAAATTCTCGGAAATTTGATCCAAAATACGCCATACATGACATTTTTTGAGCTGAGTGTCACCATCGTCACGGTTAAAGTCCTTGATGTGAGGATAGGATTTTCGATACAACGGGCTGCATACGTTGCCAGGCGGGCGCCTTTTTCGGGTTTGAAGGTCGAGATACCCTTGATGAGGCCGATTGTGCCGATGGAAATGAGATCCTCCTGGTCGGCGGATAGGGCGTAGTATTTCTTCATAATATGGGCAACTAATCGAAGATTCCGTTCTACAAGTATGTTTCTGGCGTCTAAATCTCCTTGAGACGCCAGGGTTAAGTAATGCTGTTCCTCCTCCTTGGTCAGGGGCTTGGGAAAGGACCCGGGAGAATCGGAAATGCGAAGCGAGTACAATAAGCTGCTGAGCATCAGCCAAACTGCTGCGCTGAGCATAATACCACCTCCGAATAAAGCATATTCGCAGGCGGCAAGTCCGTATTCCCTGATATCAGTGTAATCTTAATCTGTTGCATCCAAAGTAAAGTAGTAGTAATCTCCCTTCTCCACCGGCTGCAGGCGCATCGTCTTTGTGCCTGCAAGAGTGTTTCCGTTGTACACCGGAAGCTTGCACTCTAAATAGAAGCTTTCGTAGCTTGCCAGCTCTGCCTTGGGAACCGCATAATTCAGAGAAATATCACTTGCCGGATTCAGACTGTGAAGAATTCTTGTTCCCTCGTCCAGAACCGGGGTTTCGGGCACTGCCTGCAGGAAGGCTGCAACAGCAGGCAGAGTATCGCCATCTATGATGAAGCGTACAGGAGCTGCTTCCTCTGTGGTGCCGCGTTTCTTGATCTCCGTATTTCCTATAGAATGCTTCCTTACTCTTTACGGTAAGGACATTATTAGTACCCATGACTATAAAGCCAGCCTTTATATTGGCTTAGTCTGCTTCGTATATCAATTCGGCTGTCTTGTTATACCGTGTCTGCTTTTGACTTTTATGCGATCTAACTTTTCCAGCATAGGTTCTGCGGCGAGGAGCAGGAAGAGTACCGTTACGGTTCATGAGGAAGATGGAAGAGCCTAATGGCATTCTCTGTGGTGATCTGCTCCACAGTGGAGGCCGGGATCCCCTTCAGCTCCCCGATTCGCTGTGCCAGCTGAGGGAGGATGAGAGAGGTGTTCCTGGCTTTCTGCCATTGGTGCTTGGAGATATCCACCGGCTTAGAGGGTGCCACGTAGGGACCGTCTGTCTCCAAAAGAAGGAACTCTAAGGGGGTGGAGATCACGGCTTCTTCTAAGGCGGGAAGGTGTGGGGAACGCTGAAGGAGGCTGCCGCCGATGCCCAGCATAAGTCCTAATTCCCTTGTGTAGATCTGAGCAGTGGGGGCATCTCCACGAAAACAGTGGCACACGCCGCCGTGGAGCTTGCTCCTGTACTTGCGAAGTATCTTAATGGCCTGTTGGTCAGCCATACGGATGTGGAGGATCAAAGGAAGCCCTCGCTTGTGGGCGAGGCGTAATTGCCACAGGAACCACAGATACTGGCGGAGACGGTACTGCTCCTTAGGGGGATGGTGGAAGTCTAAACCCAGTTCCCCAATGGCAATGACCTGAGGCAAGGCAGACAGTTTCTTCAGCTCACGGAAAGCCCGAAAGGGAGTCCCCTTAACACGGGTTGGATGAATGCCCACTGCCGGGTAGATCAGATCCGGGTACCGATCATGGAGCTGAAGCAGTCTGTAGTTGGATTGCAAATCAATGCCGGGATCCAGGAAGGCACCGATGCCTCTGTCCGTCATGAGACGGAGGAGCTTCTCCCTGTCCATGGATGGGAGAAGCTCATAGCTATGGGACGTAAGTCCCATAGCTGTAAAGCTGTGGTCATAGCTCCTATGGGAAAGATGGATATGGGAATCTATGAGCACGGAGATCCCTCCTTAGGAATTTCCCGGGAAATAGGCCTTGGCAGAATCGGAGTAGGCAAACAGAGCCTTACAGAGATTGCCCAAGGCACCGGTCTTGTTGGCACCGTAGGTATCTGCACTGTATTGGAGGGTGCAGGACACGGGAGCATCTCCTGCATAGATCTGTACGGAGACCACGGTGCGGAGTTCTGCAGCAAGGAGGCCGTCGAAGCTGAAGCAATAGCGATTCTCCACACCGCCGTAAGACTGAGGCTCCTTGAGACGAAGCTCTCTGCTCTGTCCGTTGCGATCGGTGTAGGAAACTGCAAGCTCAAGGTCCCGGGCTGCACCGGTGTAGGATGTAAGATCGAAGACGAACTTAAGAGAGACCTTAGAATTCAGCTCCAAGGTCTTGCCTGCCCAGGTAACAGAGGGCTCTGCAAGATCGGAAAGGACCTTGTTGGTATTGCCGAAGGTAACGGCATCTAAGCTGCTGAGATTGGAGGAATCCTCGTCGGTCATGAGGGAGTCGGCAAGGGTATCTGTGCGGTAAGCCTTAAAGCTCTGGGCAGCGGAGCCGTAACGGAGAAGGTCAGCACACAGGGTCTTGAGGCTGGGGGAAATATCTGTCTTGTTGAGCTGTGCATATGCGTAGTCTGCAATGCTGTAATCGTCCACAGGAGAATAACAGGGCTGTCCATTCTTTACACCGTGGAGGACGGAGCGGATGCGGTCGTTCATACGGACAGCGGTGAGGCCCTCCAGGGTAAAGTAGTAATAGGCTCCCTGGTCATGGGGTCTGAGTTCAAGAGTTGTGCTCTCTATCTTGGTATTCCCCTCGTATTGCTCTAACTCTACCTCCATATACACGGTGGAAAGGTCATAGCCCTCAAGGAGAGCCTTGGCTACTACCAGGTTTACGGAGATATCACTTGCCAAAT
>JAZNYV010000166.1:0-3633 GCA_045594585.1 Faecousia sp. | reverse complement strand
ACAGAGGAGCATGGGTGCGGTTGGAGTTGGGGGTAGGGTGAAGGGGGGAGAACGGCAAGAATAACCATTGCCACCGATGGGTTCTGCGGTTCTGCGTAAAACGGTTTTCGTCATCTGTTTTGCTCCTTTCTGCGTTCTTGGAAACGCTTGTAATGCTCCAAAGCCTTGAGGATATAATCCTCCGCCTGCTGTGCAGAGATATTTTTCGGCAGATAAGGCTTTAGACGATCTGCTCTGAAACTGAGCTTTTCACGCTGATTCGGCTTTTCTTCCGACAACAACGCTTCAATCACATGAGGACCAAGTGTATGATCCTGTGAAAATGCTTTGAGTTTAATTGCTTGTGCAAGAGATGGGGTTGCATCTGTAAATTCCATTGCCTCATGGAGCCAGCGTTGCTCCTGTTCGGTCAGATAAGAAATTTCAACCGCAGGCCGAAATGCAATTTTCCCCTCATCTACCATTTTTAAGATTTCCGGAATTAACTCTGTGAGTCGGATATATCGGTGAATCTGATTTCTGCTATCACCGGTTTCCTGTGCCATTTGTTCATCACTTCGGAAATTTGTCCCCAGTGGGGACGAATTTTCTTTTCGAGGTCGTCCGGCTTGTCTTCTCATCGCTTCAAGCCTCATTTTATATGAGAATGCTTTTTCGCTGGGCAAGATCTGTGACCGTTGGAAATTTGATTCGACCATAAAAATGACAGCTTCATCTCGGCTCATATTGCGAATTTCTGCCCTAACCGTAGAAAGTCCTGCAATTTCGCAAGCCTTCTTACGACGATGACCGGATACAATCTCGTATCTTCCATCTTCCTTTTCTCTAAGAGTGATAGGAGTAAGAATTCCTCGCTCTGTAATGCTTTCCACAAGCTGTTGCATATCTTCGTCCATCCGGACTTGAAATGGATGATCGGGGAAATCGTCAATTAGATTAAGAGGAATGTCATGAATTCGAGGAAGTTTGCTTTCCTGCCGTTCAGCGTCTGTCATAAACAGTTCATCGTATCCTGTCATTCCCAAGTCTAACTTTTGCCGTTCTGCCAAGATCCTCCACCTCCTTTGTCAGATTTTCATACGCTCGTGCTACCTTGCCGTTCTTGTCATGGGCAAAGATGCTAACACCGGCAAGAGAACTCTCAGCGGCACGGACAGAGTGAGGGATTTCGGTATCAAATACCTTGATGTTTTGACCAACACTATAACGCAAAGAAGATATGACATCCTTTGCATTGTTTGTGCGGCTATCCACCATGGTAAATAAAATCCCTTCGACTCTCAGAGAAGGATTGATGCTCCGCTTTACCTTAGAGATAGAACGGAGCAACAGATTAAGACCTTTGGTAGAGAGAAAATTAGGTTGGGAAGGAATGAGTACACTATCCGCCGCAACCAAAGCGTTGATTGTCATCATGCCGAGAGACGGCATACAATCAATAAGAATGTAATCGTAGTTGTGTTTTACCGTATTGATATAGTTTCGGAGCACAAACTCACGACTCATTGTGTTGAATAGCCCGGTTTCAATGCCGGATAATTCAATATTGGAAGGCATCAAGTCCACACCCTCATCGTGGTGGATAATGCCTGTTTTAAGTGGTAGCTCAACATCCTCAATAGAAGCACTCATGACTGTTGCCAGTGACTCGTTCAGAGAATCGGGATCTTTGATCCCAAGGCTAATCGTTAGGCTTCCTTGTGTCAACCTTTTTCTGCATAAGTTTTGAGTATTTTCAATCTCTGTTAAACCGCTACCTAAGTCAGGCACTTTCCTCTGCAGGCATAGTCACTGCCTCCTGTTGGATGCACTTCTTGACAAGTTCCTCAAAAGTTAGCTTTGCATTCTCGTCTGAAGCCAAAACGACCTTAAAAGTTATCCCGTTGACTTTAGTTTGATAAGAAGCATCAGTTTTCTCCAAAGGCAACCACTCCTTCCTTGTCGGAGTAAATCTCCCTAAGAGCAAGATAGAGAATATAAGTCTCTTCTTCCGTGAGGGAGATCCCTTTGCCGCAACGCTCGTGTCCCGGATGCCACTGGCGAATGTCCAGCTTGGGTGCGTTATCATTCCAGGATACAAGGTTTACTTCCTTGGTGTAGCCTCGCTCGTTCTCGCTGAGAACAGCGATAGGCTTCTTGATCGTACATCTGATATCGTTCATCGTGTTTAATCCTCCATAAAAATAAGTGTTGAAGAAGTTAAAAAGTCTCGTGAGTAGTGGAAGGGGCTATCTTTCCCAACGGTCCTTCCGAGGTGGGCAACTTGCTTGCCCTCTTGAGGTGGTACGGTCAGTACGGTCGCTTCGCCCGTCCTCTCGTTCTCTTCGCTCCTGTTCCTCCTTTGCGACGAACAGCTCCTTGAGCTTGTCCATAAAGGTTTTGACGAGTTGGGGGAAATGCTCCAAAGCATCCAAGAAGGGCTTGCATTTCTCTTTCAGTAGGTCATACTTCTTTTGCAAGCTGTCCAAGGCGCTCTTTATCCCGTAATATTTCTGCCGATAGAAGCTGACTTCATCGGTCAGTCTGTTGATTTCCCTGCGTCCTGTAATCCCTTCCTTTGCCAAGGCGGTAAGGCTTTGGAAATCATTCTTTGACACGGCAATCTTTCCTGTAATGGTTCGCTGTCCCATGACCTCAATTTCTTCCATGGTTTTGTGAACATCACTTGCATAGTCGTAATTGTTCAATTCGTTCTCAATCTCATACTGAATCTCCGCAAGTCGTTCCTTGTCCTTGGCGATTTGGTATTGCATAGAGGTCAAGTGTTCTCTTGTGCTTCCCATTTCCCCACGCTGAAAGCCGGTGAAGCCGTGTTCTTGCATATGTTCAAATAGCTCGTCTTGCAGGATACTGTAAGAAGCTCGGAACTTGGGTTTGCCGTTCTTTCGCAGGACAGGTTTTCCGTCTTCGTCAACCATAGGGATATTGGAAGCCCACTTCTTGGAGTGGCTGACTTGGTGGATCACCTCCTTCACTGTGCCACGCAAGGCAGGATCCTTACACCGCTTGCTCCACAGGATTTCTTTCTCCACAACAGGGATCACCATGGCATGAAGGTGGTAGTGGTAGATGTCTCTCCGTTTCGCATCCGACGCCGCCTTGTTGATCTCGTCTGCGTGCATGACGGCAGATACCACATACTCCGAGCCGAACTTCTTTTCTAAGAAGTGATAGGCTTCTTCATAGAATTTCTTTGCGTATTCGTAGCCACCGTTCCTCTCGAAGTACATGGTGTTTACATCAATGATGATCTCGTCAAAGAGGGTTGCATCTTGTCTTAGCCCTCTTGTGGAGAGCGTTCCGTTGGCTTTCATTTCTCGGAACATATCCATGTAGGAGCCTGTAGGGGAGCGGTAATGGACATTCATACCGATTCGTTGAGGAACGACATTGATGTTCTCGTAGTCGGAGTTTTTCCGTTCATTGTGTCGCTCTGCTGCGCCAATGTCTGAGGACTTGTACTGCTTTACTCTGGCACAGCTCATATCTGGTTTCGTTTCTTTTGCCATTCGACTCTCCTTTCTTCGTAATGGGGAGGGGTGCCGTTACACAAGATTCTCCGAATCTGTGTAACCCACTATGACACTTTCAGCAAGCTGCAAAGATGTCATGGTCGTGGGCAAGGACTTTCCC
>JAZNYV010000165.1:0-2996 GCA_045594585.1 Faecousia sp. | reverse complement strand
ACTTAGCCTGCTCCATTTGCCGCTTTGCCTCGGCTGCCTTTGCCTCTTCTGCTATGAGCTTCTCACTGCTGTCTACCTTGGCATCTGCCAACTCGGCTTGCAGCTTTAGGGACATTTCCCGGAGGTTGTGAGAGATCTCCTGCTCCTTCGCAGCCTGTGCCTTTGCCTTCTCTGCCTCCTGCCGAGCCTCATCCCTCTCCCTTATGGCTCGCTCTAATTCACGGGTACTCATACTCTCCACATCATTGGCCTCCACGAATTCCTCCCGTTCCTCTGCCGGCAGGGCAAGGAGCTTCAAAGCCTTGGTATAGCTCAAATTCCCAAGCGTTTGGGAAATTGCCACTGCACCGTCAAGCGTCAACTGATCGGCACTGTATTCCTCGAAGATCTTCATATAGTTCTGTGCCGTGGACTGAGAGAAGCCTACCTCCTCCCGTAACCAATTGCCCCACTGACCGTGGGGGAGCATGGACTTGGCTTCGCACAGTCTCCTGCCCAATTCCACCACAGACCGCACCACATACTGTACCGTCTGCTGATTGATCATGCGGATCTCCGCCGTTACCGTGGCAATATCCCGCTGCCCCGATGATATCATGATATCACTCATGCTACATTCTCCTTTTGTTTCTTAGCTGCCCGCTGCAGCTTTTGAATTTCCTTTGCCTTGGCCTTCAGCCATGCCGCCTCAAAAGCCACTACCTCCGGTGTTCGGGCGCAGTTCCGACTCCCTCGGTTCTCCGTAACCGTTCCCGTACCAATATTCAGATTTAGCGTGTACCATGGCTTGTCCGGCTCCTCTGTCCTCCGGATCAGCAGGATAGAGCACCCCCCCTTGCTGTGTCGTTCTGCATAGCTGCCTACACAGTGATGGAGTGCATCCCCCTCGTCGATCAGCTCTCGCTCATCTGCCACAGGGCGGATCAAAATTCCTTCATGTTCCCATGACAAAGAAGAAAGCTCCTTTTCCCGGTCCAAGAAGAATGGATGCAGTTTCGCCTTGGCCATGTACTTCTGCAGCTTCATAGCCCGATCATGGGCCACCTGCAGATCCTTGGGATATAACACATCATGAGAACTCATGTCGTGTCCCAGCTTCTGGGCCATATCCCAATAGTCCCGATAATAAGTACTCGTCTGCTTCTGCTTTTGCAGGTAAGACAGGGTTTTCCCCACCCGGAGCCCTCTGTCGATCAGGATCTTCACGCTCTCTGCACTAAAGCTTCCCATGGTTTCCCTGTTCAGCTGTTCCCCCGTCCTGTCCCGGACTATTCTGTAAATCTCTAAATTACTTAGGCTCCAATTCTCCGAGAAGGCTTTCCGAGCCTCCTCCCGATTCAGTCCCAGCATAGCAGAGGGCCGTTTTTTCTTCCGATCTATCCATTCTACCTTGGGTATCACCCTGCAACTGCTCTGATAAACCCCTGCCCCGTTTTCCCAATCCCGCTGGATCATTTCACTTAAAATGTTGCCCGCTCCGCAGGTCAGAAGGGTCTCCACCGGCTTCCACCGCAAGTAGAGTCGTAAATAGCTTACCGGATACTTCTTCTGTTTCTCATACCCCTGCAGATACAGGTCTAACTTTGCATTTTCCAAAACCGTTCCGTTCAGCATCTTGGGATCAAAGGGTAGGAGGTTGGTCACTTCCCCAAAGTCATCCCGGCATACCTTGCTCTCTTGAAGTGATCCCCTGCAATACAGACTTCCCATGGTTCTACCATAAGCGCTCAGTCGGACTGCCTTCTTTGCCTCGAAGACAAAGGCATTGTACTTATCCACTGTCACAAAGCTCTCCCCTGTGTTCCGGATATACTTTCTGATCCACCATTGAAGCAGCACCGGTATACCCTCTATCACCCGAAGCTCCTGTATGTATTCATCATCGATCCGCCTCTCATAGCGGATATGCCCGGCATAGAAAAGCCTTACCGGGGCACTACACTCCGGGCAGAGGCAATTGTCTCTGTCCTGCAGTGCTTCCTTTCCTATCCATACGCCATAAGGTGCATTACTGTATCTTGCACAACTACACCCCACATGGTAGCCTTCGTAGAAGGTGCTTCCGCAAGCAGAGCAGGTACATCTGACAGCCTTGTTTTTTAGCCCCGTCAAGGGATCCCGAAGCTCCTTCCGGCAGTAGACAATGCCGTTGGCATCCAGTTTCCCCCGGCTATAGAGCCAGGGCAGCATATCCTCCCGTGGCTCCACGTCCCGAAGCATTTCCTCATATTTTGTCAATCTGAAACCTTCTTTCTATTGATTTTTTAGAAAAAAGGCGGTATAATGGTCCCGTAGGATTCGTACCCTATACCGCCTTAACAGGCATTTGGGGCTGTCTGCTAACGGACCCCAACCCCCGAGCCGCTGAGAAGCGGCTCTTTTTTATACCAAAAAGTCCTCTAACTCGAAGATCTTGCCCTTAGGCTTTTCCTCTGCAGCCTGTACCGCCGTACCGGCTTCCGGCAGATGGTAGAAGTCCCGAAGGACCTTCTCTGCCCATACAGGACTGATGGCGATACCTCCGTTCTTGCCCTTCATGAGGCTCTTGCCGTACTCGTAGATCTTCCGTTCTGCATGGTTTAGATCCATTTCCTTGACCTGCAGGTCATTGACAAGGAGCTCCGCCGATGCAGGCTCTCTCCTGCAGATGTCCTTCAGCTGTTCCCCTACAACATAGGGACAGGAATACTTCTCCATTCCCTTCTGTTGCTCCTCGATCTCTGCAATAGCCCGCTGCTGAAATTCCGTCATTTCTCTTTCACCTCCTTACTCAATTTGGAGAACAACAAAGAATTCTCCGTTTTTCTTTTCGATAGCTACCGCATCGATAAGCTCGTGACCATCATCAACAGGGTTATCTCCCTCATAGCAAATCCTAACAGGAGCATTTCCCTTGCCTTCTCCGGTATATTTTGCAAGATAGTCCCTCAGCTCATTCACTGACATTCTTCACTTCTCCTTTCTCTTTGCGTGATCTCGCACGCAGTTCATTTTTT
>JAZNYV010000164.1:0-22396 GCA_045594585.1 Faecousia sp. | reverse complement strand
ACCCTCTTAGACCTGTGTAAGGCCCTCTTTGCCTACTCCGATTCCGCAAAGATCTACTTCAAGTAATTGCTCCATAAAAAACCACTGCCACACCCGTGAGGGTGTGGCAGTATTGTTATTCTTCTTCGGTTGGCTCCGGGGGAGGGGGTGGGAAGAGGGTCTCCTCCAGATCCGTGACCTCCTGTGCAATGGAGGTGTAGGCCCCCTCATCAATGCGGAGGTAATAATTGTTCTCGTACAGGCGTATGGCATCGTAGGTAGGCACTACGGCGTATCGGGTAGCATAGGCATCTCCGTTATCTACGGTGCTGACAGGAACGTAGCTCACACCGCTGACACTGTGCTCCCCGGTATCATGATCCTTGGTAAACTCTAAGTTGAGGATAATGGAGGTATTGGTCTCACCGGGATTGGTGGTACAGAAATCCCCCAGGCCGTAGGCAATGATGCATTCTCTGTCGGGGCGGTTCTCTGTTTGGATGATCCGCCGCTCGATCTTCTCCAATCTGTGGGAATGGGAGCCTAAGATCACGTCTACACCGGCCTGCAGGAGGAGGTCTGTGATCTCCTCCTGGGTGGTGCTGATGCCGCTGATGTTCTCACTGCCCCAGTGGAGGGAGGCAATGATGAAATCGGGATCCAAGGCAACGGCGGCCTCTACCAAGCTGCGGATCCCGGCACGGTCCACCTCCTCATAATCCGTGGCGTAATCCTCGTACAGGAGATTGACGCAGAAATCAGAATCTGCAGGGAGCCCCATACCGCTAAAGCCCTTGGTAATACCGATAAAGGCGAAGCGGATCCCGTTGACCTCCTTGATCAGGACCTTTTCTTCCTCCCGCTCCTCCCGGGAGCGGAAGGTGCCTAAGGCGTGGATGCCCTGCTCCTCGATAATGGACTTGGTGCGGATCAGACCGGACAGCCCCTGGTATACACTGTAGGAGTTGGCAGTCTGGAGGATATCAAAGCCGCAAACGGCAAGATCCTCGGCAAGGCTGTCGGGGTAGCTGTTCCCGTCAGCATTGGCAAAGGTGCCCTCGAGGGTACCGATGGTCAGATCGGCTCTGGCTGTCTCGGTGACGATATAGTGGAACAGAGGCATAAAATCATGGACCCCGGACATATCCCGCGCATCACGGAGCATATCCTCCGTTAAGAAAATATCACCTACGGCACTGAGCGTGGCAGTGGTGACCCCTGCGGTCTGCTGTTGGGGTCCGGGATTCTTGCCGCAGGAGCATAGGAATAAAGAAAGCAACAGTAGCAGTACCGTAAGCTTGCCTTTGAACAATAGCTTCAAGGATGATCCCTCCAATCTACATTATTTTACTATAAATCCCCCATATATACAAGAGCAAAATTTTGAAATTGACGGATTTCGACAAATATGATATACTCAAATAGAAAGAGAGGGGGGAAAGCTATGAGAAATTACAGCAAATGGATCACCCTGACCCTTGTGATCGTAGCTATATTGGTAGGGCTCTTCTATCCCCGCGGGGAGCAGGAGCCTACAGTGAGGGAGCCGGAGGTTCCCCGCACTCCTACCAACAGCTACAGCACAGAGGATTTCTATTGGGACCGGGGCTTCCTCCGATACAGGGAGCGGGACCATCTGATCGGCATCGACGTATCCACCCATCAGGAGGACATCGACTGGCAGGCTGTGGCAGACAGCGGCGTGGACTTTGCCATTCTCCGTGCAGGCTACCGTGGTGCCACTGCAGGCAAGCTCTATGAGGATGAGCATTTTGCAGACAATCTCAAGGGGGCCCGGGAGGCAGGTCTTATGATCGGTGTGTATTTCTTCTCCCAGGCCATCAACGTGGAGGAGGCTGTAGAGGAGGCAGAGTACGTCTGCGAGCTCCTGGGCAGAACAGACCTTGCGCTTCCTGTGTTCTATGATTGGGAATATTTGGAGGGCAGAGTTCCAACTCCGGGGCTCCTGCCCATGACGGAATGTGCCGTAGCCTTCTGCGAGGAGGTAGAGGCTCGGGGCTACAAGGCCGGAGTTTATTTTAACCAGGATTACGGCTACAATTACCTGGATCTCCGAGAATTGACGGAGTATACCCTGTGGCTGGCAGAATACGGTGGGATTCCCCAATTTCCCTACCTGTATCATATGGTCCAATATACGGACGACGGCACAGTGCCGGGGATCTCCGGCCCCGTAGATCTGGACCTGCTGTTCCTCTCTGAGTAAGTATAATATTGAAAAAGCTCCTCCAACTGTGCAGATCCACAGTTGGAGGAGCTGTTCTGATCTCATGCATTGTCAGTGGTTCGGGCTGTCTACACAGCGGATGTCTGCACCCAGATCACGGAGCTTCTCGATAATATTCTCGTAGCCACGCTCGATATACTTGACCTCCTCGATGGTGGTGGTGCCATGGGCGGCTAAGCCGGCAATGACCATAGCGGCACCTGCACGGAGGTCGCAGGCCATGACGGTACAGCCTGTGAGACTCTCTACGCCCGTGATGACGGCTCTCTTGGTGTCTACCTTGATGGAGGCACCCATATTGCACAGCTCTGCACAGTAACGGAAACGGGTGTCGTATATGCTCTCTGTAATAATGCTGACCCCGTTGGCAAGTGCCATACACACAGCGATCTGGGGCTGCATATCCGTAGGGAAGCCGGGGTAGGGCAGGGTCTTGACATTGGCTCTGCGGAGGCGGTTGACCCGCTCTACACGGATGGAGTCGTCGTATTCTGTGACTCTGGCACCCATCTCACGGAGCTTGGCGCTGATGCAGTCCATATGCTTGGGGATCACGTTCTGTACCAGGACGTTGCCGCCTGCGGCAGCAGCGGCTGCCATATAGGTGCCTGCCTCGATCTGGTCGGGGATAATGGTATAGACTCCCCCGTGGAGGGACTTGACACCACGGATCTTGATCACGTCTGTGCCTGCACCGGAGACCTTGGCTCCCATGGCGTTAAGGAAGTTGGCGAGATCTACTACGTGAGGCTCCTTGGCGGCGTTCTCGATAATGGTAATGCCTGCAGCAAGGACGGCACCGATCATAATGTTCATGGTAGCCCCAACGGAAACCATGTCCAAATTGACTCTGCCACCTACCAGCCCCTGGGGGGGAGCGGTAGCACAGACACAGCCGTTGATGACCTCAACATTGGCTCCCATGGCCTCGAAGCCCTTGATGTGTTGGTCAATGGGACGGGGGCCGAAGTTGCAACCGCCGGGCAACGCGACATGAGCGTGTCCGAAACGTCCGAGTTGGGCACCGATGAAGTAATAGGATGCACGGATCCTGCGTACCAGGTCGTCCGAAGCCTCGGAGTCACGGATGGCGGTGCAATCAATCTCGATGGTGTTGGGGCTGAGTCTGCGGATCACAGCACCCATGCTGTCCAGGATCTCCAGCAGGAGACGGGTGTCGGAAATATCGGGGACGTTCTCAATACGGCAGCTACCCTTGATCAGCAGGGCGGCAGGGAGAATCGCAACGGCGGCGTTCTTGGCTCCGCTGATGGTCACTACGCCGGAAAGGGGCTTGCCCCCGTGGATGATATATTGTTTCATACAGCTTCCTCTCATATATAACAGGAGTGTGGAAAAGTCGAAGATCATTCTATGGTTGTGGACTATCTATCAGGCAGGCTGAAAGTCCGGGGAGTCAAATAGGTCATAGAAACGCAATTTACATAATCTCCATAATAGTATACCACAAATCTTGACGATTGTAAAGAGGGGAATCTGAAACTTTATCCGCTGATCCTCCGCAGACCCTTGGGGTAGTGATTCTTTAGGGTCCCGTCGGCACCCTTGACCCAGCCTATGCTGTAGCCTCCTACGGTCAGGAGGGTCCAGCCCCTCTCGTTGCCGGGAATGGTCTCTCCACGGAGATATGCCGAGACATGGGGGCTGTCAGCAGGCAGATCATGACTCCGGGGGAAGTCCCTTGTTGCAAGGGCCAATGCGTGGGCAGGGATAAACCGACCCTTCCGCAGCTCTCCCAGCTCCAGCCCTACACGGAGGACCTTCAGCCCCTTAAGGAGGGGTAATTCACGGGGAGCCAGGAACAGGGTCTCGCCAAAGGTGAGGACACTGCCCTCCATAGGGAGGAACTCCTTAACAGCGGAGGGGATAGGAGCTGTTTTCTCCAAGTGGAGGGAGGCGGCTTCGTCTCCGGGGGCCTTCTGCAAGACGGCGGCAAAGTGGCCTTCTCCCCGTAGCTTGTGGGGCAGGAGGCGGAAGCAATGTTCTATGCCGGGGGCAGGCTCTTGGATCCAGTGAGGACAGGCAGGAGTGAACCAGGGTGCCTCCACGACCTTGACGGAGAAGTCGCGATGGGTATGGAGGAAGTGGGAAATGACTCCTTCGTTCTCCTCCGGGGCAAAGGTACAGGTGGAATAGACCAAGATCCCGCCGGGAGCCAGCATTTGTGCCGCAGAGTGCAGGATCTCTGTCTGCCGTGCGGCACACATGGTAACGGTCTCCGGACTCCAATCGGAAATTGCCGCATCCTCCTTACGGAACATGCCCTCCCCGGAGCAGGGAGCATCGACCAGGATCCTGTGGAAATAGTCGCGGAAGCGTCCTGCCAGCTTGGCAGGATGCTCATTGAGGACCAGGGCATTGGTCACACCGAGACGCTCGATATTGGAGGACAGGATCCTTGCCCTCTTGGGATGGATCTCGTTACAGACTAAGAGTCCCTGCCCCTGCAGCTTCTGTGCGATTTGGGTGGTCTTGCCCCCGGGGGCGGCACAGAGATCCAGGACCCTCTGTCCCGGCTGTACGTCCAGGAGACCTACAGGTGCCATAGCACTGGGCTCCTGCAAATAATAGACCCCTGCATCGTGGAAGGGGTGCAGACCGGGACGGGATCCGGGCTCCAAATAATAGCCCTCCTCCGCCCAGGGAATGGGCTCGGTGCAGAAGGGCAGAGACAGGCCCCCTGCCTTTAAGGTGTTGATCCTCAGCCCCGTGTTCCTGGGACGATCATAGGAGGCAAAGAAGCTCTCCGCTTCCTCTCCCAGCAATCCTTTCATCCGTTCTGTAAATTCCTGTGGCAGCATAGTTCCTCCCGGTACAGTGTGTTTGTTCCATCTTACCATGAAGGAGGCAAAATTACAACCCATAATTTACGAAGCTCCCGGCTATAGGAATTGTATACAATGCATGGTGAATATAATTGGTGATATCGGCGAAAAAAACCTGTTATGCGGCTTTGACCTTGCATTTACAGGGCTGGAATGGTATGATACATCATAATAGGGGAGTATGGCTCCTAACTATGCAATGGAGATGATACAATGAAACGCACACTATCCTTGACCCTGGCATTGGCTCTCGTTCTGAGCTTGTTCAGCGGTCTCCGCCTAACGGCAGAAGCGGCTTCTGCTTCCTACAACAAGGGCAAGCGGCAGGAGATATGCACTGCTCTGTCCTCTGCTGCCAACGGCTATTATTCCGGCGGCTATTCCTATACCTCTCTTTCTGCTCTGAACGGAAGCAGTCTGAGAACCAAGCTCCGCTCTCTGATCACCTCGGATCGCAGTACGGTAGGGTATAACGGACTTAAGACCTATTTCCCCTATACGGATGCCTTTGAGGGCAGCAGCTCCAGGCTGAGTTTGTTCTACTGCGGCGGCACCACTACCAGCAAGTGGGACAGTGCCAAGACCTGGAACCGTGAGCATATGTGGCCTGATTCCAAGGGCGGCGGCGCTATGGAGGGAGACCTCCATGCCATGCGTCCTACGGATCCTAATGCCAATTCTACCCGGAGCAGTAACAAGTACGGCAATGTCACCGGCGGCAAGACGGCTTATACCAACGAGGCCAACGGCTCTCTCCCGGCAGGTACCTATGCCAGCGGTCTCTTCGAGCCTCTGGATTTTGCAAAAGGAGATTGTGCCCGTACCATCCTCTATGATTACGTGGTTTCCAGCTCCATGTCATCTGTGAACATTGTATTTACAGATGAGGACACCCTACTGGAATGGTGTGCCATGGATCCCGTGGATACCTACGAGATGTCCCGTAATGACGTAGCCCAGGAGATCCAGGGCTGCCGTAATCCCTTCGTAGACTATCCGGAGCTTGCTTGGCTGGTTCTGGAGAGGGAGATCCCCCAGGGACTGACCACCCCCTCCGGCGGCGAGGACACCAACTATACCATTACCGCATCCTCCAATAACACTGCATACGGTACGGTGGAGCTCCAGGGCAGAACCATCCGTGCAATTCCTGCAGAGGGATGTTATGCTGAGAGCTATACTGTTCTCAGCGGCAAGGCAACCGTGACCCGTGAAGGGAATGATTTTACGGTAGATCCCCGCTCTGATTGCAGCATCCGCATTAACTTTGAGAAGAAGGTGACGGTTACCGTAAGCTTCCATGGTCTGGCGGCACCCATTACAGGCTATGCAGGAGAAACTGTGACCCTGCCTACAGCACCGGATGTGGCTCCCTATGAATTCATGGGCTGGACAGAAGAGTCTGTAGAAAAGACCTCCTCCAGACCGGCATACCTTAAGGGTGGCAGTGTCTATACTCTGACCCAAAGCATGGACCTCTTCCCTCTCTACCGCTTCACCGAGGGTGGCAGTGGCTCGGGAGAATGGACTCTTGTAGAGAGTGCCGATTCTCTCCGTGCAGGTCTGCAGATCGTAATTGCTCACAACGGCAATGGGAAGGTTGCGGGAGATATTACCACTACCTACATGATCCCCGAGGATGCCGAATTCTCCGGGGATCTGGAGACCATTACCTCCCTGCCTGCAACGGCCTCTGTTCTGACGGTAGGCGGACAGAAGGATGCCTGGACTCTGACAGATCCCCAGGGCAGACAATTAGGCTGCTCCGATGCTAAGAAGCTGGGCTGGGGTGCCGGTACCCTGACTTGGAGGATCGAGATCACCGAAGAGGGTGCGGATATCTTTAATACCATCAGCACCTACGGTCGGATCCTATATAATATTTCCGCCCCTCGCTTTACTACCTACACCGGCAGTCCCGCTACTCATTTACCCCGTCCTCAGATCTATATGATGGACGGCTCTGCAGGAACTGCCTATTACACCACGGAGATCGGTGTCTGTGAGCACAGTTATGAAGTAACGGTCACTGCTCCCACCTGTACCGAAGCAGGCTATACCACCTATACCTGTGTTTTCTGCGGAGATACTTATAGGGACGCTCCCACAGAACCTACGGGCCACAACTATGAGACAGTGGTTACCCCTGCCACCTGCACCGAGGATGGGGTGAGCACATACACCTGCAGCCTCTGCGGAGATACCTATACAGAGTCCGTTGCTGCAACAGGGCACTGTTGGGATGAGGGCACAGTGACCCTGTCCCCCACTGAGACAGCAGAGGGTGAGAGGACCTACACCTGCCTCACCTGCGGGGCAACCAAGACCGAAGCCATCGAACCCCTGGGAACCGGGACGGGCGGCTGTGAGTATGGCGACGATTGTGGTGCTACTGTGTTTACAGATATGCCGGAGCTGGGCAACTGGGCACATGCAGGGATCGACTTTGTTGTGGAGAAGGGCTTGTTTAACGGTATGAGCAAGGATACCTTCGCTCCCAACAAGACTATGACCCGTGCTATGCTGGTCACCGTTCTATGGCGCAGTATGGAAGAGCCGGAGGCTGAGACCGCAGCCTTTGAGGATGTTCCGGCAGAACAGTGGTACACCAAGGCTGTAGCATGGGCTGCAGACTGCGGAGTGGTTACAGGCTTCACTGACGGCACCTTCCGCCCCGATGATCAGATCACCAGAGAACAGCTGGCTACCATCCTCTTCCGCTTCGCCAAGCTGACGGAGATGGATCCTCCCGAGAGAGAGTCCCTGGAAGCCTTCCCCGATAGCAAGGACGTCCATTCCTATGCAGTAGAGGCTCTCCAATGGGCAGTTGGCAAGGGCCTCGTAAACGGCATTTACGACAGTCATACGGAGCAGACCTTCCTCCGTCCCCAAGGCAGTGCCACCCGTGCCCAGGTAGCTACCATTCTTATGCGTTTTTTCCTTGGCGAATAACAGAAATTAGGAGATATATAACATGAAACGATGTTTGTCCCTTGCTCTTGCCTTTGTTATGATCCTCAGCCTCTTCGGCGGGATCCGCGTCTCGGCGGCCAGCACTGCTTCCTATAACGACGGCAAGCGGGATGAGGTCTGTACCTCTCTGTCCTCCGCTGCTATGGACTATTACACCGGGAGCTATACCTTTGACTCCCTCAGTGCATTGTCCGGCAGCAGCCTGCGGACCAAGCTCCGCTCCCTCATTACTGCAGACCGCAGTACCGTTGGCTATGACGGTCTTAAGACCTATTTCCCTTATACAGATGCCTTTGAGGGCAGCAGCTCCAAGCTGAGACTGTTCTACTGCGACGGTACTACCACCAGCAAGTGGGACAGTGCCGCTACCTGGAACCGTGAGCATATGTGGCCCGATTCCAAGGGCGGCAGTGCCATGGAGGGTGACCTCCACGCTATGCGTCCCACGGATCCCAAGGCCAATTCCACCCGTAGCAACAGCCCCTACGGCAATGTCAGCGGCGGCAAGACTGCAACCACCAACGATAAGAACGGTGCCATTCCTGCCGGCACCTATGAGAGCGGCCTTTTCGAGCCCTTGGACTTTTCTAAGGGTGACTGTGCCCGTACCATTCTCTACGATTACGTGGTATCCAGCTCCATGTCCTCTGTGACCCTCGTCTTTGAGAGCGAGGCGACCCTCCTTGAGTGGTGTGCCTTAGACCCTGTTGACACCTACGAGATGTCCCGTAATGACGTCGCCCAGGAGATCCAGGGCTGCCGCAATCCCTTCGTAGACTACCCTGAGTTGGCATGGCTCCTGCTGGGCAAGTCTGTTCCCTCCGATCTGACGACGCCCTCCGGCGGTGAGGTAGTTTCCTACACCGTTACGGCTTCCGTCAACAATAGCTCCTACGGTACCGTTACAGTCAGCGGCAGGACCATTACCGCTACCCCTGCAAGCGGTTGCTACGTAGAGGGCTATACCGTGACCAGCGGCTCCGCAACGGTGACCCGTGAGGGGAATGTTTTCACCGTAAGCCCCGCGTCTGATTGCAATGTCCGTATCAATTTTGCCAAGAAGACTACAGTTACCGTCTCCTTTAACGGTGCGGCCACTGCAGTGACTACCTATGCAGGGGAGGGTATTACTCTGCCCCTGGGTCCTGCTGAGGACGGCTACCGCTTCGTAGGCTGGACGGAGGAGACCGTTGCCGCTACTACCACACAGCCTGTCTGTTATGCCCCAGGCACCACCTATACCCCTACTGCCTCCGTGAATCTGTATCCCCTGTACTCCTATTCCCAGGGCAGCGGCGGCCCAGGCTGGAATCTCCTTGAGACCGAAGCGGATCTCCATGTAGGTGCCAGGTTGGTTATCGCATCCAACAGCAATGGCAAGGTGGCAGGAGATATGAGCTCCTCCTACCTGGCTCCCAAGGATCAGACCTTCTCCGCTGACCTGTACTCCATTCCCACACTGACAGAGGAGGCTCTGATCCTGACCCTGGGAGGCACTGAGGGAGCATGGACTCTGAGCAATGAGAGTGGACAGTTCCTGGGCACCACCGATGTCAAGAAGCTGGCCTGGGACGACGGTACGATCACCTGGACCATTACAGCAGAGGACCGGGGCTTCCTGATCGCCTCCACCGACAGCAGCAACGGCCGCTTCCTGTATAACAGCAGCAGCCCCCGCTTCACTACCTATAACTCCAATCTCAGCTCTACTCTGATGCTGCCTCAGATCTATATGAACGGCGGCGGTACCGTCTATTACACAACGGAGCTGACCCGATGCACCCACAGCAGTACCACTTATACCGGAGCCGTTGCCGCAACCTGTACCACAGACGGCAAGGTGGCCTATTATACCTGTAACGATTGCGGCAGGTATTATGCAGATTCTGCTTGCACTCAGGGCCTTACGGCTTCCCAGCTTGTGATCCCTGCAACGGGACACACTCCCGGCAGCTATACCTATGATGCGGACAGCCACTGGAGGCTGTGCTCCCTTTGCGGTTTGGCTGCAACGGATGGCCAATCCCATAGCTGGGACGATGGTGAGGTCACGACCCGGCCTACGGAGACTCTGACCGGTGTCCTGACCTACACTTGCACCACCTGTTCTGCAACCAAGACCGAATCCATCCCTGCCCTGGGCAGCAAGCTGATCCTGACCTTCTCTGTGCCGGAAGGCGTAGATGCAGTTGCAAGCATCTCCGGCTACAAGGGGGATACGGTGACCCTCCCCAATGCTGTAGGTGCTCCCTTGGAGGGCTACACCTTCATAGGCTGGACACTGAATACGGTGAAGGATCAGACTGCCTCCGGCACCTATTACGCTGCAGGACAGGAGCTGACCTTGGAGGAGAGCCTTACCTTCAAGGCCCTGTATAAGTACGCCGTAGAGGATGGAAACGGACCCGCCCTCTGGTCCCTGGTGGAGGATGCCTCCCTGCTTACAGACGGAGCGCAGGTGGTCCTTGCCGCCAATACCAAGGACAGAGTTGCAGGCCGGCTTAGCAGCCAGTATCTCGCTCCCGTAGAGGCTGTGTTCAGCGTAGACGGGACCACCATCGAGACTCTGCCCGAGGATGCACTGATCCTGACCCTGGGCACCGACGAAGCAGGCCGCACCCTTACCAACAACCTGGGACAGCTCTTGGGTGCCACGGCACTGAAGAAGCTGGCTTGGGACAGCGGTACTACCACCTGGACCATTACCGTAGAGGAGGGTAAGGCTACTGTCTATAACACTACGAGCAGCTACGGCCGCTTCCTGTACAACGCAGGCAGCCCCCGTTTTACCACCTATACCTCCAATACCGGCACCTCTATGCTCCTGCCTCAGCTCTACGTCCTCAGCGGCGGCAGTACCATCTACTATACCACTGAGGTCGGCAATACCACAGAGCCTGAGATCCCCTCTGAGCCTGAGTTAGTTCCCCATATCACCATGGGACACAGCTTGAATCTGGCAAGTGATATTTCCGTCAACTATGCAGTTTCCACCGCTGTGCTGGCAGACTATGACAGCTACGTGCTGGAATGCGTCCTGCCTGTTTACGAGGGCAATACTCTCACAGGTAGCCGTATCGTTACGGTGGAGCCTGTTCTTAACGGCAACTACTATTACTTTACCCTGACAGGCGTGACCGCGGTCAATATGAATGATACCATTACTGCCACCCTCCGCCTGACCAAGGGGGATGTCTCCTACGTGTCCAACCCCGACACCTACAGCGTAGCACAGTATGCCTATTCTCAGTTGGGCAAGACCGGCATTTCCGAGAGCCTGAAGGCTCTGTGTGCCAATCTCCTGCACTACGGCTCTGCGGCACAGACCTTTAAGGCCTACCGCACCGACGCCCTTGCAGACGAGGCTATGACAACTGTGCAGGAGGCTTATCTCACAGAGCTGGATGCTGTCATCTTCGGCAACAACAATCGGGATCTTGGGGATCTTGCTTCTCCCCGGGTACAGTGGGCAGGTAAGACCCTCCTTCTGGACAGCAAGGTGACCCTCCGCTATGTAGTGGATGTGTCCGGCTACACCGGCAATGCAGAGGAGCTGAGCCTCCGTGTTTCCTACAAGGACTTCAGCGGTACGGAAAAGACCGTTGTTCTGGCGAGCCCTCAGCCCTACGGCGGAACAGCGGGCTGGTATAGCTTTGAATTCGACGGCCTCCTTGCCGCAGAGCTCCGCTCGGTCCTTCATGCTGCTGTTTATGCAGGTGATACACAGCTTTCCAATACCCTGGAATACAGTGTAGACACCTACGGCAACAACAAGACCGGCACCCTGGAGACTCTCTGCAGAGCTCTTATGGCATATTCAGACGCCGCAAAGGCCTTCTTCGCACAATAACCCAACAGCCCGGACGAGGGACCCCCTCGCCCGGGCTTCATTTATAGGCAAATTCCGGTTTGTCGAGCTGTTGCTTCTTTTGCATCGATATAAATCCCCTTGTGGATTTTCGATATAGACTTCGCTTAAATATGTGCGTTGCACTCCATATGCCCTGCGAGGCAAGAGGGGATCTATATCATATCGAAACCCCTTGGGTTATACGGATTTCCCCGGGAAAATATCGAGCCGAAGGCATATCGACAATTGAGATAATCAGCTCAATAAATCGGGAAATTGTGGGGCTTGCAAATTGGGGGAGTATTGATTATAATATGGGTATTCACATGACGATTGGATCCTCACAGGAGGTTTATATGAAGGATTATAAGATTTTTGAATACAATCCCGGACTTAGGGAGTTTCGGGGGGATATTGACTATCGGATGCAGCTCTACCGGGATACCAAGAACCGTTTGGTGTCTGAGGGGCAGAGCCTGTATGATTTTGCCAACGCACACCATTTCTACGGCATCCATCACTTAGATGGGAAGTGGGTCTACAGAGAATGGGCACCCTCTGCATACCGGGTCTATCTCATGGGTGACTTTAACAATTGGGATCCTACTTCTCATCCTCTCCGCAGGATCGGCAACGGCAATTGGGAGCTGCTCTTAGAGGGGGACAGTGCTCTGTGGGAGGGCTGTAAGGTCAAGACTGTGGTAGATGCCAATCTGACCCGTACAGAGCATATTCCTCTCTACGCTCGCCGTGTGGTACAGGATCCCCAAACCTGTACCTTTACCTGTGAGATCGTAGACGATCACAGGGTATTTCCCTGGACCGACGGGGACTTTACAGCGGAGGACACGCTGCTGATCTATGAGGCCCACATCGGTATGGCCCAGGAGGAGGGACGGGTAGGCTCCTACCGTGAATTTGCAGATCTGATCCTCCCTCGGATCAAGAAAGCCGGCTATAATACCATCCAGCTTATGGCTGTCATGGAGCACCCCTATTACGGCTCCTTTGGCTATCAGGTGTCTAATTTCTACGCCGCTTCCTCCTGGTTCGGCAGACCCGAGGATCTCAAATATCTGGTGAATAAGGCCCACAATATGGGTATCCGAGTGCTCCTGGACCTGGTCCATTCCCATGCGGTGAAGAATACGGCAGAGGGCATCAACTGCTTCGACGGAACCGAGTGGCAGTTCTTCCACGCAGGGGCCAAGGGTGATCATCCTGCCTGGGGGACCAAGTGCTTCGATTACGGCAAGACAGAGGTCCTCCACTTCCTGCTGAGCAATCTAAAGTTCTGGATGGAGGAGTATCATTTCGACGGCTTCCGCTTCGACGGTGTGACCTCTATGCTGTACCATGACCATGGCTTGGGTACCAGCTTTGATGATAACAGGAAGTATTTCTCCTATAATACCCATGTAGAGGCTGTTACCTATTTACAGCTTGCCAACGAGCTGATCCGTCAGGTAGATCCCAAGGCTCTCACCATTGCAGAGGATATGTCCGGTATGCCCGGAATGTGCCTGCCTATTGAGGAGGGTGGCATGGGCTTCGATTACCGTCTTGCCATGGGGCTGCCGGATCTGTGGATCCGCACCGTTAAGGAACAGCAGGACGAGAATTGGAATATCTTCAAGATCTGGTGCGATATGTGCCTCCGCAGACCGGGAGAGGGCTCCGTGGCTTATGTAGAGAGTCATGACCAGGCCCTGGTAGGGGACAAGACCATGATCTTCCGTCTGGCAGATGCAGCCATGTATACGGATATGGAGAAGCACTGTCATAACTTCCACATCGACCGTGCCATTGCCCTGCACAAGATGATCCGCCTCTTTACCATCTCCGCAGGAGGAGAGGCATATCTGAACTTTATGGGCAACGAATTCGGTCATCCGGAGTGGATCGACTTCCCCCGTGAGGGCAACGGCTGGAGCTTCCACTACTGCCGCAGACAGTGGAGTCTTAGAGAGTCCCCCCTCTTGAAGTATGAATGGCTCAACACCTTCGATAAGGATATGATCCGCTTGGTCAAGGAGAACAGGCTCTTTACCCAACGTATGGGAGACCTTCTGCTGAACAAGGAGCCGGAGAATACCCTGGTATTCTACCGCAAGGGACTTGTCTTTGCCTTTAACTTCCATCCCTATCTGTCTCTGGAGAATGTGCTGATCCCCGTACCTCACAGCGGAGAATATTCCGTAGTCCTGTGTACCGACGATGAGATCTACGGAGGCTGGAACAGTGTTAAGCACATGATCTATCCCACCAAGGTCTTTGACGGGCAAAACTATTTAGAGCTCTACCTCCCTGCAAGAACTGCAGTGGTCCTGAAAGAAAAGGTCATATCGGAATAAACATATCGGCTCCCCTCGTCTCAAAAGGCGGGGGGAGCCGTTGCACACATGATGCTGTTTTCTGTTGCTGCTATTTGGGGAGGCGGTTGCGGATCTCGGATAGGGAAAGGCCGGTCTCCTTTGCGATACGGGCCAGATCATCGGCTTCGTATTTCCGCTTTTCCAAACGGAAGCCTTTGGAGACCTTACAGCGGACAGGGCCGAACTGTGTATCTGCGGTAAAAATTTCACGTTCCATGACACGGCGGCGGAAGGATTGCTCTCGAACACCTAATGTGCTTGTGTGCTTCATAAGGATCATGAATAATTCCGGGTGCTTGCAGGGCTCGCAGAGGACGGAGAGCTTGACACCGGGGCGGTTCTTCTTCATTCCGATGGGCGTGGTATACACATCCAGTGCCCCAGCCTCCAGGAGAAGCTCCGTAACAAAGCCTAAGTCTTCGGCAGTCATATCATCAATATTACAGGAGAGCTCCAAAATATCGGGGCTGTTGACGCTTTCGGCCTGGAGGAACACCCGGACACAGTTTGCCATAGGCAGATCCTTCTTGCCCATGCCGTAGCCGATGGCAGTGGGGCGAATGATGGGCATAGGATAATAGTCCGACACGAAGTATTTGAGCAATGCGGCTCCCGTGGGAGTACACAGCTCCGTGTTGATCTCTCCCTTATAGAAGGGGATGCCTTTTAACAGCTCTGCTGTTGCAGGGGCGGGGACGGGAAGGATCCCGTGGGCACATCGGACAGTGCCGTTCCCTACGTGAATGGGAGAGGCCAGGATCTGCGTAGGCTGCAGCTTATGGATAAGGAGGCACACTGCAGTAATGTCGGCTAATGCATCCAGGTCCCCCACTTCGTGGAAATGGATCTGCTCTACGGGAACACCGTGGACCCGTGATTCTGCCTGTGCCAGGAGATCATAGACCGCAGTAATGTCTCTGCGGACCTCCTCCGGGACCCGCAAATGGGAAATGCGGTGTCGGATATCCTCCATGGCACTGTGATGGTGGTCATGGTGGTGATGATGGTCCTCTCCTTCTTCGGCACCGAGGACCTTAACGGTTACATGGGTGCCGCGGATGCCGCATTTTTCCGATGGCTCTGCTGTGATCACTGTGTGGGGAAGACCGATGGAGTTCAGCTCCTTCAGGAAGGCCTCCTTGTCAGCCAGCAGCTCCAACAGGGCAGCGGTAAGCATATCTCCCGCTGCACCCATAAAGCAATCAAAATACAGTGTGCTCATGGTCTTGCCTCCATATGATTGATCATAGCCGCCAAATACCCTGCACCGAAGCCGTTGTCGATGTTTACCACACCTACGCCGCTGGCACAGGAATTGAGCATGGAAAGAAGGGCGGCTAAGCCCCGGAAGGCGGCACCGTAGCCTACGCTGGTGGGGACAGCAATTATAGGACAATCCGCAAGCCCTCCTACCACACTGGCCAAGGCTCCCTCCATGCCTGCAATGGCAATGATGACGGAGGCAGACATGATCTGCTCCATATGGGACAGGAGCCGGTGGATCCCGGCAACACCTACATCATAGATCCGTATGACCTCGTTCCCAAGGACCTCTGCGGTAAGGGCAGCCTCCTCCGCTACGGGAATGTCGCTGGTGCCTCCCGTCATGACCAGGATCCTTCCCAAGCCGTGAGGGGCGGGTATGGGACCCACGATGCCGATCTTGGGGGCTTCGTGATAGGTAAGAGGGAGCTGCCCTCGGAGAAATGCGGCACTTTCGGCAGACAGACGGGTAATGAGAATGGTGCTCTGCCCGCTCTCCAGCATATTGCGGCAGATGCCCAGGATCTGTTCCGGGGTCTTTCCTGCACCGTAGATGACCTCGGCGGTGCCCTGACGGACCTTGCGGTGGGTGTCAACCTTGGCATAGCCCAGGTCTTGGAAGGGACGGAGTTTCAGCTCCTTAAGAGCCTCGTCTACGTCCATTCTGCCGTCACGGACGGCGGTCAATATGTCTCTGACTTCGTTCATAAGCGAACCTCCGGCTCCTGCCACAGCTCCCTGTATAGGGGGCGTAATGCGGCAAGGAGTTTTTCTTTTGTTTCATCGTACAGGGGGAATTGGTCTTTGCGGATCTGCAATTGAGCACTGCCATCTCGGCAACGGATGCGGAAATCTCGGAAGCCCATATCATACAGGAGACCCTCTGCCTGCTCCGTGACCCGTAGCTTCTCCTCTGTTAATGCTTCTCCCGTAGGGATCCGTGTGGCAAGGCAGGCATAGGCAGCTTTGTCGTGGGTAAAGAGACCGGCTTCCTTGCTCCGTCTGCGGATCTCGGCCTTGGTCAAGCCGCACTCACGGAGGGGGGAACGGACTTCTAATTCCCTCAGTGCACGGAAGCCGGGACGGTCAGCTTCCTTATCGTCGGCATTGGTACCGTCGCAGAGGATGGAGAAGCCGTCTGCATAAGCAGCTTGCTGTATAGCGGAAAAGATCCCCTTCTTGCAATAATAGCACCGCATGGGGTCATTTCTGCGGATCGAGGGAGCTGCGAGCTGATCCAGGAACAGGAGCTTCAGCTCCACCGACAGCTCCTCACAGAGTCTTTTGGCATGCTCTAACTCAAATGCGGGCTGGAATTGGGACTTTACAAAATAGGCCCGGATCTCCCTGCCGTAGGTGGCTCCGGCGTAGAGCAAATAGGCAGAGTCCACCCCGCCGGAAAAGGCAACGGCTACTCTGGGATTTTCACGAAAAAAAGCCTGCAGGTCCACAATATCCCTCACTTGCTTCTGTATTCCCTATAGTCATGTCTGCTGGATAAGTCGCTTCTGCGACTTATCCCCACAGCTACACTGTGGGGACCTGTAAAAACGGCAGTATTTTACAGGTTTGCAGCCATGATACACTGTGGAACAACGAAAAAGGTCCTGAAAGCCTCGGTTTGCAAGGACGATCGCGTTGTTCAGTACATATCATAGTATATCATATTTCCACCCCTTTGTGAAGTGGATAAAATCATACGCATACGATTATGTCAGAATAGTGCAAATTTTCCTTGTGGAATAGGGAAAATTGTGGTATGATAAAATAGAAAAGTATGGAAAGAGCTTGTTTCTCCTGTCGGGTGCATTGACGGGACGATTGATTCCTTCGCATTACGTAATATGTTTGTACTTGACACTCAGGAGGGTTAAACAATGAGGAAAAGAACTGCAAAATGGATAATAGGTCTGCTTTTGACCCTTGCAATGCTCTTGCCCGTTGCACCTATGAGAGGCATTGCGGCTCCCACGATGAAAACTGATGCGGAATTTTTTGGGAAGCTGAATCTCACCACTGCCGGTATGGAGGCTGTAAAGACAGCCGTAGATGCAGGGAATTATTCCACTGCGAAAGCGGCACTCCTGACCTATTACAAGAATAAGTTTGCAAGCTATGAGACAACTACCGGCGGAATAGGAGGATATTTCGGTACCCTTGCCATGGTGGATACCTTTGCATATCTCGAAACGCCCCTGTCCCACAAAACCATCTCATATAACGACGGTGCGTATATGCAGTATAGCTTCGGTGTTGTAAACAATACATCCGGCTGCTATGTGTTGTCTGTCCTTAAGAAGGCTGCGTATTCCGTTGAAATCTGCTCAAGGGAATATGCCACTGCAAGTATGCGGCCCGTGCTCAAATGCTACAATTCCGCAGGTGCTCTGTTGGCTTCAGTCAATCCTACCGCAGATACAAGCGTAAAGTATGGAAGCAAGGCTACCAACTATGGTGATCTTACAACGCTCTATGCTCAGCATGATGCTACCACGTCCTTGCCCTACGCTGCCAATTCACAGCGTGCGTATTTAAAATTTACCGTTCCAAGCGGTACTGCTAAGACAGAGCTTGTGGTTTATACTAAAATAAAAGGGGGATCTTCTGCATCCCATAGCCTGGATCTGTGGCAGTTCGAGGCACAGGGGAAAAACTGGACGGAAGCCGATCTCACCTGGGATTGGCTGGTGAGCAACAATGCCATCGGCCACTATTCCTACGACGGTGTTGCCGGTGGATTTGACCGGCAGGATGAGATCGGTACTTCACCTAACAATTGGATCGATATGCACTGCAGATTGCACAGCGTCTACGGCATTTTCGCGACAGCCCCGGATCCGGATACAAGCACCGCGGAGAAGGAAAGTACCTTGACAAGGGGAAGGATCTGCTCTTTGACTTTATCAATGATGCAGATGTGACCATTGGGTGGCCCGACGGAAGAGACAAGGAAACCCCCTATAGACTGAACTATGCTCCCTTTTTCTACAAGACCCTTTTAGAGAACAACAAGCTAACAGGGGACGAAAACGTCACATTTCTGAAGTGGATCTATGACGAGATCCAATTTTTGGACGGAGGGGGCAATCTGTTCTCCAACACAAGCAGCTCCCACGCATCTTCTGCTTATACAAACCACGCATTTCATCACATTTCGGGATTCTATTCGGGACTATCCTATTTTTCGGAGTTTTCCAATGCAAGTGTGTGGCGGAGCAGATATGAAGACCGATGGAACGATCTGATCAACGATATCGGCCTGCTGGGAACAGACGGCTCCTATAATGAGGGGATGTTAGGCGGCTATACCTTAGAGTCTATGAGCTGTGTTTCCAATATGGCAATGACAATGAAGGATACAGGGGATACGACCTCCGCAAAGAGCAAGCTATATACCTCCTATATGATCTAATTCATGGGCTTCATGATGGACGTCACCTTCCCCAACAACCATATACCGGCGGTAGGTAAACGGGAGGCATCTGCTACGAAGGCGAGTATAGCGACCTTTCTAAATTCTCTCAGTCATGAATTTTATAATAATAAAGAGGTCCAAGAGCTGAAATATTTCGTAAATTCCAATGAGGGAATGGAACCGGAAACACACGCTTACTATCCCATTGGGCAGTTTGCCACAGATCGTACGGGCTATACCGCCGGCGATTCTATGATTATAATTTCAAAAATGAAAGGGAAGTGCACTTATGAGATGTAAAAGATTACTTACCGCAATACTTATAACCCTGCTGCTGATAACCATGTTAACTGCTTTCGGGCTGGCAGGGGATACGGTGCAGGCCGGGGACAGCTTTACTTACACCAAGGCAGAGCATTGGGGCAAGGATAACGATATTTGGTCCTGGCAATGGGCTGTGTATGACTCCGAGGATTTTTCGGACATGACCTTCACTACGGTGGAGGGGCAGGGCGAGGTCTACGCTGCGGATTGGGAAAAGTACCCCTACTGTGCTGCCCGTAGCGGAGGCATTAACGTCCATCCCAACATCAATGCCGATGCTGCCCGTGTCTTTACCGCACCTGCCTCGGGCTGGGTCACGGTCTATGCTACCGTAGCCCGTACCTCTGAGGTTTCACCGAATACCAAGGCCACTCCTACCTCCTTTCGCATTCTCTTGGAGGATACTACGGTCTATCCCGCTACAGGGGATTATAAGGTCCTTGCAGACAAGACTACGGAGGAGATCAGCGTAAAGGTCTTTGTAAAGAAGGGGGAGAAGCTCCGCTTTGTCGTAGGGGCTATGGGCAATCAGACCTCTGATGCAGTAACTCTCCAGACGACCGTAACCTATGATTCCGTAACGGCCTCTCCGGGGGAGACCCTTCGTGTGGGAGAAGCCTTTACCCACGAGAAGACCTCTGCCACCTGGGGAACGGCGGATCCTCACTGGACCTGGGAGTGGACTCTTGCAGGGAAGGCCTCCTTCTCTCCCATGACCTGGCAATATGTAGAGAAGTACGGCAGAGAGATGTACGCCTCCGACTGGGCGACCCATCCCTATAACTACGTAGATTCCTTGGGCGTTAAGCTCCACCCTGCAGAAACGGCAGACACGGTCAAGACCTTTACCGTCCCCTATACAGGCACGGTGAACCTGAATACGGAGGTCTCCCGTTACACTGCCCTTGCAGATGTCAGCAATACCGCTGCCAACGGCACCTCTCTGCGGATCCTGGTGAACAGCACCCAGGTGTATCCTCTGTACTCCTCCTATGTGGTTCTGGATTCCGCTACACCCAAGGTATTTGACCTGTCTCTCCCTGTGACCAAGGGGGATAAGATCCGTATTATCATCGGTGGTATGGGACAGGTCACCAGCGATGCAGTGAAGATGAATAATACGGTGACTTATACGGACCTAAGTACCCCTGAGGTTTGTGTGGATGATAAGGAGAGCTTTTCTGTTGACGCTACCCAGTTTGCTAACAATGATATGGGTAATTGGAGCTTTGAGTATCGTGACAGCAACGATACCTTCGGCAATATGACCTACCAGTACGTAGAGAAGTACAGCAAGTACATGTATGCCTCGGATTGGTCCGCACACGAATACAATTACGTGGATCGCCTGGGAGAGAAGATGCACCCCGGCAAGACCCGTGATGCGGTAAAGACCTATACCGCACCTTACGACGGACGGATCCGTATGGCGGTTCGGACCGCACGCTACAACGAATACGTAGACGATGGAACCAAGACCCCCACTTCTCTGGTGATCTATAAGAACAACGAGCAGATCTGGCCCACCAACGGCAGTCAGAAGCAGCTTACCTCCACTGCGGAATTATCCTTCAGCATTTCCGTTGATGTTCGTCAAGGGGACAAGATCCGCTGTGTGGTAGGCAGTATGGGCAATACCACCCAGGATGCCATTGCCATGTATAATACCGTCAGCTACCGTGCGGTAGGCACCCGGGAGCTTGCGGCCTTTATGGACCAGTATAATCAGCGGATCGACGTTATTGATGTCCGAGGAGACAATCTGGACAGTGCAGAAACTGCCTGGTCCTGGAAGCCTACGACGGCCCTTGGCTTTACGGATCTCGATACCTTCAACTCTCCTACGGATGCCAAACTCCGTTACAGCAAGAACCTGAAGAAATACGTGGTAGCCGTTTGCTCCTCCCGTGGCTTTATGGGTGTGGTGGACTTTGCTACGGGGAAAAAGATATGGCAGGTGAGCCTTACGGGGAACCCCAATCCCCATGCCATTGAATATCTTCCCAACGGAAATGTGGCAGTTGCGGCCAGCATAGGCAACTGGATCCGCATCTATACATCCTCCCAAGGAAGCACAAGTACAAAATATACAGAGGTGACCTTAGCCGGGGCACACGGCGTCCTGTGGGATCCCGATCGTAATGTCCTGTGGGGTTTGGGGGGCGAGGTGATCACAGCCTACACCATCGGCGGATCTGCCGCCGCACCTACTCTGACGGAGGTAACAAAGTATCGTGCGTCTGTTGCCGGTGCCAACGGACATGACCTGTCTCCTGTTTACGGGAATAAGGATCGTCTGTGGATCAGCTCCAACGCCATCTACCAGTACGATATTCCCTCAAAGAGCTTCCTGCTGACCTATGACTACGGCAAGGCACTCAGCCGTGCAAGTGTCAAGGGGATCAGCAGCTTCCCCGATTCCCATACTACGGTCCATGTGTTTGCCAATGGTACCTATTTGGCACACGATTCCGACCGTGTCTTTGTGACCCTTTCGGAGAATGGGGAAATGTACGGTATGACCCACAAGCACTCTACGGGAGCCTATTACAAGGTCCGCAGCTGGATCTCTGCCTATAACTCCTCTCACAAGGTCCATCTGCCTATGACAGTTCCCGGCAAGGAGGCCACCTGTACAGCTACGGGCTTGACGGAAGGCACCAAGTGCTCCCTCTGCAATGAGACCCTGACAGCACAGACGACCATCCCTGCCTTAGGACATAAGGAGGTAGCAGACAAGGCGGTGGAAGCGACCTGTACAGCAACCGGCCTGACAGAGGGCAAGCATTGCTCCGTATGTAATGTTATACTCACTGCACAGCAGACTGTTCCTGCCAAGGGGCACAGCTATGTGTACACCAAGGTCAATGCACAGGGACATTTGGTTGCCTGTAAAAATTGCGATCTTTCTGTAGAGACCTCTCACAGCTACACGGACGGCTCCTGCATCTGCGGTGAGCCGGAGAGCAAGGAGCCTATAGAGAATGCGGCCTTAAAGCTGAATCACAGCCTAAATCTGGCAAGTGATATTTCCGTGAATTTGTTGGTATCCAAGACCCTGTTAGAGGGCTTTGATATGGATACGGTCTACGTAGAGGCTACCGTAGATACATATGAAGGCAA
>JAZNYV010000163.1:0-2897 GCA_045594585.1 Faecousia sp. | reverse complement strand
TGCAATTTTCTCCTTTGTTGGTTGGGCTTTTATCTCAAGAGGACTTGCCAAATATAGGTTTACAGACATTGGTTTGATTGCAAAGTTTCCGTTAAGGAAAGAATTAATCATTCCGTGGGAAAGCTTCCAGCAAGTGTGCGTTTGTTATGCAGCGTACACAACTATGGGTAAGCCTCGTGCTAACACGGTAATCTGTTGCGTAAAGCAAGGTGAAACTAAGAATGGGATGAGAAGATGGAAAACAGACAATCCTTTCCGCTACCGCTCAGTAATATGCATAGATTACAGCGAAGCACTGTTGAATGGTTTGGTTGACAAATACCCAGGCACCGTGGTTGATCTTCGTAATATGCCTGAATATCGACTGTAGTGGGACAGTTCCTTGTCTCGTACCGATTTATCGTGCAGTTCGATTCCCGTACCATGCAACATATCATCGTACAAGGCTGTCGTAGGGCAGCTTGCCCTACGGGATAGTGCGTGATTTGGTGGTTTGTGCCTTTTCAAACAGCTCGCTAAATCGGAAGTTAACACATTTATGGGGTGCCGGTTTAAAAAGGGGCAAGGGACGGGAGTACCGTTCCTTGCCCTTGAATTATTTTAGGGATCTGCTTCTGTTGCGAGGTTTGCGGTGGTTCTTAGGAAAGAAAGTCCTGAGGGTCCACCGGGTCATTGTTGCGGTAGAGGGCGAAGTGGACATGAGATTCTGCACCGTTTTCGATGCAGGCGGTTTGGCCTACGGTACCCAGAGGCTCTCCTTCACGGAGGCTGTCTCCTACACTGACGGGGATATCCTCGGACAGATTGGAGTAGTGGGTGCTGTAGCCGTCGGCATGGTGGAGCACCACAGTCATGCCCAGCTGCTCATCCTCATAGATGGTGTAGACCACACCATCTGCGGCGGCACAGACCTCTTCTCCAAGCTGTGCCGCCAGGTCCATACCCTCGTGAGTCCGCCAATCTCTGGTGGTCTCGTTATAGGCCAGGTGATCTACGGCAAGCTCTGCCAGGACCTGTCCGGCTACAGGCTTCTTAAGGCTAAAGCCCTTGGGTGCCGCAGTGGTTTCCGTAGGCTCTGTTTCCTCGTTGCCCATATTGGCGGCGGGCTTGTCCGTGTCTGTTTTCCCCAACTGCGTAGGGACGGTGGTTCCGATTCCCGTTTCGGAAGGATCTGATGGGGAGGTAAGCTCCCCGGGGTCTTTTTCGGTCAGCAGGTAATAGCCTGTTACTCCCACAATAACTGTGCATAGGAGTAGGGCTATGTAGTAGCCCTTCCCCTTGACGAAGTTGCGGAAGCCTTTGAATTTGTTTTGCATATTAGCACCTCCGAAATCAAGTATGTACCAAAAAAGTATTTTTTAACCGGGAATCTCTCGACAGCATTCGCCCTGCCCTCCACAGTATACTGTTTATATTCTAATGAAGGGGGCATAAGAATATGAAACAATCTGTGATCCGCATTCTCTGTGCGGTGCTTCTCCTTGCCATTGCACTGGGGATCATGGCAGGTGTCATACTGGCAGTTCCGGAGAAGGAGGAGACCCAATTATGGAGCCGTATCACCTTCTGCACCCGTGGACAGCAGGAGCTGCGACTCTATAATGACAAGGGTGCCTATATGACAACCATCACTACAGACAGAGACGGCAAGGGCGTCTCGGGACTCTTAGAGGAGGGGAGCTACTACGGAGCCTGTCGGGACGGCCTGGTCCAATTCCGGCTCACGTCACAGGGCATCGAGAATATCCGCGGACAGGCTACCCGAGAGGATAAATGGACCGTCGCCCTGGCAGGAACCACGGAACCCGGGAGCCTGTGCATCACGGGGCAAGCACGGCAGGAGTGGTATGAATACGAGGTCCGCTCCGAAAGCTACAGCCGTCGGCAGGTCCTTCGGTTCCAACCGGGAGATCCCATTCGCTGTACCCTGGAGGACCTGCCCTACGGTAGCTACACTCTCCTGGAAAACGGGCGGGTCCTGTGCCGTGTGGAGCTGACGGAGGAGGAGCCTCGGGTAGAAGTATGTCTGCCGTAAAAAAAGTCGGTTTTTCCCCATTTCCCTCTTGACAACAGAGAAATATGTGATATTATATTGGAGCTAACGGGATCCCCCCTTAGCTTGATGCATCCATAATTTCATAACCTTATCGAGAGTGGCGGAGGGACCGGCCCTATGAAGCCCGACAACCTGCAATATGCAAGGTGCCAATTCCGGCGAGCATACCCTTAGGGGTATGAGCTGATCTTCTCAGGTCAGTGCTTGATCGACAGATGAGGACGAATTTTCCTGCCCTGTCGAGACGACAGGGTATTTTTTTCGGTAGGTTCTGAAATTACCCAACAGAAAGAAAGGAAGAACAACCATGCAGAAGAGAATTTTTACCTCCGAGTCCGTGACCGAGGGACATCCCGACAAGGTCTGTGACCAAATTTCCGACGGCGTTCTGGACGCCATTTATGCACAGGATCCCCACGCCCGTGTAGCCTGCGAATGTGCCACCACCACCGGCATGGTCCTGGTCATGGGTGAGATCTCCACCAATTGCTACGTAGACATTCCCAAGGTCGCCCGTGAGACCCTGTGCAAGATCGGCTACAACAGCCCCGAGGCCGGCTTTAACGGCAACACCTGTGCCATCCTCACTGCCATTGACGAGCAGCCCGGGGACATCGCCATGGGCGTTGACAATTCCTACGACGATGCCGACACCCTGGGTGCCGGTGACCAGGGCATGATGTTCGGCTTCGCCTGCGACGAGACCGAGGAGCTTATGCCTGCCCCCATCAGCTTCGCCCACAAGCTGAGCAAGAAGCTGTCCGAGGAACGGAAGAACGGCAACCTGCCCTGGCTCCGTCCCGACGGCAAGAGCCAGGTCTCCGTACAGTACGGTGAGGAC
>JAZNYV010000162.1:0-17672 GCA_045594585.1 Faecousia sp. | reverse complement strand
CGTAAATTGTGAAATTTGATGCTATCGCATCAAGTGAAATTAAATCCACCCACTCGCCGTCGAGGCGAATTTCACACGCCGCAGGCGTATTTCACATTGCAAAGCAATATTTCACCCACCCGCAAGGGTGGATTTAGTTGAAAACGAGAGATTTCTGTCGGGATCTGTCGTTTTTTGGGAGGGGGGGGAGGGGTCGGACCCTCACAAACGGAGTCAGAGTCCGGTGTGCTACCTTTACACAAACCCCCTATGTGCCGTTGCGCTTATCGCATGAATTATTATATGCAAAATTTTGAAAAAGTCAAGCCTTTTTTTGAAAAATTTTAAAATATTTTTTGAAGCTCAATATTTACAAGGAAACCAACCGCCCGAAGACTTCAAATTTCGATTTATGGAGCTGTTCGATTCCCGTACCATGCAACATATCATCGTACAAGGCTGTCGTAGGGCAAGCTGAGGGCAGCTTGCCCTACGGGATAGTGCGTGATTTGGTGGTTTGTGCTTTTTCAAACAGCTCGACAAATCGGAATTTGATCCTTTTGGCTTAAAGGAATCCTAGGAGCTCTTTTAGGGTGCGGATCTCGTAGTGGGGGCGGATGTCCGGGCGGGAGGGCTTGCCTTTGGGGTTGAACCAGCAGGTTCGGATCCCTGCGTCTAAGCCGCCCTTGATGTCACTGGTGAGGCTGTCGCCGATGATGAGGGTGGTTTCGGGAGAGAAATGCTCCATCCGGGCGAAGCAATAGTCAAAATAAGCCTTCTCCGGCTTGTGGGAGCCTGTGGTCTCGGAAATAAAGATCTGCTTAAAATACTTGTTGATCCCGGCACTGGCCATACGGGAGTACTGGGTCTCAGCCACACCGTTGGAGGCAATATACAGGTCGTACTTGCCGTATAAATAGTCAAGGAGCTCTACGGCACCCTCTATAAAATAATGCCCTATGCCCAAATAGCCCCGATAACGATCCTCGAACTCCTGCAGGGGGATCTCTACGCCTAACTCCTTGAAGAACAGCTCGTGACGGCGGAGGAGGACCTGATCACGGGTCAGGAGACCCTGCTCCATCAGTTCCCACTGGCTCTGATTGATCACACTGTAGCGAGCGACGTTCTCCTCGCCGGGGTCGATGCCGTAGTCCCGGTATGCCTTGGCAATGGCGGCCTTTTCTGCTTTGCCGAAGTCCAGGAGGGTATCATCAATGTCGATCAAAATACTGCGGAAGGTCATAGACTGTTCTTCCTTTCCCAAATAGCGTTGGACAGTGCAGCAAACTGCTCTATGGTCAGAGTCTCCCCACGGACGGAGGGAGCAAGACCGCAGTCTGCCATAAGCTCTGTCAGCCCGTTCTTGTTAAATTCTCCGAAGCCTGCGGACAGGCAGTTCAGCAGGGTCTTTCGCCGTTGGGCAAAGGCCGCTCTCACCGTGCGGAAGAACAGAGCCTCGTCACGGATCTCTGCAGGCGGCTCCCTGCGGATCTTGAAGCGAACAACGCTGCTTGTGACCTTGGGCTGAGGGACGAAGCAGTGAGCGGGCACGTCAAACAGAAGCTCCGGCTCCCCATAGTAGTTACACAGGACCGTAAAGGAGGAATAATCCGCAGAACCGGCCTTGGAGCAGATCCGCTGGGCAACCTCCTTCTGGACCATAACCGTAACGGTGGAGAAGCACTTGCTCTCCAACAGCTTGGTCAGGACGGGAGAGGTAATATAGTAGGGGAGATTGGCACAGGCCGCTACGGAGAGCCCCGGGAACTTCTCGGCTGCCAGAGCAGGCAGATCTACCTTCATAGCGTCGGTAAAGAGGATCTCCAGGTTATCAAATTCCCCCACGGTTTCAGCAAGGATAGGTTTTAGGGTGGTATCCAGCTCCAATGCAACGACTTTTCCTGCCTTCTTGCACAGCTCCTGGGTCAGGGGGCCGAAGCCGGGGCCGATCTCGATCACGCCCCAATTGCTGTCAATGGCAGACTGGGAGACGATCCGCTCCGGGACCCAACGCTGATTCAGGAAATTCTGCCCCTTGGACTTGGAAAAGTGAAAGCCGTATTTGGCAAGGAGCTCCTTGATCTGATGGATATTGCAAACGTCTATCATATGGGCCATAGCCTCCTTTGGATACAAAATGCCTCTTTCCTGACATTATATCAGAAAAGAGGCGTTTTTGCAATTCAATCTTCAATAATATATGCCGTACAGGAACGGATTCCGAAATCCCAGCACTCTGCAACCGTGTCGAAATACAGGTCGATCTTCATGCCCTTAATGGAGCCTCCGGTGTCCTCTGCTACACAGTAGCCGTAGACATACTTGCCGTCATTGGATACGATGTACATTTTGGTCCCCAGGGGGATATACCTGGGGTCAACAGCCACAGCACCTACTCGGGCTACGGTACCTGTTGCGGTTATGCCGGTCCGTCCTTCGCAGGAGTAGGCGGTACAGGTAACAGCCAACTTGTAGGAATAATTGTAGGTCACGCCCACGTCGGTGGTAATGGTGTTGCCGCTGATGGTGCCACGCTTGCGGGGGGTGTCCTCGGTCTGCACGATATACTCCGGCTCGTCGGGCTGCTCGCGGAGAACGGTCTGAGGTCCACGGACCACTAACTTGGTCACAGGCTCTGTAATGACCCGGGTATCTACGATCTCACGGGAGATCTCCCTGCCGTTTTCGAAGACGATCTGCTCCTTGACACAGGTGATGCCGTCCATGCCCTCGATGAGAACGATCTCCTCGTTAGGCTCCAAGGACTGATCCTCGAAGTAGCTGACCTCGTAAGGGAGCGTGACCTCTGATTCCTCATAACGAGTCTCTCTGTGGGAAATGTCCACACGGAGCCCGTCATAGGTAAGCTGTGCAGGGTCGCAGGAGATCGTGTCCCTGTCGCCCACAGTAATCTCCAAACGGTCGAGAAGCTGCTGTACAGTTTCGCCGTAGGTTCCCACTGTCTGCTGCCTGCCACGACAATCCACGGTTACAAGCTGCATCCGCTGAATGTCAATGCGGCTGACGCCGTCATCATAGCTGGTAGTGTAGGTATCCTCATCGCTCAGTTCGATTCCTACTTCATCCAAAATGACATCCGGGTCTGTGCTGTAGGATTGGTGAACGGTTACGTTCTCACCGTCGGTGATCACGTAGCTGTTCCGGGCAAAAACAGACTGGGAAAAGAGTCCCGCAAGCACGCCGAGCATAAGGATCAGGGTGGCAAGACGAAGGAGCAAATTCCGCTGTTTAGGCTGTTTTTCCATTCTTTGCAATAGAGCATCCTCCTTTCCATAATGATTGGTTTTTGAGTTGAAACTATTGTTACTATATTGTAACCGCAAGCTAATTATAACATTTTTTTGATATTTGTCAAGTTTTTTCTTTAAAACGGCTTTTTATGTAAACTTTTAAGAAAATTATGTAAATCGTAAATTGTGAAAATAACATAGAAAAACAGAGGGAGACACACAAGATATTGTTATTTTTCGTTACATAGGTAACAATTTGGTTAACATAATAACAAATAAAAGAAACCATTTGACAACCGGGCAAAAAAGTGCTATGATAGAGCCAACCACAAAGGCAATGACGAAGAACGATGCAGAAAACGGACCATGCAGAGAGGGGGACGGTTGGTGCGAGTCCCTATGCTCCTTCTGTGATCGAACCCCTTCCGAGCCGCTGTCCCGAACCCTACAGTAAGGACAGCCGGGTGCGCCCGTAACCGCGCCAAAGAGCGGCTCCGTGACCCGGAGCAAGCAGGGTGGAACCGTGGGATCTTTGTCTCACCCCTGAGTCGATTCAGGGGTGAGTTTTTTTGCCCCTTACTACAAAAGGAGGAATACATCATGTCCGAAGAAAACCTGTACACCTTTGAAAACGAGTCCTACCGCAAGACATATTGGCACACCTGCTCCCATGTTATGGCACAGGCTGTCAAGCGTCTGTACCCCAATGTCAAGTTAGCCATCGGTCCTTCCATCGACACCGGCTACTACTATGACTTTGATTCCGACTTCTCCTTCACCCGTGAGCATTTGGATGCCATCGAGGCCGAGATGAAGAAGATCATCAAGGAACGCCCCCGTCTGGAGCGTAGTGAGAAGCCCCGTGAAGAGGCCATTGCCTATATGGAGAGCCTGGGTGAGCCCTATAAGGTCGAGCTGATCAACGACCTTCCCGAGGATGCGGTCATCTCCTTCTATACCCAGGGGGACTTCACAGACCTGTGTGCAGGTCCCCACCTGGATCTCAACGGCCGGATCAAGCACAACAACTTTAAGCTGACCCAGTGCTGTGGTGCCTACTGGCGTGGCGACTCCAACCGCAAGATGCTCCAGCGTATTTACGGCGTAGCCTTCCCCAGCAAGGAGGAACTGGAGGCCTATCTCAAACAGCAGGAAGAAGCCCTCAAGCGTGACCACAACAAGCTGGGCCGTGAGCTGGAATTCTTCACCACCGTTGAGTCTATCGGCCAGGGTCTGCCCATCCTCCTGCCCAAGGGAGCCAGAACCATTCAGCTCCTCCAGCGTTGGGTAGAGGACGTAGAGCAGAAGCGCGGCTATCTCCTTACCAAGACCCCCCTCATGGCCAAGAGCGATCTGTACAAGATCTCCGGTCACTGGGACCACTACCGTGACGGTATGTTCATTATGGGCGATCCCGACGACGAAGGCAAGGAATGCTTCGCCCTCCGTCCCATGACCTGCCCCTTCCAGTACCAGGTCTATCTGAATCGTGCCCGTTCCTACCGTGATCTGCCCATGCGCTTGGGTGAGACCTCCACTCTGTTCCGCAACGAGGACTCCGGGGAGATGCACGGTCTGATCCGTGTTCGTCAGTTCACCATTTCCGAGGGCCACATTGTCCTCCGTCCTGAGCAGTTGGAAGAAGAATTCAAGGAATGCCTGGATCTGGCAAAGTACTGCCTGGACACCGTTGGCATGCTGGAGAACTGCACCTTCCGTTTCTCCCAGTGGGATCCTGCCCGTGCAGGTGTTAAGTACGAGGGAACTGCCGAGCAGTGGGAAGAAGCACAGCGGGTCATGGGCGAGATCCTGGACAAGCTGAATGTCAACTACACCATCGGCATTGACGAGGCAGCCTTCTACGGCCCCAAGCTGGATATTCAGTATAAGAATGTATTCGGCAAGGAGGATACCATCGTTACCATCCAGGTCGATATGCTCCTGGCACAGAAGTTCGGCATGGAATATACCGACACCGACGGCCAGAAGAAGACTCCCTATATCATCCATCGTACCTCCCTGGGCTGCTATGAGCGTACCCTGGCTTATCTTATCGAGCGTTACGCCGGAGCTCTGCCCCTGTGGATGATGCCCACTCAGGTCAAGGTCCTGCCCATTACGGACCGTGCTCATGAGTACGGCAAGGAGTTGGCTGCCAAGTTAGAGGAAGCCGGCATCCGCACCGAGGTGGACCTCCGCTCCGAGAAGCTGGGCTATAAGATCCGCGAAGCACAGCTCCAGAAGATCCCCTACATGCTGGTCATCGGTGACCGTGACATGGAGAACGGAACCGTTTCCGTCCGTACCCGTACCGGCGAGGACCTGGGTGCTATGACTCCCGAGGAATTCATGGCAAAGGCCCTGCTGGAGATCGCCACCAAGGCAAAATGAGCTTTTTAAGCAAGTAATCTCCTCATTGCCTAAAAAATAACAGAAACCGTGTGTCGAAACCAACTGAACTTGGCCGACACACGGTTTTTCTATTCATCAGTAGCCGAATTTCTTCCGCTTTATGAAAAGGAACAGGATGGAGAAGACTACAGCCATGAGCTCGGCGGCGATGATGGAGGCCCAGACACCGTTGATGTCCCACAGCAGGGGGAGCAGGAGGACGGCGGCTACCTGGAACACCAGGGTCCGCAGGAAGGAGATCAGGGCTGAGGTAAGGCCGTCATTGAGAGCGGTAAAGAAGCCGGAGGAAAAAATGGCGTAGCCCATAAAGGGGAAGGACAGAACAAAGATCCGAAATCCCGATACGGTCAGTGTCATAAGCTTAGGGTCATAGCCTACGAAAAGTGCCGACAGAGGCACCGTGAGAAGCTGCCCCGAGAGAACCATGGAAAGCCCCAGAACCCCTGTAATGATCAGGCTTTTCTTCAGGAGGCTCCTAAGCTCCCGCAGATTGCCTGCACCGTCATGGTAGCCGAAGATGGGAGCCGTGCCGATGGAGTAGCCGATAAAGGTAGCGGCAAAGATGAAGCTTACATACATCATCACGCCGTAGGCGGCGACTCCGTCCTCTCCGGCGTATTTCAGCAATTGGATATTGTAGAGCATGCCTACTAAATTCATGGAAACATTGCTCATAAACTCCGAGGAGCCGTTGGCACAGGCCTTGAGTACCAGGCTCCGACGGAAACGGGTCTTGGTCAAACGGAGGAGGCTGCTGTTCCTGCGGCTGAAATAGATCAAGGGAACGGCACCGCCTACTACCTGACTCATGGCAGTGGCTACGGCGGCACCTATAAGCTTGTACTCCTTGGGCAGGAGGATCACCAGGATGGCATCCAGCACTATGTTAGTCACACCGGCAGACAGGGTCACGACAAAGCCCAGATTCGGCTTTTCTGCGGTGGCAAAGAAGGACTGGAACAGGAGCTGCAGGATATTAAAGGGCAGAACCGACAGGATGATCCGTCCATAGACTACGGCACACTCCAGCATCTCTCCCTCTGCTCCCAAAAGCAGGGCTATAGGACGGAGGAACACAATGCCCAAAACAGCAAGCAGGATCCCTAAGACAATGGAAATATAAACAAAGAGGGAAAAGCTCTCTCTACCGCCCTTGGCATCCCCCAAGCCGAAGGACTTGGCAACGATGGCAGAGCCTCCGGTGCCGAACATAAAGCCTACGGTAGACAGGATCATAAGCAGGGGAAAGATCAGATTCACTGCTGCAAAGGGGGTCTTTCCTGCGTAATTGGAAACAAAAAATCCATCTACCACACCGTAAATGGAAGTAAAGATCATCATGCCCACAGTGGGCAGGGTAAAACGGATCAGCCGCCCGTAGGAAAAACGGTCGGATAATTGAATGGGCGCCTTTCTGCTCCGAGCCATGAAGAACACCCTCCTTCCTATGGTATCGGGCCATACTGTATCACATTCCTATGGGAAAATCAAGAGGTGCCCTCTTGCATTTTGGGGGAAATGAAGTATAATAGAAGGGAAGAAACAGAATCCTCAGGAGGGATATATTATGAATCACGTATTAGACAACGGCCTGCTCCGTGTAGAGATCGCAGACAAGGGTGCGGAGCTGCGATCCATCCGAACTGCTGACGGCCACGAATATCTCTGGCAGGGGGATCCCAAGTACTGGGCTGACCGTGCCATTAACCTATTCCCCACAGTAGGTCGGCTCCTGGACAATCATTATATCTGTGAGGGCGAGAGCTATGAGCTCAAGTGCCACGGCTTTGCCAAATACAGCCTTTTTGATGTGACCGTCAAGGAGAATGAGGCTGTTTTCACCCTGCGGAACAACGAGGAGACCGAGAAGCTGTTTCCCTATGTTTTCTGCTACCAGGTATGCTATGAGCTGAAGGGCAATGAGATCCGTGTTTTGTTCCGTGTGACCAATGAGGGAGACAAGGTCCTGCCCTTCGGCTTAGGAGGTCATCCCGGCTTTTTTGTCCCCATGGAAGATGGGAAGGTCTTTGAGGACTACCGCCTCCGTTTCCCCGGTGTCGGTGAGACCCTCCGTGCAGAGTTCTCGGACAAGGGGCTGCTGGTACGGGAATACCCCTATGAGGTTCCCGACGGAGAGCTTGCCCTGGAGCACAGCCTCTTTGACAACGATGCCATCGTTCTCCGTAATTCCGGGGACCGTGTGATCCTGGAGCACAAGAGCGGCAAGGGCAGGGCTGTAGAGGTAGCCTATCCCAAGATGCCCTATATCGGCTTTTGGCAGGCAGACCATACGGATGCCAACTACATCTGTATCGAGCCCTGGCAGAGCCTCCCCGGTCGGGAGGGCGTGACGGAGGAATGGACAGAGCGTCCCGGTATGATCCGCCTGGCACCCGGTGAGGTCTACGAGAACCCCTGGACCATTGTGATCCGCTAAGGAGGCGTGCAGAGGTGAAGAAATCCATTCTGACCTGGTCCGATCTGCTGAATATCCTGGTATCGGCACTGATCTACGCCATTAGCTTCGAGATCTTTATTTTCCCCAATGAGTTCGCACCTGCAGGCCTCCCCGGTCTGGAGACCATGATCCAGCAGAAGTGGGGCTTCCCCATGAGCACCATGAATGTGCTGATCAACGTGCCCTTGGTCATTCTCACCTTTATCCTGGTGGACAAGGGTTATGCTGTTAGATCCGGCATTTATTCCCTGGCCCTCTCCGGCTGGATGTACCTGTTGGAGCATATGGATCTGTCCCTCTTCATCTATCAGACCCCCAACAGTCCCATTCTGGCTCCCATTGCAGGGGGTCTGCTCTGTGGCTTCAGTGTAGCCATGGTCCTAAAACGGGGGAGCTGTACGGGAGGTACGGATCTGGTGGCAGAGCTGGTCCATCACTATAAGCCGGAGCAGAAGATGGTATGGGTCCTCTTCGGTCTCAATGCCTCGGTAGCCATCCTGTCCTACTTCGTCTACGGCTATCAGATCGAGCCCGTGCTCCTGTGCCTCATCTTCTGCTTCACCCTCAGCAAGGTCAGTGACGTTCTGCTCAAGGGTCTCAAGGAGGCCATTAAGTTTGAGATCATCACGGATCAGCCTGTAGAACTGTCCAAGGTATTGATCGAAGAGCTGGGACACGGTGCTACGGAGATCCCTGCCGTAGGCAGTTTCACCCGTCAGAACAAGACTCTGCTGATCTGCGTGGTCAACAAGAATCAGATCGTTGCCTTCCAGCGGATCCTGGATCGGTTCCCCGGGACCTTTGCTTATCTCCATACGGTTAAGGAGACAATGGGATATTTTAAGACGGTGAAGAAATAAATCCTATAAAATCGTCGAATACCCCTTGACAAATGAGAATTGTAGAGTATAATTAAAATGTATATTGAGCAGCTAAGAACTGCAAGGAGGAAAAACAATGAAAAAGTTATTTGCTATCCTGTTAGCACTGCTCCTGGTTGCAAGCTTTTCCGTAACCGCATTTGCAACCGAGGACGCCACTGATGAGATCCCCAGCCCCACCGACGTAGCCCTGGTTCAGGTCAACTTCGATTCCTGGCATCCCGGCAGTCTCAGTGCTGTCGCTGACGAGACTGTTGAGAAGGGCAGCAACTACACCTTCGTAGCTCCCGAGTCTGAGTACGAGTTCATCGGCTTCCAGGTCGAGGGCGAGGATTACGTAGTCGTTTCCGGTGCCGAGTACATCGTAGAGGCTCCTGCAACCCGTACCGGTGAGCAGCCCACCCTGGTCCTGACCGTCAACGCTGACGTTAAGGTTACCGCTATGTACAACATCACCGAGGAGACCGAGCCCACCACCGCTACCCAGCCCGATGATGATGACGGCGATTCCCCCCAGACCGGTGACAGCATGCTGGTATACTGCATCGCAGGTGCCCTGCTATTCGGTGTTGTCGGCTTCGCATTCGCAGGCAAGAAGCTCCTGAAGAAGGAAAACTGATCCAAGAGCATTCCAAGCACATTTAAGTCATCTCACATTTTTATAGCAACTATAAAAGGGAATCGGTGACGGTTCCCTTTTATTGTATTCCGTATAAGCTGAGGAGGGATCACTGTGGCTGCAAATACACCAAAGAAACAATCCAATAAGACCCTGTGGATCATTGTCTTGATCCTGTCTCTCCTGCTGATCTCCATCGGTTTGGGCGCCTACGCCTGGGTCTACGTGAGACAGACCGTGGATTTCTCCGATTATCGCAATGAGCCTGCCGCAACCAGACCTGTGCCTCCCTCTACAGAGCCCTCGCAGGGAGGGGAGCAGGAATCCCGGGATCCTACGGCAGAGACGGAGCACTCGGAGAAGCCTACACAGACGGAACCACAGCTTGCAGACAATCCCATTGACTTCGCAGGTCTGCAGGAGCTGAATGGAGATATCTATGCTTGGATCTATATTCCCAATACGGATATCGACCTGCCTGTATTCCAGGCTTCTGCAGATAAGGACGATAACTATTATATGTACCGCAACGTAAAGGGAGAGTATGAGTTCAAGGGCAGTATCTACTCCCAACGACTGAACAAGAAGGATTTCCGGGATCCCGTGACCATCCTGTACGGACACCATATGCTGGATGACTCCATGTTTTCCAACCTCCATTACTTTATGGATCCGCAGTTCTTTGAGGAGAACGAGTATTTCTACATTTACACCCCCGGTCATATTCTGACCTACCGCATCGTTTCCGCACACGAGTATGATGAGCGGCATATTCTCAATTCCTTCGATTTTAAGAAGGAACAGCCCTTCCGGGAGTACCTGGACTACATTATGGCACCTCGGACCATGGTGGCCAATGTGCGGCAGTCCGTTGTCCTGTCCACAGAGGATCGGATCGTGACCCTGTCTACCTGTACCGCAGGAGGCAACGCCCGATATTTGGTGCAAGGAGTGTTGATCAACGATGAGCCTACAACCTAAGGATATCGGGTCGGAGACCGTAAGCAAGGAGGAACTCTATTTACAGACCCTCCAAGAGGCTACGGACTATTTGAACAAGGGGACGCCTCTTTGCCCGGGGGAAGCACCGACACCTAACAGGGGACAGAAGGGTCGCTTTTTAAAGAAGAAAAAGAAGCCTCTAAAGAAACGGATCCTAAAGGCTCTTGTAATCACCCTTATCGTCCTGCTGTGTATGGTCATTGTTGCTACGGCAACCTTCCTGATCCTGTTCCGTGTGGGACGGAATAAGATGCTGAACTACGAGGACTTTACCCCCCAGTTCCCACAGGCTACAGAAACCACTGCTCCTACAGAGTCTCAGGCCACAGAGGCAACGGAGCCTACCACAGAGGCAGACAGGATCCTGGCCTACGATGATGGCAAGACCGTGGTCTATAAGGGAGAGACCTATGTTCTCAACGAGAATATTACCACGGTCCTCCTTATTGGCGTAGACAAGACGGAGCTGGCAGAGGATGCCATCCGTGGCGAGGGCGGTGAGGCAGATTGTATCCTCCTCCTGTCCATGGACACCCAAACGGGAGAGACCAAGATCGTCAATATCTCCCGTGAAGCCTATGCCCAGGTAGACATCTACTCCGCATCGGAGAAGCTTATCGAATCCAAGAATACCCAGCTCTGCAGAGCCTATGCCTTCGGAGACGGCGGAGAGCTGAGCTGTGAGAATACCATGAAGTCAGTAAAGCGGCTCCTGTACGGTATGCCCATCCATTCCTATGTGGCGTTGGATATGCGCTTTATCGGTGCGGCTACGGATGCAGTGGGAGGCATTGCTCTGACCACCCTCTCTGACGTAAAGATGCCGGATGAACGGATCGTCCCGGAGGGCACACAGATGGAGCTGTGGGGCAGAGAGGCAGAATTCTACGTCCGCTACAGGAACAAGAAATTGCTGGAATCCAACGTCCTCCGTATGGAACGGCAGAAGCAGTATGTGGAGCTCTTTGCCAAGAAGGCCCTTGCTGAAACCAAGAAGGATCTGACCACCCTCCTGGATCTGTATAGTGCCATGACTACTTATATGACTACGGATCTGACCTTTGCGGATGTGACCTTCCTCCTGGGCACCTTCCTGAATCAGGGAGCGACCTTTGAGTTCGACACCATTAGGGGTGAACTGGACCGTTTGGGCGAGAACGCCATATACTACCTGGACGAGGCCCATACCTACGAAACCGTACTGGACCTGTACTACACCAAGGTAGGACCCTAAACCCCAAAGCCTTCTGCGGCCCCAAAACCGCAGAAGGCTTTTTAGCTTCCGATTTATCGAGCAGGTTCATACCTGCACACGCTACTTGCCTCTCTATGTGGGGAGAGGTGCCTCGATGAGGCGGAGAGGGGTGTAATATTAATTCTTGATTAAACAGTTTAATTAAGAATTAGTATCAGTGCGTGCTACGGGGGCCTTATGGGAGTGCTTCTGTGGATCGCCTTTGCTCTGGAGATCCATATGGAATACGGATTTACGGGTCTGTCCTCCCCGGCAGACAGTGTGGAGCTCCTGGGCCTGTCTGTGGGGACGGTGGCACTGTCTCTGACACTCTACGGCATGTGGGCAGGGGCAGTGGGAGCCCTCTGCGGTCTGGGGATCCGGAGGCTCTCTCGTCTCTGCGGCAGCACTGCCCATACAGCCCTGTGGTCCGCCCTCCTCCTGGAGCCGCCCCTCCTCTTGATGTACGCCTTAACAAAATGAATCATGGATTTGAACATAATATCCGTGGGATCAAGAAACAGGGGACTGGCTTTGACAGTCCCCTGTTTGGGATCATTCGGCAGGGGCCTCGGAGGCTTCCTGTTGGGATCTGAGCCACTGCTCCCGTTTGCTTAAGGGGAGCTCCTTGCCGCACCAGGGGCAGTAACCGATGGTCATATAGGAAAAGCCCTCGGTGGTGGAGAAGGGAATGCCGTACTCCTCGAATACAGGATGGTAAAACAGCAGGCTCTGCTCCAGGGAAACAGCCTTACGTAATTCGTCACAGCAGAAGTTGGCTTGCTCGCTCATTGTGTCGTCTCCTTTCGTATGCATGGGTGGGGATACACCCTTTGCGTGGGTTTTGTATATCATATTGTAATGGCAGAAGGTGACACTGTCAAGAGGCAGTGTTGGATATTACTATGAATATCGGGGAACGATAGATTGTATTTATATATTCCGATTGTGCATATGCACAAAAACAATTGGTTTAGGATAAAAATATCTTGATTTTTTCAACGACTTGTGATATATTCCCCCATGAAAGAAGAAATCTTACGGAAAGGATGATGTATCATGTTGACTGTCCATACCTTATTTGATCTGAAGCATACCATTGCAGGGGAGTATTTGTCTGCCTTCTTCTACCCCTGGCAGGCTCTGAAGGGGCTGAAGGAACAGATCCTCCTCCTGGGAGAGCGGCTCCCACGGGAGGAATACATGGAGCCCTGCAGGGGGGTGTGGGTCCACTACACTGCCTCAGTAGCACCTACTGCCCACTTGGGCGGGCCCTGTATCATCGGGCCCCATACGGAGATCCGACACTGTGCCTATATTCGGGGCAGCGCTCTCATTGGGGAGCACTGTGTGGTAGGCAACTCTACGGAGCTGAAGAACGTGATCCTCTTTGACCGTGTCCAGGTGCCTCACTACAATTACGTGGGGGACAGCATCCTGGGCTACAAGGCTCATTTGGGCGCCGGGGCTGTGACCTCCAACGTCAAGTCCGATCGGAGCCCTGTGACGGTACGGGGAGAGGGACGGATCGAAACAGGCATGAAGAAGCTGGGAGCCGTCATAGGAGACTATGCCGAGGTAGGCTGTAATGCAGTCCTGAATCCCGGTACGGTCCTGGGGAGGAACAGCACCGTCTATCCCACCACCTGTGTCAGAGGCGTGATCCCTGCAAACAGCATCTGCAAGAATGACGGCACCATTGTTCACAAGGATTTGGGCAGGCTCCTGGACCTGGGACCCTTTGCATCTTAAAGGAGGAAAGCTATGGGGAAATATTTCGGAACAGACGGCTTCCGTGGGGAGGCCAATGTCACGCTGACCGCCGACCATGCCTATAAGGTAGGTCGGTTCTTAGGCTGGTACTTTAACGTAAAGCGGCCTGCAGGAGCACCTCCTGCCAGGATCCTGATTGCCAAGGATACCCGACGATCCTCTTATATGTTCGAGTATACTCTGGCAGCAGGGATCACTGCCTCGGGAGCGGATGCTTACTTGCTCCACGTGACCACCACACCCTCTGTGGCCTATGTGACCCGTACAGAGGAGTTTGATTGCGGCGTAATGATCTCTGCCAGCCACAATCCCTATTACGACAACGGGATCAAGCTCCTGAACAGCCAGGGGGAGAAAATGGACGAGGAGACCATATCCTACATCGAGGCCTATTTGGACGGAGAGCTGGAGCTCTTCGGAGCCAAATATGAGGAGCTGCCCTTTGCCACCCGTGAGAGGATCGGCAGGACCGTGGACTATGTTGCAGGTCGGAACCGCTATGTGGGCTACCTGATCAGCCTTGCTCTCTATTCCTTCAAGGGGATGAAGGTGGGGCTGGACTGTGCCAACGGTGCGGCATGGAATATTGCACGGTCCGTCTTTGATGCCCTGGGAGCCAAGACCTATGTGATCCATGCGGAGCCGGATGGCACCAATATCAATCGGGAGGCAGGCTCTACCCATATTGCAAAGCTGCAGAAGCTGGTATCGGAACAGGGGTTGGACGTGGGCTTTGCCTATGACGGGGATGCAGACCGCTGTCTCTGCGTAGATGAGAGGGGGAACGTAGTCAATGGGGACCACATTCTCTATATCTTAGGGAACTATATGCAGGAACGTGGACAGCTTGCAGGGAATACCGTGGTGACCACGGTCATGTCCAACTTCGGTCTGTACAAGGCGTTGGAGACCAAGGGGATCGGCTACGCCAAGACCCAAGTAGGGGACAAATATGTCTATGAGCGTATGGTGGAGGAGGGCTACCGCCTGGGCGGGGAGCAGTCCGGCCATATTATCATCAACAAGTATGCAACCACGGGAGACGGGATCCTGACCAGCCTAAAGATCATGGAGGTCATGCTGGCCAAGAAGAAGACTCTTGGGGAGCTCTGTGACGGAATGACTCTCTATCCCCAGGTGCTGAAGAATGTCCCCGTCCGCTCCAAGACCGAGGCAAAAGAGGATCCCCAGGTACAGAAGGCTGTGGATGCAGTAGCCCGAGCCTTAGGAGATACAGGCCGGATCCTCCTCCGAGAATCCGGCACCGAGCCTGTGATCCGCGTCATGGTAGAGGCTCCCGACGAGGCACAATGCGAGGCCTACGTAGATCAAGTCATAGACGTGATCTGCACCCAAGGCCACGCCCGTATGACATAGTAAATCGTTTGGTAGGGCGATAAACCGGAGGCTGGAGGGCAAGTCGCTCCTCCGCAACCATTGCCCCCCACTGCGCTAACGGCACAGTGGGGGGCAATGATATCCGTTCTTTTCAGAACGGGTGATATATCTGTCGAAATGATATCCACTGTCGTGGATGATATATGCTTCGCATATGAAGGAACGGATATTATATATACCGCTCCGGCCAAAAAAGAGATTTTTTGCAAGGATTTTCTTTCTATGACACCTACGACAGCATATCTCTCTTACATAGCAGCCAGTCAACTGCATGGATCACTTGGATCCCTTCATAATTTCCGGAAGTGTAGCGATCCAATGTAAGCACAATTTTGGGATAATTGTCCCGGATTGCTTTCAAAGGAGCCATTTCGCGGTTGAAGGTCATTTCCTCTACCATAGAAGCTGTAACTTGGTAATATTCAATACGATCACCTTTTCTGGCAACAAAATCTACTTCCGTCGCTCCCACCTTGCCCACATTCACTTCATAGCCTCTTCGCAGAAGTTCTAAATAGATCACATTTTCCAAAGAGTGACCCAAGTCGTAACGCTTCCGGGGTAAGAGGTATCGGCGAAGACCCAAATCCGAGATGTATAGCTTGCGGTTATTTTTCAAAAGCTGTTTCCCAGGTACATCATACCGAGCTACAGGATAGAAGATATAGGGTTCCACCAAAGCTTCCACATAGTCGCTGATCGTCGCTTGGGATATGCTTCTGCCGCCGGATGTAATATAGTCTGCAATGCTCTTAATGGAAACAGGAGAGCCTACTGAGCTAGCCAAGAACTTAGAAATATTCTTCAAAAGTGCAATGTCGTTGACTTTCCGTTTGTTGGAATCGTCTTCTTTTCGTTTCTGTCGCTCCTCAATATCCTTGACAATAATTGTATTATATATCCCTTCCAAATACATATCAACTTTTTCGGTTTCTCCCTGAAGTTTGGCAACATAAGGTAAGTAGAACAGGTGCATTGCCTCCCATGACTATTTTCCTGCTAAAGGATTTGTTTGACGGTATTAATTGGAGCACCCTCACTAATGGCGAAAGAAGAGAACTGGGACGCCAGTTTAAAATAAAGGTTAATTGTGGCTTAGTTCCTAATGTTGAATATTTAGATAAAGCCCCAAACAACTCTACAAGATACATAAAAGGAGGGAGTCGATAATGGCACTATTTAAATGTAAAATGTGCGGTGGCACATTAGAAATTAACAATAACGAAACTGTGGCAATCTGTGAATATTGTGGCACACAGCAGACTTTGCCCCGGCTGAATGATGATCGCCGGGCGAATCTGTACGATCGGGCTAACCATTTCCCAAAAGGAAGAACCCTTCGATGTCTTTATCTGCTACAAAGAATCGGATAGCAACGGCAGACGGACTCCCGACTCCGTTATGGCAAACGACCTGTACCATCAGCTTACCCAAGAGGGCTTCAAGGTGTTTTTTGCCCGCATTACCTTAGAGGACAAGTTAGGCTCTGCTTATGAGCCCTATATTTTCGCTGCCCTGAACTCTGCCAAAGTCATGGTGGTTCTGGGTACCAAGCCGGAATACTTTAAAGCCGTCTGGGTCAAGAATGAGTGGAGCCGTTACCTGTCTCTTATTAAGCAGGGGGAGAAAAAGGTGCTGATCCCTGCCTATAAGGACATGGATCCCTACGACCTGCCGGAGGAATTCTCTCACCTGCAGGCGCAGGATATGTCTAAGCTGGGTTTTATGCAAGATTTAATTCGTGGTATCAAAAAGCTTGCCCAGACCGAAGCACCTAAATCATCTGTTATTAAGGAAACTGTTATTACCGGTGGAAATATGAATACTGCGCCATTGCTGAAGCGTGCATTTATGTTCCTGGAAGATGGCGAGTGGGCCTCTGCCAATGAGTATTGCGAAAAGGTGCTGGATATTGATCCGGAAAATGCATCTGCCTATTTGGGTAAATTATTATCCGAATTGAGAGTGAGAAAAGAAGAAGCCTTAAAAGAGCAAGCACAAGCATTTGATAACAGCAACAATTATCAAAAAACCATTCGCTTTGCGGATGAGAAGTTAAAATCCACACTGATCGGCTACATAGAGCACATCAACACCCGGAATGAAAACACTCGTTTGAATGACATCTATACCCGTGCAAAGAATGCCATGTTTTCCGCAATTACTGAGAGCGGTTATAAGGAAGCTGCCCGCCTTTTTGAATCTATTGATGAATATCAGGATTCAAATTCTCTTGCAAAAGAGTGCTACGAAAAAGCAGAAATAGCACGAAAGGATACGATCCTTGCCAACGGTAAAGCAAAAGCCAAGATGAAAGGAGATGGTATCGCAAAATACAATGCTGCAATTGAATTGTTTGTATCCATATCCGGATGGAAAGATGCTGACGAGGAAGCTTCTGCTTGTAGGAAGAAAATTGAAGAGATCAAAGCAAAAGAAGAAATTGCGCGCAAAGAAGCAGAACGCATCGCCAAGGGCAAAAAGAAGTTTTCCATTATCGTATCTTCAATCATTTGCACAATTGTCGCCTTAGTTATCCTGCTGAACACAATTATTTCTACTTTTTAAAGAAACTTGGTATGAGTTACTCATAAACCGGAAACTGCAGAGAAAAATGGAAACGGGATCGCTCTTATGATGCCTTGCATCATAAGAGCGATCC
>JAZNYV010000161.1:0-3492 GCA_045594585.1 Faecousia sp. | reverse complement strand
CTAATAGAAATCAAATATTTTTATTAGAAAGTAGTATTAGGTGATGTATGTCGCTGTCATCAAAGGCTTGGCATCAATAGTTGCAATGCCCATTGAGCAAAACTTTAGCCAATAACGTAGATGTCAAATCCACCTCGGAATTTTTTCCGTATACATAGTAGCCGGAGTCGGGATCTGCAACATAATCATAGTTAAAATAGCCTGTAATGATCTTCTCGCCAGAAAGGGTATCTACGACGTCGTAGGAGTAGCCTTCGCCGGAAACCTTTGCAAGCCAGGGAGCAAAGCTGTAGCCTTCAATGGTGCAATCCTTCTGTCCAAAGGAATATATCATGGTTTTTCCGTCGATTTCCTTCTCGATACAGAAGAAGGAGGAGGAGGAACTTACGTAAACATCCTCGCCGTCTACGTTCTGCCACATTACATTTCCGCTCTGATCGATCATGGTATAGACATCGTTGTCTCCCAGAAGCCAGATAGCTCCGAAAACTTCTTCCAAGCGGACGCTGTCGTAGCTGCCATCGATCACTGTTTCGCCCTTAAAGTTATAGATCTTATCATCGGAGACGACCAGGCCACCGTTGACATAGGGATGGTCGAAATATTCCGCAGATACCACGTTGCCGTTGTAGTCCATGAGAACGTAAGTCCCTGTATGGTAATTGGAAGCTACGTAATACCCACCTTCCATATAGGAGGGAGTATATCCGTCATGGTCAAAGTCGAATACCTTTTCATGCTTGGAGTTATAGACAGCGCTATCCAGCTTGTAGCAATCGTTATCGAGACTCTCTGCTTCTTCGGGCAGGGGCTTGCCCTTGGGAGCCACGGTGATGCGGTTATCGTTATCATCCTTGTAGCGAACAAAGTCGCCGTAATCCAAAATAGTGGGATAGCTCGTGCCGGTGACACCCTCTACGAATCGCTCCAGGAGAACATCATACACATGACAAACGCCCTTGTACAAAGGATCATCCTTTTCCGGGGTGATGGAGAAGAAGCTGCTGCTGTAGTACACCAGAGCATCATCCTTGCTGTCCGTTGCCTCGGTTACTTCAGCAACGTAGATATAGCGGTCGTTGACAGCTTCTATGCCGGCGTACTTCTGAGGCAGGATCTCCTTGCCAGTTACGTCCACAAGACCGAAACAGTTCAGCGTAGCGGGATCGTTAGGATCGATGGCATCAAGAGTAACATTGGTGACTACAAAGTAGCTTCCCTCAGAGACGCAAGAGGAATACTTTGCACCGGTGTCGCTCTTCCCATCCGGGGACATAATGCCCATAGTCTCGGTCATGTCATAGTAAACAATACCGGCAGCGGATACATCGTACATGTACTTATCCTCAACGGTCCCCACCTTGGTAGCTGTCAGTCCTTCGGGAAGAGAAGCAGAAGCAGGCTCCGTGGCTTCGGTGGCCGGGATGGTCTCGGTAGGCTCAGTGGTAGGCTCGGTTCCCTCTGTGGTGGCCAGATCTTCCTTTTCTCCTTCCGGTGTCCGACTCTCGGTTACAGGGGTTCCGTTTCCGGCTCGGAGGGTTCCTGCGTTCCGCAGCCTGAAAGGAGCGTAAACAGCATGATCATAGTTAGGAGAAGTGCAATCGCTTTTATTTTTTTCACTTTCATCAGCCTTTCTATAAATTTAAATCATGAATGTATTGCAGTGCGTATAAAGAGTCGAAATAAATGTGGCGAAACAGAGTGCTGAAATCGCCGTTTTCGCCGCCTTTCTTGGACAGGATAGACGCTTGCGGATAAACAAAAAAGTGCGCCAACCGAAGTTGACGCACCAAAAACGCAACTCCGATTGTCGCCAAACAAATCTCGAATGCAAAAGGTAAACCTAATTACAATCCAAGTGGAATCGCGTTTTTAACGAATTCAGGTTGGATTGTAACCATAAAAAGATATACCTATCCTAAAAGGATACAGCGATCCCTAAAAAGACACAGCAATCCCCGTAACATAGATCTACCCTTTTGTTGTATTCAGATTTGTTTGGCATAACCACTATAGCAACTCTTGGTCCAAATGTCAATGCGTTTAAAACAGGGCCTAAATAAAAATGATCGGAACTGCTCCGTTAAGAAGCAGTTCCGATTTAGGCTGGGTAATAATTAAGTGTTAGGCTCCAGGAAGCGCATGAGGATGGTGGCTACCTGAGCACGGGTGGCACTGCCGGCGGGACGTAGGAAGGTCTCCCCTGTACCGCTGTCGTAGATGCCGTTGATCAGTCCCTTGCCTACAGCCCACCGGAGAGCCTCTACAGCATAGGACTGTACGTCCTTGCTGTCGGGGAAGCTGTCCAACTCGGCTCGCTCGGGGGGATCCATTTCAAACAGCTTGGTGTAGCGGAAGAGGATGGTAGCAAGCTGTTCTCTGGTGATCTGATTATTGGGACGGAAGGTGCCGTCGGTATAACCCGTAACCACACCATTGTCTGCAGCCCATGCTACAGCCTTGGTGTACCACTGCTCTGCAGGAACATCCGTAAAGGTAGCGCCATCGGCCTCAGGCTCTCCTGCACTGCGCCACAGAACGGTAACGAGCATAGCACGGGTCATGGTCTTATCGGGGGCAAAGGTGGTCTTGTTCATACCGTTAAACAAGCCCTTGTCTACTACGAAGTCAATGCCTGCGTGGGCCCAGTTGCCAAATGCGGGCATATCCGTAAAGATGAGGGAGCCGCAGTCTGCACCGTATTCACACTCATTGGGGTCGGGCTCCAGAGCAGGGATGGATTCGGTCCCGGTTTCTCCACAGGTGAGGCAGGTATAGGTTCTTTCACCCTCAGCATCTACTGTAGGAGCTATGGTCACGGTTCCCTCATCCCAGTTATGACCGAGTGCCTCGGTGGGATCTGCCTCATAGGCATCTGCGCAAAGAGCACAGGTATAAGTAGTAATGCCTGCTGTAATGCAGGTAGGAGGGGTAACAGTTGCCTCATAGCTGTGTCCGAGAGCTTCTACAAGAGCATCCTTATAGAAATATCCGCACTTGGTGCAGATGTAGGTGGTGAAGCCATCCTCCGTGCAGGTAGGCTCGGTCACTACAGTCTCGTAGCTGTGGTCGCACTTCAGAGGATCAGTGGTGTAATAGACTACGCCACCGTCATTGGTGTAGAGCTGAGGCAGGACCAGGGTAGAAGATACCTGGTTCGTGTAGGTGGTAAAGCGAGGAGAGCTGCGGTTGTACAGGATCCTGCCGTAAGAGGTATTGGAGGTAGACAGGGTTGCCTCCGTATCGCTGACGGTAATGGTCCACTCAGTGATACCTGTATTCCAGCCCAGCTTCTTGTTGCCGGTGGCACCCAGGAGCTTGCCGTCTGCATCTGCCAGGGTCCAGGCTCCTGCCTGTCCTCCCAGGGTCAGGATCACTGCATCATCGGGCAGGCTCTCAATGGTGGTACCGTCCTTGGAGAAAGTAGCGGTGCCCTTGGTCAAATGGGTGTCCTTCATAGGAGCGGCCACTGCTCCGTTGTCCCCGGAGGCC
>JAZNYV010000160.1:0-20999 GCA_045594585.1 Faecousia sp. | reverse complement strand
CCTTGTACGATGATATGTTGTATGGTACGGGAATCGAACAGCTCCATAAATCGGAATTTAAATATGCAAACAAAGGCGGAGGCTCTATTCGGAGGGCCTCCGCCTTTGTTTGGTATGCTCGATGATCAGGTAGTGGACAGGATCCGTTCACTGCGGAACAGGGCTGTCAGTGCCCATACGCCCAAGCCGGTATAGACCAAATTGGCCACGGCGGTAAGGAGAGTGGGGACAGCGGCATCGCTGAAGGTGAGGATCCTTGCCATAGTCTGTACGGAATTGTACAGGGGGATCATAAATTGCAGATAGCCTGTGCTCTGAGAGGGACCGGACATAGTCATAGCTCCCGTGAACATGGACAGGATCATAAGGGGTGTGGTCAAGGTAGTCGCTTCCTTAACAGATTTAGCAAAGGCTGAGATCAGGGAGATCAAGGTCACTATAAGCAGAACTGTGGACAGGAGGACACCTGCCAGAAGGAGATAGTCTCCTACATCATAAATATTGCCGCCCATATCCGTCCCTATGAGCTTGGGCAGGGACAGAATGGTGCCCAAGGCACTGGCAGAGGCAGATAGAATGGCGATAAGGGACAGTGCCATGATCTTACCCAGGGCAAGATGGCTCCTGCTGACAGGCGTGATCAGGAGGGTGGCAATGGTGCCTCTCTCCTTTTCGCCGGCAATGGATTCCGGTGCTACGGCTGAACAGCCGGAGTAGAGGAAGGTCATCAGCAGCATGGGAAGTATCATGGCAAAGATCTGCGTTGCAGCGGCTTCTTCCGGTGCGGTATCCAATTCTACAACGTCGAATTTGTTGACCAGAGAGGCCTCGTAGTGATTCAGCATGGAAAGAATGGACAGATATGCAGGCTGAGAATCTGTGGAGGAGGTGTTCATGAATACCTCTACAAGGGGGGCTTCCCCGGAGTCTGATTCATAGGCACCTACTGCATCATCAAAGTCAGCGGGGAACAGGATAGCGGCGTGAGCAATTTCCTCTGCGACCAAAGCTTCTGCCTCTTCCCGATCGTCTACCGATATTAAATCAAATTGTGCCAGGACGGGAGCCAGGGATTCCGGAACGGTGTTCACCGCAACAATGGGGATCAGGTCTTCCGGTGCCTCCATGGATCCGGCCATGCTGTTACCCATAAAGCTGTAGATACAGTAGATAAGAAGACCGGGCATGAGAATGGTAATAAGAGTGCGTTTGTCTCCGAAGAAGCGTGCAAGCTCCTTTTTGAAAATGGTCAGCATTCCTTTCATAGAGCGGCTCCTCCCTTCACAGCACTGTACAGGTGGAAGAAACGGTCCTCCAAGCTCATGCCGTCACAGACAGCCTCCAGTGTGTCGCAGAGTACCATTTGACCGTCGATCAGAATGCCTACACGGTCGCACAGCTTTTCGATCAGAGTAAAAATATGGGTAGAGACCAACACAGTCTTGCCCCGTGCCTTTAGTTCCAGGAGGAAGTCCGTTACGGTCTTTGCGGTAATGACATCCAAACCGTTGGTAGGCTCGTCGAAAATGATCACATCGGGATCATGAACAAGAGATACCACAATGGATACCTTCTGCCGCATGCCCTGGGACAGCTCCGCTACCTTAGTCTGTGCGAAGCTCATGATACCGAACCGCTCAAAGAGCTCTTTCTTCCGCCTCTCACGCATCTCAGGCTCTACACCGTGAAGATCGGAAAAGAAGTTGAACAAATAATCCGGAGTAAAAAACTGCTCCAGCTTTAGATCTCCCGTGAGAAAGCCCAAACGGGAACGGGCAATATTTGCCTCTGTCAGCACATTGGCTCCGTCGATCCAAGCCTCTCCGCTGTCGGGATGGATCAGGGTGGACAGGATCCGCATGGTAGTGGTCTTGCCTGCTCCGTTGGGACCCAAGAGACCGAAGATCTCTCCTCTGTAGGCACTGAAGGAGACGTTCTTAACAGCTTCCTTATATTTATCCGTCGTTTTATCCAGCTTCCTCTGCTTGGCGGAGACCTTGAACCGCTTGCATAAGCCGGAAACACGCAGGATCTCGTTACCTGTGTTCATAGGCTGCCTCCTTGTCAAATTTTACCGCTCGATAATGGAGACCTGGGAGGAGGCGATGATCAATTCCTCCAGGTCCTCGATCTTTAATGCTGTCAGACCTGCCAGGGGGATGGAATTGGGATCCACAAGGTCGTAGGTAGCATAGCCGATGGCAGGGACGTAGAGATCGCTGGTACCCCTGTCCCCACGTTCTCCCGGCAGGGGAGTAGACTTGAGAGCCAGGGTCTCTCCGTCAGACTTAAAGACCAGGTAGGCCCCCTTGCTGCTGTCATGGGCGGCAACAGGGGTCTGAGATGCAGTATAGATCCCAACGAATTCAAAGTCGGAATACTGCATGGAGACACCGATGATCATGGCAGATACCAGCCAGTTCTCATAGGGGTCCTCGTCACCTAAGGTGGGGACAGGGGCAGTTGACTGAGTATCTCCTGTATTTGAGGTCCCGTCCGGGGAGACCTGTCCCTCAGAGCTGGGGACAGAGGGATCGGAGGGGGTTCCCGTTTCGTAGGGATCGTCATGGCTTTCGTTCGGCAGGGTGGTGTCGGTGGGGGTGTCGGACAGGGTGGTTTCGCCGGGGATCACAGGGATCCACTCATCATTCCTGGGACCTTCCTTATTGTTTAGGATCAGTACCACTGCAAGAATCAGAACTACAGCAATACCACCTATGGTGAGCCAGTGCTTTGGGGTGAGCTTACGCTTCTCCTGTGTATTCATTGTTGTGCTCCTTTAAGTAATTTTGGATCCGCTCTGTGGTGCATCGTGCCAGCTCACAGAGGTAGGGGACTTGTCCCTCGGTCTTGCCGCTTTCGGCATACACCGTTGCCACACAGGGCTTGCAGACCGTACGCATTTCACAGTCGGAACAGGCACTCATAACGGGATATGTCCGCACGGCTTCCGTCAGCTCCATCCAGTGCTCCAGCACCTTCCCGTCAAAGGCATAGAAGGTCTTGGGGAAGGGCATGAGGCCGCAGGCACACATGGTCCCGTCCCAGGAGATCCAGAAGCTGGAGCGACCTGCACGGCACTTCATGTGCTCCTCCTTGTGGTCTCCCCACTGGTCCTCCTCGACAGAGTCTGCGGGACAGAGCTGGGAACGGAAGTAGTCCAGTCGCTGCTCCATATTTGTTGCAAAAATGACTTTCCGCATAAACATATCTGCGGATTCTGCCGGAGTGAAACGGGAATCACCGGCTTCTGCCTCCCGTCTCACGGGAGGGAACATATAGGTGCTGACACGGGTGTTTAGCTGCAGTTCACGGCCTACGGTCATAATGGTCTCCAGATCACAGGCGTTCTCCGGGATCATGCTGGCATTGATCACTGTGGCGATCCCCAGCTCCTTAAGGGAACGGAGGGCGAACATGGCCTTGTCATAGCCTGCAGGATTGCCACAGATCCTACCGTAGGTCTCACGGCTGCCGCCGTAGAGGGTGAGATTGATGCGGTAGGGTGCCATGTCCTTTAGCCATTGCAGGGTCTCCTCGTTGAGCATGGTGCCGTTGGTGTTGATCATGATCAGGAAGCCCATGCGGTGCAGCTCCGTGTACAGCTCCCGAAAGTGGGGGTACAGGAAGGGCTCTCCTCCCGTAAGGAGGAGGTACAGGGTCCCTGCCTCCCGGAGCTGCTTTGCCAGCTCCAGCCATTGCTCCCAGGGGATGAGGCTCTTGCCTTCCTTGCGGAGCTGTTCCTCGGTCTTACGTACATAGCACATTTTGCATTGGAAATTGCATACCGGGGACAGCTCCAGGGTGACATTTAAGGGGATTCTCTTATGGGATGCCTTTTGGAACAAGAAATCGGATATCAGCATAGACCATCTGCCTCCAAACAGCGTTGCAGTGTACAGACCGCTTCCTTATCGGGTCTGCAGCTCAGGTGATATACGGGGCTCTGGGCAGCCAGCTTGCCTGCCAGGGCCAGGGCCGGGTCCAGCTCCTCCGTGCTCCAGTGGAAGGACTCCATGGCAGAGAACAGGGCATGGACACTCTCCTTTACCGTTGCGGGACGGATCACGTTATTGGGTCCCTGCTCTAAAAGTACGATAGCACCTAAGGGCAGGAGCCTGTTCTTACAAATGCCGGAGGAGCCGCAGGCGATGTAGCCGCCTGTGTGCCATCTGTTCTCTATGGGCAGGAGCAGTGCCCGGTCACCGTTTAGGATCTCTGCACCCCTATGGAGCCGCCACAGCTCTGCCTGGGTAGACTTGCCTGTCTGAGAGGGGGCGGTGAACAGGATGCCCTTTCCCTTATAGGCAATATAGGAGGCGTGGACTACGGCACAGCCCCTCTGCAGGAGTCTGTGATGGATGCCTGCCGCCCCCAATAAATGGGCAGCGGTCAAATGGATGGGTTCCGGGAGCTTGTTGCAATACAGTGGGAGCTCTCCCTGTCGGAACAGCTCGTCTAAATACAGACCGAAGGCAAAGCGGTAGGTCATCCAATGGCGGAGGAGGAACCTACGCTCCCCTTTCCGTCGGATCTCATATCCGCCGGTGTACAGCTCGACCTCCCAATCCTTCAGGAAGGACAGGTCTGCCTCCTCTACCCGGATATACAGTGCTTGAGACGAGACCTCTGCCGCAGATATGAACTCCTCTGTAAGCAGGTCGTCCCTCAGCTCTATGGGACCCGGATCGATCAAGATGTCAAGATCTCCGATTCTGTAGTGCTTCATACATACCTCGACCAAGATATTAAACTTTATGTTATCATATCATATTCCCTGCAAATATGCAAGTAAAATAGGAAAAAACCAGGATTTCTTCTGTACATTTCCTGCTTTCTGTAGTATAATAAAGGGTGTGCAACAAGGCCCCTAATTTTGAATTTTTTGTTAGGAATGCAGATTTCTCTTTTTTTGTTGCATGATTTATGATATAATATCGTTTACGATACAAAACAGCACACTATAACGACGAAAGGTCAGGAATACCATGGGACTGATCACTAAATTATTCGGCACTCGCTCCCAGCGCGAGGTCAAGAAGCTTCTGCCCATTGTGGATCAGATCGAAGCACTGGGTGAAGAAATGAAGAAACTCTCTGACGAAGCCTTGCGGGACAGAACAGCGGAGTTTAAAGAACGGTACGCAAAGGGGGAGACCTTAGAGCAGCTTCTTCCCGAGGCCTTTGCTGTGTGCCGTGAGGCAGCAGACCGTGTACTGGGTATGCGTCCCTACCGGGTCCAGCTTATTGGCGGTATCATCCTCCACCAGGGCAGGATCGCCGAGATGAAGACCGGCGAAGGCAAGACCCTTGTGGCCATCCTTCCTGCATACCTCAATGCCCTGTCCGGACAAGGGGTCCACATCGTCACGGTCAACGACTATCTTGCCAAGCGTGACTCCGAATGGATGGGCAAGGTCTACCGTTTCTTAGGCCTCAAGGTAGGTCTGATCATTCACGGTCTGACCTCCAACCAGCGTAGAGAGGCCTATCTTGCAGACATTACCTACTGCACAAATAACGAGCTGGGCTTCGACTACCTCCGTGACAACATGGCACTGTATAAGCATGAGATGGTACAGCGTGGGCATAACTTTGCCATCGTGGACGAGGTGGACTCTATCCTCATTGACGAGGCAAGGACTCCTCTGATCATCTCCGGCCAGGGAGAGGAATCTACCAAGCTCTATGAGATGGCAGATATGTTCGTCTCCGGCCTTAAGAAGCGTGTTTTCGCTACCACGGACGAGAAGCAGGAGCAGGACGATCTGGACTGCGATTACTACGTGGAGGAGAAGTCCCGTACCGCCAATCTGACTGCCGGCGGTATTGCCAAGGCAGAGCGGTATTTCGGTGTGGAGAACCTGGGTGATATTGAGAATACCACCCTTATGCACCATATCAATCAGGCTATGAAGGCACGGGGCGTTATGAAACGGGATATCGACTATGTAGTCAAGGATGACCAGGTCATTATCGTTGACGAGTTCACCGGACGCCTCATGTACGGACGCCGTTATAACGAGGGTCTGCATCAAGCCATCGAGGCCAAGGAAGGGGTCAGCGTGGCTCATGAGAGTCGGACCCTGGCTACCATCACCTTCCAGAACTTCTTCCGCCTGTACTCCAAGCTCTCCGGCATGACCGGTACAGCCCTAACGGAGCAGGAGGAGTTTAACGCGATTTACAAGCTGGATATCGTAGAGATCCCCACCAACAAGCCCATTGCCCGTGTGGATCACAACGACACAGTTTACAAGACCGAGGCAGGCAAGTTCCGCGCAGTGATCAACCAGATCAAGGAGTGTAACGAGAAGGGTCAGCCCGTCCTCGTAGGTACGGTCTCTATTGAGAAGTCTGAGCTCCTGTCCAAGCTCCTCAAGCGTGAGGGCGTCAAGCATACGGTCCTCAACGCAAAGCACCACGAGAAGGAAGCGGAGATCGTTGCCCAGGCAGGTAAGCTCGGTGCTGTGACCATTTCCACCAATATGGCTGGCCGCGGTACGGACATTATGCTGGGTGGCAATGCAGAGTTTATGGCATTGTCCGACCTTCGGAAGAAGGGTCTCCCCGATGAGCTGATCGCAGAGGCCAACTCCTATGCAGAGACGGAGGATCCCGAGATCCTTGCAGTTCGTCGGGAATTTAAAGAGAACCTTGCCCGTCACAAGGAGGAGACCGATGCAGAGGCACAGCGTGTCCGCGAAGTGGGTGGCCTGTTCATCGTAGGCACGGAGCGGCACGAATCCCGACGGATCGACAATCAGCTCCGCGGCCGTGCAGGCCGTCAGGGTGACCCCGGTGCTACCCGTTTCTTCCTGTCCCTGGAGGATGACGTTATGCGTCTCTTCGGCTCCGAGCGTGTCATGGGCATGATGAATGCTATGGGCGTAGATGAGGACACTCCCATTGATGCCAAGATGCTCAGCGGTGCCATTGAGAATGCACAGAAGACCGTTGAGAGCCGCAACTTCCAGTCCCGTAAGAGCGTTCTGGAATACGACGATGTTATGAACACCCAGAGAACTGTCATCTACGATCAGAGACAGAAGGTCCTGAACGGCGAGGATCTCACCGCCACCATCGACACCATGCTTCACCACGTCATCGACTCCGAGGTAGACGATATTTACGGCAACCCGGACTACGACACCGAGGAGAAGCGTACTGACGCCATTTGCGACAAGTTCCGCGGGATCTACATTGCTCCCGGCTCCTACACAGGGGAGAAGACTCAGCAGGCTGCCAAGGACCGCCTCTATGAGCTGTTCCGTGAGACTTATGCCGCACGGGAGGCTATGTTCGGTTCTGAGCTTATGCGTGAGATCGAGCGGATCATCCTCCTGCAGGTGGTTGATGAATATTGGATGGACAATATTGACGCCATGGACGATCTCAAGCAGGGCATTCGCCTCCGTGCTTACGGCCAGACGGATCCCGTAGTCGCTTATAAACGGGAGGGCTTTGCCATGTTCGACGGCATGATCAACGCCATCCGTGAGGAGACGGTCCGCCGTCTGTATATGGTCCGTCCCAGGACCAACGAGGAGGTCCGCCGCAAGCAGGTAGCCAAGATCACCGGCACCGGCGGTGGCTCTGATAAGACCGTCAAGAAGCAGCCTGTTAAGAAGGTCAAGATCGGTGCCAACGATCCCTGCCCCTGTGGCAGCGGAAAGAAATATAAGCACTGCTGTCGTGATAAGGACGAGGCCAAGCAATGATCACCGTACAGAAAGACGACCTGCAGTATTTGATCTGCCCCCTGCTGGAGGCAGTGCCTCATTGCTTCTCCACCCGCTTCGGCGGAGTCAGTGAGGGCCATCTCGCCTCCCTGAATTTAGGGATCCATCGGGGAGACAAGCCGGAGAACGTTAGAGAGAACTACCGTATTTTGGGAGAGGCTGTAGGCTTCGACCTTAAGAACACGGTCTTTACCAAGCAGATCCACTCGGATATTATAGAACGGGTGGGTCCTGCCCAGGCGGGCAGGGGACTGCTGTGGGAGGCTGCGGAGGGCTGTGACGGCCTGGTCACCAATGCTCCGGGAGTCGTCCTTACGGTATTCTCTGCGGATTGTACCCCTATTCTCTTTTATGATCCTGTAGCAAGAGCCGTGGGAGCCTGCCACGCAGGCTGGCGTGGTACCGCTGCAGGCATTGCCGCCAAGGTGGTACAGAGAATGACAGCAGAATTTGGCTCTGTGCCCGGGAATGTTCGGGCAGCCATCGGTCCCTGTATCAGCCAATGCTGCTTCGAGACCCATGCCGACGTACCCGATGCCATGCTCCGGGCTATGGGAGAGGAGGCAGGAGCCTGCATTCTCCCCAAGGGGGAGAAATTCTTGGTGGACCTAAAGGGCCTCAATGCCCTGTGGCTCCGCCGTGCAGGTGTGGAGCAGATCTCTGTTGCAGAGGAATGCACCGCCTGCCAGCCGGAACGTTTCTGGTCCCACCGCCGCGTGGGAGATCGCAGAGGCTCTCTGGCAGCCATGATCACACTGGGAGGTGAAGTCCTGTGAAGAAGCTTCTTGCACTCCTTATTGCCCTGTGTATGCTCCTGACCGCCTGCGGCATCCAACCTAACAGGGAGACTGAGGCAACGGTCTCCCTCCTGCCGGAGTTGGAGGAGGAGCCTACAGAGACCCTTACGGAGCAGGAGCCTGCAGATGGGGAGAACGACTCCTTCGGCCTGTCCTATTTGCCTCAGTATGGGCTGAACCCCTATACCTGTACCGCTACGGTCAATCGGGCCCTGTTCTCCCTGCTGTATGAGCCTCTCTTCGTGGTGACCCACGATTTTACCCCTGCTCCCGTCCTGTGTGAGAGTCTGGAATCTTCCTCCAACGGCACCTTCTATCGGTTCCGCCTGCTGAAGGATGCACGGTTCTCCGACGGCACTGCCCTTACGGGTGAGGATGTCAAGACCTCTCTCCTGGCAGCACAGAAGAGTGCTATGTATTCCGAGCGATTGGAGCGTATCTCCTCTATATACGTAGCCGAGGATGGCAGTGTGGAGATCAGCCTGAGCTCCGCATACGAGAACTTTGCACTTATGCTGGACGTACCCATTCTCAAGGCGGCGACCGTAGAGGCGGACAAGCCTCTCGGGACCGGGCCCTACTTCCTCCGTGGACAGGCCCTGCTCTCCAATCCCCATTGGTGGAAGGAGTCCCACGGCGTTCTGAGCTGTGATCGGATCTCCCTGTCCTCTGCTGCGGAGTCTAACGATCTGCGGAATCAGTTTGAGTTCGGCAGTACGGACCTGATCTACTGCGATCCCAACAGCACGGCTGCCGTAGGCTACCGCTGTGACTACGAGGTGTGGGAAGCTCCCACTACGATTCTTCACTATTTAGGCTTCAATCTCTACAGCGGCTGGTTTATTGAGGAGGAATTCCGCTCTGCTGTGACCTATGCCATTGATCGGGATATTTTCGTCAACGAGATCTACGGAGGCTTTGCACAGGCGACCCCTCTGCCTTGCTCTCCCTCCTCTCCCTTCCATGACGACCAGCTTGCAGAGGACTACGACTATGCCCCCGGCAAGTTTAAAGAAGCCCTGCAGAATTCCGGCATCTTAACAAATACAGAGTACGAAGGCCACGAGGGCAAATTCCTCGTATGCCTGGATGACCCTGCACGGGTCAAGCTGGCAGATCGGATCTGCAAGGTCTTTACGGATGCAGGACTCCGCCTCACTGTAACGGCCCTGGAGCGGAAGCAATATGAGCAAGCTCTGCAGAACCAGGATTTCGACGTCTATTTGGGAGAGGTCCGATTGACTGCCAATTTTGATATGTCGGAATTCTTTATGAAATACGGCAATCTCCAATTCGGATCCATCAGCAACACCGGCTTAGTCACCCTGTGCAGCGAGGCCCTGGCAAATTCCGGCAGCTATTCCGAGCTCCATCGGCAGATCCTGGAATGGGCACCTATTTGCCCTGTGGTGTTTAAGAGCTATGCGATCTACGTTACCCGTGGCAAGATCACCAATAATGAGCCCGGCGTGGATCACGTATTCCACGACGGCTTAACGGAGCGCAGCCTTGCGGATGCCTATGCCGCACAGAGAGAGGAGCCGCCTGTACAATGAGCATTTTGGACCTGCTGGTGACAGCCATTGCTCTGTCTATGGATGCCTTTGCAGTAGCTGTGGGCAAGGGCCTTTCCGTTGGGCGGATCCGTCCCAAGCACTGGCTGATCACAGGAGCCTACTTCGGTGGGTTCCAGGCTCTGATGCCCCTGATCGGCTTTGCACTGGCAAGCACCTTTGCACAGTACATAAGGAGCTTCGACCACTGGATCGCCTTCCTGCTTATGGGCATGATCGGTGTCAATATGCTTAGAGAGGCCCTTGGCAATGAGGAAGAGGAGGATTCTGTCAATGACTCCTTTAACCTTAAGACCATGCTTCCCTTGGCCATTGCCACCAGCATTGATGCCCTGGCAGCAGGGGTGTCCTTTGCGGTTACGGGAGCCAATATTTGGTTCGCAATTATATTTATCGGTATTACGACCTTCCTGTTCTCCGCCATAGGCGTCAAGATCGGGAATGTCTTCGGCACAAAGTATAAGAGTAAAGCCGAAGCCGTTGGCGGCTTGATCCTGGTCCTTATGGGGATCAAGATCCTGATCGAGCACCTCAGCGGCAAGGCGTAGGAGGAATTATGGAACTTTGGGATGTATATGATGTGAATCGGCAGCCCCTCCATAAGAAGCACCCACGGGGGACTCCCATGCGGAGCGGAGAGTATCATCTTACCGCTTTTGTCTGGATCTTTAATCGGAAGGGGGAGCTGCTGCTGACTAAGCGTTCACCGGAAAAAATGGCGTTCCCTAACTTCTGGGCATTGACCGGAGGCGCTGTCCTTGCAGGGGAGAACAGCCTTGCCGCTGCACGCCGTGAGGTGCGGGAGGAAACGGGCATCCACGCTCGTGAGGAGGAGTTTGTTCCCGTGGATACCTATAAGCGGAAGAACTGCCTCTGCGACCTGTACTTCCTGGAGAAGGATGTTCCCCTTGCAGACCTGGTCCTCCAGCCGGGAGAGACCTGCGATGCCCGTTGGGTATCCCGCAAGGAGTTTGAGGAAATGATGGCTCGCAAGGAGATCGCAGAGCCTGACGTACAGTGCTATCGACAGTTAGGGGAGAAGACTGCTCCCTACTTCCGCTGAAGGGAGCTGCTTATGATTTATACAGAACAGACCGAGAAGGCACTGAAGCTCTGCTTCCAAGCCCATAAGGATCAGACCGATAAGGTGGGGGTGCCCTACGTATTCCATCCCTTCCACCTGGCTGAGCAGATGCCCGACGAGGCTTCCACCACTGTAGCCCTCCTCCATGATGTTGTGGAGGATACGGACTACACATTGGAGGACCTACGAGAAATGGGCTTCGCTCCCGAGGTCTTGGAGGCAGTTGCCCTCTTGACCCATGACCCTTCAGTACCCTATGAGGAATATCTGATCCCCATTAAAGCAAATCCCATTGCACGCCGCGTCAAGCTGGCAGACCTGGCCCACAATTCCGATCCTACCCGTGTCTGTGAGGTCACCCCGCAAATGGAAGCCCGCTGGGAGAAGTACAGAAGGGCCATAGAATTTCTCACCACCCCCTAACCCCCATGCCTTATTACTGCTAATAACGGAGGACCTCCCCACAGAGGCCCTCCGTTCCATATCCCACAGCAAACAGCCAAATTCCGATTTATCGCTTTGTTGGAGGTTTGCAGGCACCAAAGCCTTCTCCTTGAGGAGAAGGTGCCCCGAAGGGGCGGATGAGGTGGAAAATGTAACGACTTTACCGTAAATTTTCGTAAAAACCGTACTTTTCTCTGCCCACCTCATCAGTCAGCTCCGCTGACAGCTTCTCCTCAAGGAGAAGCCATTGGTCCCTACCATACCTTTGGTTAGTGCGATATCGGAATTTGAAGATGTGGATAATTTTCTTCTGTTTGATGCAACCCAATGGGGAATTTTACGTGATTACAGGTAGAACGGCTACAGAACGGAGGCTGTCTATGGAAGACAAACAAATCATAGCCCTCTTTTGGAATCGGCAGGAGGAAGCTATAGAGCAAACCGGGAAGAAGTACGGCACGGAGCTGGAACGCTTTGCCGCGTCCTTTTTAGGCAGCTCTGCAGATGGTACAGAGTGTGTTAACGATGCCTACTACCGTGCGTGGAATACCATTCCACCACAGGAGCCGTCTTCTCTCCGTGCGTATATGTATAAGCTCCTGCGATCTTCCTGCATAGACCGATATCGCAGGGACCGGGCAGGGAAGCGGGGCGGTAGCAGCTACGAGGCATCCCTAACGGAGCTGGAGGACTGTCTCTCCGGAGGTGCGGACCCTGAACAGGAACTGGAGCTCAAGCTGTTGGGGGAAGCCATAGGGAGCTATCTGTCCCATCAAAGCCCGGAGAAACGGCAGATCTTTCTGCGGCGGTATTATTTTGCGGATCCTATAGAAGTCATTGCCACAGATTACAGCTACTCTGTCAGCCGGGTGAAAAGCTTGCTTCACCGTCTGCGGCTGGGGCTGAAGGAGCATTTACAGAAGGAGGATTTTCTATGAAACCGGATCAGATCAGCGAAGCCTTGAACCTCCTGCCGGAGGACATGGTGGAGGAAGCTCTTCTTCACCGGGAGAAGGGGAAGAAAAAGCCGTGGTACCGCCTTTGGGGAATGGGATTGGCGGCATGCCTTGTGTTGGTAACAGGCTTGTTCCTGTGGGATAACAGAAACAGTCCGCCGTCGGAGCTAATGGACGCAGAGCCCTATTTGGCAACTCCCACGGTTTTTGATAAATCGAGCTCTGAGGAAAGGGGTTCCGAGACCACATCTACCTTACATGAAGACGATACGATCCTACACACTCCCACTGTGAATCCCAATGCGGATATCATTCCCCCTACGATTTTTATACATGGGGGGCTCTTACACACCCCGACCGTAAATCCGGAGGAGGATACCCAATCGGAGGATGTGGTTGTAGTACCTTACCCCTCCAAGCACCTGCTGTTCAGCCCTCAATATCCCAAGATGACGCCTTACCCCGGTTGGACCGGGGATTGGGATGCAGAACGGCAATGGATGGAGGAGAAGGCGGCGGTCTACGAGTCTGTACAGGACTTTGAGCTCCCAGAGGGCTTTATGAAATTCTATGACAAAACTGCAAGAATCTTCCTTACAGACCGTCAAGGAGAGAATGCCACCTATTCCCCCCTCAACCTCTATTTGGCTCTGTCCATGTTGGCAGAGGTTACGGACGGCTCCACCAGACAGGAGATCCTGGGCCTTCTGGGGACGGAGACCATAGAAGAGGTTCGGGAGAATGCCGCCGCCTTTTGGCTTTCCAACTACTGTGATGACGGTATTCTGACCTGCAAGCTGGGGAACTCCATCTGGCTCCGGGATGATATGTCCTATGAGGAGGATACCCTGGCTACCTTGGCAGAGATCTACTATACGGCCTCTTACAAAGGCACCATGGGCAGCGAGGAGTACACCCAAGATCTGCGGAATTGGATCAATGAGCATACAGGGGGCCTTTTGCAGGAGCAGGTGGAGGGCTTGGGCTTTGATGAGCGTACGGTTGCGGCACTGGTTTCCACCCTCTGTTTTAAGGCAGGCTGGGAGAATGCATTCAGGCCTGAGAACACAGACAGCAGGAGCTTCTACGGCGAGACGGAAACCGTTACTATGGACTTCCTCCACCGTGTCTGTGATGATATCATCTATTTCGGAGAGAATTTTACGGCGGTAAAGCTGCCTATGTCCGACGGCACAGCCATGTGGTTCTTCCTTCCCGACGAAGGAGTTACGCCTCACGAGCTCCTGGAGCAGGAAGCTGTCTATGATCTTCCTATCTATGAGAAGTGGTCTGACAGACGGAAGATGGAGCTGAGCCTGTATCTTCCCAAATTCGATATTACTGCCAAGACGGACCTGGTCCCCGGCTTGATGGAGCTGGGTGTTACAGAGGCATTTAGCCCCGTGACCTCCGACTTCTCTTCTTTAACCAAGGATAGAGCGGATATTTACTTCTCCAAAGCAGAGCATTGTACCCGTGTGAAGATCGACGAGGAGGGCAGCGAGGCCGCAGCCTATACGATCCTCAATCTGTATGCAGGAGCACCGGCTCCCGAGAAATTCGACCAAATGGAGCTGGTATTCGACCGTCCCTTCCTCTTTGTCATCACAGGCAGAACCGACCACCCCCTCTTTACCGGCATTGTAGACCAACCCCGATAAACTGTCCGCAGGACAATATCGCTTTTGCCCTTTAGGCAAAAATATCACTGCAAACCACAGTTTGCAATATCACTCGCCTTCAGTAACCGCTGATTTAATCGGCGGCTACTGAAGGCGAATATAACAAAAACCATGGAACCGTTATGCGACCGTTCCATGGTTTTATTATCATTAACGGGGATTCCGCTTACGGCGCATGACCTCACGCCAATCCAGATCCCCTCGCTGGAGGCCCAGGAACAGCATTTCGGCAGAGGCTAAGTTGGTGGCTACGGGGACATTGTAGGTGTCGCAGAGGTGGATCGTCTGGACGATCTGACGGTCCTCCCAGGGATCGGAATTGTTGGGATCCGTGAACATAAGGACCAGGTCGATCTCGTTGTAGGCAATACGGGCATCTACCTGCTGATGTCCACCCTGATTGTGGGAAAGGAACAGGGAAATGGGCAGACCTGTAGCATCAGCAACCAGTCTGCCGGTAGTAGCCGTAGCAGACAGGGAATGCTTGGCAAGGATGCTCTTGTATGCCGTGCAGAACTGCACCATCAATTCTTTTTTCTTATCATGAGCCATAAGTGTAATATTCATAGCTGCACCTCATAGTTTATTATCGTATCTATTCATTATTAACCCATCATCAGGGGAATGGTGGGATCCTGCCACAGCCGTTTGGAAATTCGCAGACAGGCCTCAGCCGCACCCTTGCCGGTGGTGTAGATCAGGGGAACACCGTGAATGGCGGACATCAGTACGTTCTTGTCCTCGGGGATCAAGCCTATGAGCCCTAAGCCTGTTTCGTCCATCATGTAGTCTATGGTCCATGCGGTTTTGGAGAACATCTTCTTGTCCACTCGATTGACGATCAGATGCTGTTCCCCCATGCCGGAGAGCTTGGCAATGCTTGCGGCACGTTCTGCATCTCTCAGAGAGGCAGGATCCGGTGTAGCAACTACCAAGCCGTGATCTGCGAAAGCCGTAGCAAGCTGAAAGCCCTTGCCGATCCCCGCAGGGGAATCAATCAGGCAGAAATCATACTCTCGCCGTATCTGCTTAATGAGTCGCCCGAAAGCAGGGAAGTCCATATCCTCCTCCCTGTCCCGATAGGGGGAGGACAGGAGCCGCAGCTCCGGGAGCTTGGGATGTGCCGCCGCATCTGCCAGAGAATACTGCCCACGGATCACATCCATAAAGGAGATATAAGCTTGCTCCTTATCCATGCCCAGGGCAATATCCAGATTTCGCAGACCGATATCTGCATCAATACAGAGCACACGCTTCCTCTCCGCAGCCAAACAGGTAGCAAGTGCGGCACAGATGGTCGTCTTCCCGGTGCCACCCTTGCCGGAAATTATGGTGATCACTTCGCCCATAAACGGACTCCACCCCCATGACAGAACTCAACACATATAGTATAACGGATTTTTGCAATAATTTCAACAGCGAATTTATATATTTTCGAATACTTCTTGACATATTTTTGATTTGATGTTAAAATAGCAAGGCAAAAACATGCGGGCGTGGTGGAATTGGCAGACACGTTGGATTTAGGTTCCAATGGTTACCCCGTGCAGGTTCGAGTCCTGTCGCCCGCACCATAACTGAACCGACAGTTGATACAATTATCGACTGTCGGTTCGTTATATTTATGCCGCAAACCGCTGTCATATCAAGGCTTTTTCATTTTCAAATGCACCCATTCAGCCGCTACCCCTCAAAACGAGAAAAATGATGCTATCGTTGGATTTTCGGCTATACAAAACAGCCTGTTTTGCGTTATAAAGAACCCGGTATCGTTGAATTTGTCTATCCGTAGGTGCATATCAAAATATAGAGAAAAAGGCTCGGAACTTGGGAGATCACCCAGGCTCCGAGCCGTTTTACATCTGCTCCGTTATTTCAATTCCACTTTTGAAGATAAAGGTTATCGTCTCATCTGCATTGACGGTGGCATGATCGACTGCCGCCAGCCAGAGGTCATCATCGAATTCAATTGGCATCTCTGTCTGTTCTGCCAGTGTGGCGGCAAAGGCACTAATGCGGTCATTTTGCTCCTTGCGGCGTTGCCTTTCCGCTTCAATTGCCTCGTGCCGCTGTTTCATTTTTTCATAACGGTGGGTGTGGCGTTCATACCGTTCCATGTACTCCACCTGGTTCTGCGCCTTGATGGCATTCTCCTCTATGCACTGGCGGATCAGTTCACTTACGATCTCCATCTCCTCTGCCAGGGCAGCTTGCTGTGCATCCAGTTCCGCGCAATCGCAAAGGGTGGCTTGTACCAATCGGATGTCCTCCAAGATATGCTCACGGTCAGCAATCAGTTTGCCGAAAGCCCGGAGGAACATTGCTTTTATGTCCTTTTCGTACAAATGGGGCGTAGTGCAGCGGTGGTCACCTTTGAACTTATCATTGCATTGCCAGATGGTACGGCGATATTTGCTCGTGGAATGCCATACCTTTGAGCCGTACACCAAACCGCAGTCACCGCAGAAGAGCATGGAAGAAAATACACTGGCTGCGCTGTACCGATTGCCAAGAGCCTTTCGTCTGGAAAATTCCGCTTGAACCAAATCCCACTCCTCCGGCTCGATGATGGCAGGATGACTGTTCTCCACATAGTACTGTGGAACCTCGCCCTCGTTGACCTTCATCTTTTTTTGCAGGAAATCTACCGTGAATTTCTTCTGCAACCGAGCATCCCCACGATATTTTTCGTTTTGCAGAATGCTCTCAATGGTGGATGCTTGCCATTGTTCTTTACCCGCTGGGGTGGGAATGCCCTCTGTTGTCAAAATCTTACCAATGGCGTGAGCAGTTTTACCCTGCATGAACAGTCGGTAGATTCGCTGCACCAACGCAGCCTCTTTCGGCACGATCTCCGGCAGCCCATCAGTACCCTTGCGGTAACCAAGGAAATGACGGTATGGCATCGTGACCTTACCATCAGCAAAGCGTTTCCGCTGTCCCCAGGTCACATTCTCGGAGATACTGCGGCTCTCCTCCTGGGCAAGGCTGGACATAATGGTGATTAGCAACTCGCCTTTGGAGTCCAGGGTGTAGATGTTCTCCTTCTGGAAATAGACCTCCACACCTTTTTCTTTCAGCTTGCGAACGGTGGTTAGGCTATCCACGGTATTACGGGCGAAACGGCTGACGGATTTTGTGACGATGAGGTCTATCTTTCCGTCCAGAGCATCCTGTACCATACGATTGAATCCATCTCTGCGTTTGGTGTTGGTCGCGGATATGCCTTCGTCCGTATATACGGCAACGAACTGCCAATCCGGGTTTGCTTTGATGTACTGTGTATAGTAATCCACCTGTGCTTCATAACTGGTCAGCTGCTCCTCACTGTCGGTGGACACACGGGCATATCCGGCAACACACCGTTTGTGATGTATATGGGAAGGTATCCCCGTGTGTCTGTCCAATGTGGCAGGGATGACCGTAATATTCTTAGCCATTTGATTTGTTCCTCTCAAGTGCTTTCTGCCGAGCGGCGTCTTTCATTTCTTCCGTCCAGCTTTCTGCCCTGGAACGGTCTGCCCATCGTTTAACGGTTTCTGTGCCGCCTTTGAAGCAGAATACCAGGGTGTTGTCTTTCTCCGCTCTGATTGCCGTTGTTTTATCGTAAAGGGTATCCGTGCTGCCCAGAACTTCCTCGGTGATGGAAATGAGGGTGTTTTCCGGGATCTGCTTGGACGGACAATATGTTTTGCCCATCGTATTGAAAGTGCTGCAGATCCAGACGGGACCGGTCCTGGTGACCTTCCGGCGATAGTGCTTTCCGCATCCACCGCATACCACTATCCCGGTAAAGGGGTATGTATTCTGCTTCACACCGGGGTGGGTATGCTTATCGGCACGGCGTTTTATCTCCTCCTGCACACCGTTAAACTGTCGCAGAGAGATGATTGGTTCGTGGCTGTCAGTTATGTGGTATTGTGGCAACTCACCGTTATTTTGCAGTATGCGTTTTGTGAGGTGGTTCTCGCGGTAGGTTTGCTGTAGGAGCAGATTGCCGGTGTAGGCATAATTCCGCAGAACACGCATCACACTGCACTTGCACCAGGTATTACCGTTGCGGGAGCGGATGCCTTTTTCATTCAGCATTTTCATAATTGCCGTGAGGCCCATGCCTGAAAGGTAGCTGTCAAAGATCAGCCGGACAGTCTCCGCCTCCTCCGGCACGATAATGTACTTACCGTTATCGTAGCGATAGCCCAGCAGAGTGCCGTTCCAGGGCATCCCATTTTCAAAGTTCCGCTTGATGCGCCATTTCTGGTTTTCACTTGCGGACAAACTCTCCTCCTGGGCATAGGATGCCAGGATAGAAAGCATCAGTTCACCGTCGGCGCTGATGGAGTGGATGTTCTGTTCCTCAAAGTACACATCCACTCCGATCAGCTTCAGTTCCCGTACAGTCTCCAAAAGGGTGACGGTATTTCTCGCAAAGCGGGAGATGGATTTGGTGATGACCATATCCACCTTACCCGCCTTGCAGTCTTTCAGCAGACGGGTGAAATTCTCCCGGTCTGCCTTTGTGCCTGTCAGCGCCTCGTCTGCGTACACACCGCAGAACACCCAACCGGGATGACGCTGAATGAGGTCATTGTAATAGCTGACTTGTGCCGACAGGGAGTGTAGCATAGCATCCTTACCGGAGGAAACTCTGGCATAGGCTGCCACTTTGGTCAGCTTTGGTGCTTGCATCTTCTGCAATGACACCTGTTTGATTCTTCGTTCCATAATTGTCCTCAAATCTCACGAAAAGTATCGCTTTCACCGTTGAGAACGGAAAGCATCATTTTCGCGCCAAGACGGAAACCGATAAGGAAATATTCCCGCTCGGCTTCGTCCAGGATGTGGTTTTGTGCAGATTCCATTTTGTCGACCAATGTACGGTCTGCCTCGTTCAGCAACTCTCTGAGCCTGTCCCCGCAAGCTACAACTTCCGTCAACGCCTTGGCATATTCGGAACTCTTGCGGAAAGTCATCTCCCAGGGAGAAATCCGACCGTAGTAAAGGTCGCTCAGAATGTCCTTATCCATATTGCCCCTCCTTCCGATAGGTTGTATCACATATTTGCTCTGAAGGGGCATAATAGCAAGTCATTTCAGCGAAATATACTGCACAAAGATATGCCGTATTTCTCTGCCAAAATGTCGCAGCATTTTTGGTAGTCCGCCTCGGTCAGAATGCCGTTTTTGACCATGCTGCGGAACACGGTGGCACTTGTACGGTAACGGAGTAGACGAGCCTGGAGGTCATCAGGCTGCTTTTCTGCGGGCATCAGCGTAGCAGTCTCGACAGCAGTATTTACGGTTTCTGTTGCCATAGCTAATGAACTCCTTTCCGCAGTGCTGACAGATCAGCGTGTAATATGCCTGTTTGTTCACCTCATCCTGGTGGCTGTTCCAGTATGCCATCCGGCATTTGTCCGAGCAGAACTTCTTTTCCTTTCTTCCAGGGTTCTGCTCGATGGGCTTACCGCACTGCTGGCAAACGGATGCACCTTCCGTAGGTGGATGGCGGCGCAGATGGGATTTCACCGTATTGGGCGAAAGGTCCAGGATATCCGCAATGCGTTTGTATCCGTAACCTTTGAGGGCGAGGTTTTTGATCTGGTTCTGAATGTATAATCTCATAGCTTTTCCTTTCTGACCTGGTAGGGCGGGTCGTATCTTGGGTGCTTTTATTAGGGGCAGCGGCCTGGGGCTTCGTGTAAAAATTCGCATAAGTTTTAAGGGGAATAGCCCCTGCAGGACACTCCCACAGGGGCCTCCCGGAAATTATGCAGTCATCTGCATGACCTTAATGGCTTCGGGACGGATCAGCTTGCCGTCCAGGAATTCATAGGCAAGGTAGCCGGTCTGTTCGCTGTGAATGAATGCTTCAGATACCGTGCGGATGTTGGCGGTTTTTCTGCTGACGATCCAGTAGTAGCTGAAATCACCGAAAGCGATAGGCTTGTCCCCGGAAACCGCACCGGGCATATGTCGGGTGATCATAACCCGCTTGCCAAGGATGGTGTCGTTATTGCTGTTCCAGAGATAGTTGCCGTCCGCGTCCTTGAGGGTACGCAAGGTGTAGGCGGTCTCATCGTTCATAAGCCATACGCCCTTTTCCCGGTACTCCGGCTTGACGGAGAAGTACAGCTTGATCACATCATCGTATGTAATGGCCGCAGTGGCGACACCAACCTGGGCACCACCTTCATCGGCAAGGATACCGGTGGGCATTCCACTTTCAGAACCGGCACCGCAGATAAAGGCTGCGGTCTCCGCTTCTCCAAAATTCTTCGCCAGGCGGCCGATAAGGTAGTCCTCAATGCTGAAACTGGCGTCTCCAATAAAGGCATTATCCAGCTTGAGGAACACGCCCAGCTTGAACCGATCCAACGGATGAATAGTAAAGTCGTTAAGACCGTCATAGATAGGAAACTCTCCGTTTTCCGGAATCCAAGCTGCCATATCGTTCTGGTCTTTTGCCATAATGTTGTACTGCGATCCATGGGCCTGCATAACGGTGGCGATTCGCCGGAAGAGGCTGTTTTCTGTCAGCGCGGTTTTCATTTTAGTGAAGGAAACATTGGGAAGAGGTGTTTCATCAAGAATGCAGCCCATCTCTCGCAGACTTTCGGGTTTATTACGGACGGCATTCCAAAAAGCGGCGTGGTATTTGGGATCGTCCAGCCGGGATAAATAATAATTACTCATAATCAATTCCTCCTGTTATTCGCAT
>JAZNYV010000159.1:0-13511 GCA_045594585.1 Faecousia sp. | reverse complement strand
GGACACCGTGATGCTTTTATGTACGTGCAGGATATTGCAACCAAGGAAATTGATCTGACAGAGAGCGTCATTAAAAATATCCACTCTCTTGTGTTGGTAAACAGACCGCAGGATAAGGGCGTATACCGTGCCATTCCCGTGCACATTATGGGAGCTTATACCGAGCCTGTGCAGCCCTATTTGATCGAGCCGAAAATGACGGAGTTGCTTACGGTCAACAAGGAGCGTGAGCAGACCATGCACATCATCGAACGCATTGCACGCTTTCATCTTGAATTTGAGGGTATCCACCCCTTTATTGACGGCAACGGCAGAACCGGCAGATTGATACTCAATCTTGATTTGATCCGTAACGGTTATCCTGCTATCAATGTAAAATTCACCGACCGTAAGCGTTATTATGATGCTTTTGATGCTTATTACCGCGATGGCAATGCGGACGCAATGATAGAGTTGATTGGCGAATATGTGGATAAACGACTGGATGAGTATTTTGAGGTATTAAACAGTAGGCTGTGATCGGAGATAAAATTATGACAGAAGCAGATAGAAAAAGAGCCGCAAAGGCTTTTGCAGAACATTGGAAAGACCGCGGTGACGAAAAGAGTGATAGCCAATCCTTTTGGCTTTCTCTTGCTCGTGACGTTTTAGGTGTTGCAGAATCCGAAAGTTTATATTGTTTGAAGAACGTGCAGTGCTGATTGGAGCGAAGATATCAATGCAGACTATTTGAAGCACGGTAAAAAGAAGAAATAAGTCAACGCCCCCTGCTATGCGAAACGCAAAGCAGGGGGCGTTTGTATGTAACGTTGATTATTTTGTAGTAGTATGCCCTTGTGTCATTTTTGATAGGTTTTCTCTTACGCCATTTTCGTATGGAGTTGCGTAGAAATATATGAAATTATAAAACCAACGGCTTGCCTAAAAACTGCTTGCTATCAGGCTTTATGGGCAATTATCGGATTTTTATGGAGATATGAAAACAGGTCAAGTTCCCTCGATACCTAATTTCATACGATCTCTCCTTGTGTCCGTGGAATCAGGTCCTTTTTGCAAAGGATCTTTATACAAGAGTCATTATATCACAAATCCCCCTGTGAAACAAGCCCTATTTCCGCACAAATACAATTTATAGAGAAGTATCGTATCTTACCGTAGGGAACGTCCTATGTGCCGTTCTGCAATCTTTCATCATGGTAAAATTTGCGTTTTTATTGAAAATTCATCAAAACTGAAATCTTTAGGAACGGCATACAGGCCGTTCCCTACGGGGTTGAATAGTGGTTTGTGCATTATCAAACTGCTCCATAAAATGGAATATGAAAAAGGGCTCTGTGTGACCGTGAAAGATCACACAGAGCTTTGAGATTATGCTGTGAAGTAGGCCTTTGCACTGTCGGAGTAGGCAAAGAGGGCCTTGCAGAGGGCTAAGAGGGTGCCGGTCTTGTTGTTGCCGTAGGTATCGGGGCTGTATCGGAGGGTGGGGGATACAGGGGTATCACCCTCGTAGATCTGCACGGAGACGACGGCTCTCAGCTCTGCGGCAAGGAGGCTGTCTACGGTGAATGCATAGTAGCCCAGGGTCCCGTTGTAGAGCACAGGGGCTTCTGCCTCCACGGTCTTGGGATCGCCGTAGGCATCTACGTAGGAAATGCGGAGAGTCAGATCCTCCAAAGAGCCGTCATAATTTGCAGGATCGAATACGAATTTCAGCTCTACCTTAGATTCCAGATTCAATACCTTGCCTGCCCAGGTAATGGGGGCATCGGGCAGATCATTCAGAACGGTGTTGGTGTTACCGAAGGTCACAGCCTCTATATCAGACAGATAGGCTCTGTGGGTGTCGGTCATAGCACTGTCTGCAAGACTATCTGTGCGGTAGGATTTAAAGCTCTGTGCCATGGCACCGTAACGGAGGAGGTCTGCACAGAGGACCTTTAGGCTCTCTGCTCTGTCTGCATTGTTGAGCTGGGAATAGGCATAGGTTGCAATGCTGTACTCGTCTGCAGGGGAGTAGCAGAGCTGTCCGTTCTTCATACCGTAGAGGGTGGTAGAAATACGGTCGTTCATCCGCACAGCGGTCATGCCCGTAAGGGTGAAGTAATAATACAGCCCCTTGTCTACAGGCTCCAGCCTTAGGGTCTCAGTGCCTGCTTTCTCATTCCCTTCATAGGTGTCTATGACACATTCTGCATAGACAGTGGAAAGATCAAAGCCCTCTAAATTCTGCTTTAATATGACAAAGTTTACGGAAATGTCGCTTGCCAAATTCAGACTATGGCCTAATGTTAAGGTGGGAACTTCTACAGTCTCCATGGCTCCGCAGACACAGGTGCCGTTTACGAAGCTGTGGGGACCAACGGAGGACTTATCACAGCGGCTGCAGCCCTCTGTATGGGTGCCGTCACCATTGTCCCGATACACAGGATCGTGGCCCAAACGGGGGACCACCTGCTGGGGAACGAGGATCACTCCGCAAGTGTCGCAACGCTGTCCCTCCGTAAGGCCGGAGCCTAAACAGGTGGGGGCAACAGCCTCGAGGATGACGACCTGATGTCCCGTGGAAGCAATGGCCTCTGTGTAGCTGTGACCGCAGGTATCGCAGGTATAGGTCCTGACGCCGGAGGTGGTACAATCTGCCTCTGTGGTGATCTTGCTGTGATAGCTGTGACCTGTGGCGGGAACAGTCTCCTGTGCTACCAAGACTGCATGGCACAGACTGCAATGGCTGCCCTCTGTCTTGCCTGCATTCTCGCAATCGGGAGCAATGGCCTCGTCGGTGACTACGATGTGGTCTTCCGGGAAGGACGCACCGCAGAGGGAGCAACTGACCTTGTGGGTGCCGTCTTTATTGTCTGTGTAGACGTAGGTGTGGGCCAGGCAGATGAAGGGCAGACCCTGATTTACAGAGGGATCCATGGACCAGAGCTTGAGAGGACGGTTCAGAGTTGCAAGGTAAGCGTTGTTGGTCATATCCCCTGTGGTGAGACCCTTGCCGGAGAGTCCTGCATTGGAGGGATAGTAGGAGAAGAGAACACTGCCCTCTACCTTAGGTGCAATGCCGTTGACAAACACGTCGGAGACCTTGGGGGTGAATTTGCTGTAGGAGCCTACGATCTTGCCGCTGTTATAGCCTGCGATACCGCTGCAGCCTGCCTGAGAGTCTATGTTGCCAATAAAGCCGCAGCTTTGAACATGGCCTCTATTGCTGCCAACGATGCCACCCTGAGAGTTGCCGCCGAGACGGACGGTGCCGTACAGACCGTAGTGATCGGAGACAGCGTTTCCGTCTACCTTATCCAAGGTTACCTTGTAGGTTTTGACATCGGTGTTGCGACTGACAAAAATATAGTCAATAATCATGGTGGGAGTTGCTTTATAAGCACTGTAGGTATTCTGATTGAGGGGCGTGCCCAGAGATACCGCGGCATTGCGAGCTTCCACCATGGTATTGGACAGGTATTTACCTGCTTCTGCAGTAGGCTTGGCGTTGAAGTCGCCTGTGACCATGGAGTAGATATCAGTGTAGCCTTTATTCCGATACTTGGATTCCATGGTGTCCATACGGCTCTTGACCAGCTTGATGCCCTCGATCTGTGCCTGGGTGGACTGATGATCTAAATGAGTGTTATAAGCTAAGATGATCATATCAGTGTTCTTCGGTTGAAGGACTGCATAAGAGCAGGTGCGGTAGTAAGTAGCACCCCAACCATAGGACATGGTATCGGGAGTTTCGCTGAGCCAGAAGGTGCCCTTTTCCAGGACGTTAAACTTACCGGTCTTCCAGTACAGAGGAGCGGCTTCCTTTCCGGCAGAGTCACGGTACTTGAATTCACTGCTGTAGCCGGACAGGGCGGTGTTCAAAACGGTCTTCCAGGTGGGGGTGACTTCCTGGAGACCAATGATGTCGGGAGCGTAGTTTGCCAAATAGGTCTTAACACGGGGAGTTCTCTCGGAAACGGTGTTGGGAGAGGGGTCCTCACCGCAGCGGATATTAAAGCTCATGCAGGAAAGGTCTGCAATGCTCCCTACGTTGACCACGGAGGCACTGCTCTCACAGCCTAAGATGAGACCCTTTTCGTTACAGCCTACTACGCTGCCCACATTGGTCCTGCCGGAAACGGTACAGTTCTCTAACGTAAGGAATTGGACTGAGCCCTCCTTGAGATAGCCTACCAGGCCCTGGGCATCGGTGCCGCTGACGGTGAAATTGGAGAGAGTATGGCCGTTGCCATCCAGCACACCGCAGAAGGGCGTCTTGGCTGTGCCTATTGCAGGGATGGTCTGACCGCCGAAATCCAGATCCCCGGTGATACGGACGAAGGTATCACCATAGGTGTTGCCTCCGTTGACAGCATTGGCAAACTGCAGATATTCCTCTACGGTTCCGATCTCTACGAGGGTAGACCACTTGGCATAGTAGGTCCTGTCTCCACGGACATTGGGTCCCACTACGGCACTGACCTGCCCTGTAAGGTCGGAGCTTTCGTACCAGCCTGCAAAGCAGTAGCCCTCCTTTTGAACCCGGGTTCCCAAGGGCAGGGCCGCACCGCAAGCATAGCTGTAGACGGAGGCAGCCGTCTCTGTAAAGGTGCCGCCCTTCAGATCGTACTTGATGTCGTAGAGAATGGCTTCGGGGTAGTCTGTGTTCGTCAGATCCGCAGTCATGATATGAGAGGGGGTTCCGTAGTAATCCTGGGAATTGGTCTGGGCAACCTCATCCCCTACGTTTGCATAGACGGTAATATAACCTGTATTCACGCCGTTATCATAGGCGTAGAGACGGCAACAGGCAGCGGGAGCGTCGTTTTCCGTACAGACGGCAGGGAAACGAGGGGTGTTGGTAAAGGCACCGTTATTGGCCTTGGAACGGGAAACGGTGTTGATACTGCCTCCAACGATGCCGGTGGAGAAATAGTTCTCGTCCCTTGCCGTACCGGCGGCAGAGGTAGCACAGGCAGACTTCAGATAATAGCACTCCGTCCAGGTACCGGCGAAGGCGGAGCCCACACGGGACAGAGCGGCAACATCTGTAGGTGCAGTGACGATGCCGGTGTTGATACAGCCGGTCAGCTTGATATTGGTCTGTCCCCAACCGGCAATGCCGCCGGCTGCATCTACTGTAGCAGTCACAGAGCCGTAGTTGGCACAGTATTCAAAGACAGAGGTTTTTCGTGCTACGCCTGCCAAACCGCCTACACCGTCCTTGCCGGTGGTGGTCTGAATATCCGCACCGTTGGAGCAGTAACGGAAGGTACAGGCATCTGCATAGCCTGTAATGCCGCCTGCACGGTTGCCGGTGGTAACAGAGCCGTTAAAGATATGCAGACCAATGAAGGTAGCCTGATAACAGCTTCCGAAAAGGCCGCCGCCGTTGAGGGAGGTGTTGTTGACCTTCAGGTTGTAGACCTTGAAGTTATTGCCGTAGAAGGTGCCGGAGAAGGATTTGGTCCAACTGGAATCGGACACGAACTGCCCGATGGGAGTGTGGGCGGCGTTGTCCATGTTGATATCACCTAACATATAGATGCTCTTGCCGGAGAGGGTCTTGCCGCCGTTTACAGCCGTAGCCATAGCGGTGAAGCCGGCAGGATCGGTGATAACATAGACGTTTTCGTTAGGATATGTGGTATACTGGACAATGTTGGGCAGCTCCACCGCCACAGTCAGTGTGGTATTCTGTGCAGGCATGGTAATGGTGTTTCCGCTTATGGTGCCTGCGGTGGCACTGAGGCTCACAGCGGTACCCTCGGGGACCCGGACGGTGTAGGTATCCCCTTCGTTAAGATACATGGAAGAGGTGCTGGTGTAGCCCTTGTTATTATAATTTACCTTAAGCTGATATACACCGCCCTTGCCCCGCAGCTCCGGGAACATGGTACCCTTTGACCAGACCTTGCTCCCGTCCCTGTTCAGGACATAGGCAAGGTATCCGCTGCCTAAGTTGCCCTTGGAGACTTTCCTTCCGGCTGTTGCCCAGTCATAGGTCGTATAGTTGTCGAAGAAGAAGGAATTCTGAATGGCATTGGGTTTGTTGGCTTCCAGGATCTTGCCGCTGTAGCGGCCCAATCCATAGCAGGTGGTAGCACTGAGGATGCCGATATTGAAGCAGTTGAGGATCTGCCCTACATAGCCCTCATAATGACCCTGACACCAGTCAGCAATGCCGGAGGCATGATCCACGCCGGTAGCACGACCTGCAAAGTAGCTGTTGCGTACAATGCCTCCGGAGAGCAGAGCGCCTGCAATGCCGCCGACAGAAATGTCGGTAACGGTGCCGGAGGCTGTGCCGGTAAGTACCGCAGAGCTCCAGCACTCGTCTACAAGACCCTTGACTACACCGGCAAAGGTGCCCACACGGTAGTCTGCACTGTTGGTGGTGACGGTAAATGTGCCGCCTTCTACACCCAGCTTCTGCACGATGCCGCTTCCGTTTACGGTTCCAAAAAGCCCGCAGTTCTTATTGGTAGTGCTGACGCTGATCCGCTCGATCACATGATAGCCTCCGTCAAAGGTGCCGGAGAAGGAGGGAACGGGGGTATAGGCTACCCCGGACATATCAATGTCGGCAGTAAGGTAGAAGGTCATGCCGCTGAAATCCCTGCTCTGTCCCAGGTCGGAGAATTTCTTCAGACCGGGAGCAGTAGAGATGCGGAATTCCTTGGCACCGCTGTAATCCTCATACAGCATAATGTCGGGGATGCCCTCTGCAGCCTGTACCTCCATAGGCTCGATCCCCAATAGGGGGAACGCAGACAGCAGAATTGCTAAAATAAGGGAAAGGGAAAGCATTCGTTTCATCATAGATCAGAGCTCCTTTTGGGTAATATTTCCCTTATATTTTATCAACATAAAGCAGTAAAGTCAATGAGTGAATTTGAATAATGGAGGAGACTCCGGGTGACAGGTGTCACCCGAAGCCTCGGGGTTAGGGGTGGTTACAGTGCAAAGGCCCACTTCACGGCATAATTCCCATAAGGGGAAGGGGCTGTCTCACTTCATTTGCGAGACGGACCTCTTTGCTAATCGGACCTTTTTTCGGAACATCCCATACAACTGTCAAAAAAATCTTGTAATACTGTCGGATATGTGCTAAAATAAAAATAATTTCAAATACAATAATAAGGAGGAGGAACAATTATGAAAAAGACAAATTCATGGAACCGACTTTTGAGTCTGGTGCTGTGCTTCTGCATGGTGCTGGGTCTGATGCCGATGATCGCCCCGGAGGGGAAGGCTGAGAGCGGGGCCGACGGCATGGTTGATCCCAATGCGGAGGCTTATGTGTCGGTGGGCGATAAGGGTACCTATTACACCACACTGGATTCTGCAATTCAGGCGGTGGCTGCCTGTACTGCAGAGGACGGGGCTGTGATCACGCTCATGAAGAATGTCGATCTGGGTGACAGCTTCCTGAATATTCGCAACGGGTCGTTTACGCTGGATCTGAACGGCAAGACCCTTTCCGGGGAAAATGACCGTGTGCTGTATATCGATGGTGCATTGGCCGCCAAGGACATTGTTATTACAGTTATGGATTCCGTCGGTGACGGCAAGATCCACGGTGCCGAAACCGCTATCACTATCCGGAGAGGCACAGTAGAACTCCGGGGCATTATACTTTCCAACAGTGCTAAGGAGGATGTTGTATATATCGACGATTATTCCACGGTTACAATCAGCGACTGCCATATACAAGGCTCTTCCAGCTATTCCGCAAGCATCGGTAGTACCGGCGTAGGTGTTTCTGACAGCTCCGTAACCATTGAAAACAGTACCGTGTACGGCAGCCGCAGAGGCTTTTATATTGGCTCAGGAGCTGAGGTTACGGCGAACGACTGCCACATCACCGGATACTATGGGGTAGAGGTAGGCGGCGGCTCGGTTACGATCTGCGGTGGCAGCATTGACGGTAGTATGGCAGATATTCGCTATAATGAATATGTATCGACTCTTGGCACCGTTCGGCTGACTGTGGACGAGGACGGTGTGGGAACCGACTTCCCCGGCGGCATTACCGTTTCCAGAACGACCCTGAGCGAAATGCTGGGCGAGGGCGTAGGCTACTGGCAGGGATACAAGATGATCGTTCCTGCCGAGGGCGATACAGAGCTGACCGGCGATGTGACGGTAAAGGCCGAGTGTACCCATGTAAATAATACGAACACAGTGGAGGATTGCACCGTAGATGTGCCTTGCTCTGTCTGCGGAAAGGTGGGCATTCAGGCTGCAGCACATACCCCCGGCGAGGATGACGGAAACTGCACCACAGAAGTGCTTTGTACCGTCTGCGGCAAGGTCGCCATTGAGGGCGGCGTTGCACACTTCGGCGGCGAAGCCACCTGCACCGAGAAGGCAATCTGTGCCTCCTGCGGTGAAAGCTACGGCGAGCTTCTTCCCCACAGCTTAGGGCAGGACAATGCTTGTGCAGTCTGTGGCTGGAAGGACTATCCCGTCTGTTTGGGCGGTGTTCAGGTAAACGACGATAATGCAGCGGACATCCTGGGCGATGGCACAGCATCCTATGACGCTTCCACCGGTACCCTGACCCTGAGAGGTGCCACCGTGGACATGACGCAGACCAATTGGGCAATTCACGAAAGCACCCAGCAGGAGCAAGAGGACCGCATCCACAACGGCGAGACATTTGAGCCCTATTTCAATCCCCTGACCCCGGCACTTCAGATCACCGGAGGCAATGTGACCCTGGTGCTGCAGGGTGAGAATACCCTGGTCGGCATCGATAGAATTCTGGGATCGGAAATGTTCGAGGACCTTATTTACGGCGTTCCCGCTGTCTCCATTGCCGACGGTGCATCCCTAACGGTCACAGGAGACGATACTGCTACCCTGACATTGCGTAGTGCCGATATCGGATATACGGAGCTTGACCATATCCCCTACGGTTCCTCCATCTCCGGGGGCAGCCTAAGGGTGGCGGGGGGTACTGTTACCACTGTCAACGGCATTCGTCTGGGTGGCGACTACTCCCAGACCGGGGGCTCGGTGGAGGCAGGCTTCCTGGAAGCACAGAATGTGACGGTCTCCAACGGCATCCTGAACGCCCGGGGCTACAGCGGAATCTATCCCCAGTATGAGGATCCTAATGCCGGCGGCATCCATGGCATCTTTGCCCGGGAAGCCATTACCGTCACCGGCGGCACCGTTACCGCACAGAGCGGTGCGGCAGGCCATAACGGCGTTTACCATAGTGTAAATACTGTCGACGGCGAGACGCTTACCACCCACGGTATGTATGCCCTGGGAAGTGTCAGCATCACCGGCGGCACCGTCACCTCCACAGGCTGTGAAGGCGGTTTTGTAATCAGCGAGACGGGCAATCTGGAAAGGGGCTTTTTTGGTTCCGCAGGTAATGCCCCCGGTGCTGCTTTGGTGGCTCCCCGGTGGAGCATCTCTGAGGAAGCTGCCTTCATCTGCGGCTCTGAGACCTCCCACCGTGGCGGTACGGCTACCTGCTCCGTCAAGGCAGTTTGTCATTTCTGCAACGAAGCCTACGGCGAGACCGATACCTCCAACCATGATACGGTAAACGCCGAGTATACTAATGGCTTCTGCAATGCCTGTGATGCATATGAGGCGGCAAGCCTTGTGGATGATACCTATCAGATCGGTAACGCCGGTCAGCTGTACTGGTTTGCCCGGAAGGTCAACAGCGGCAGCCCGAAGCTCAAGGCTGTTCTGACCAACGACATTACCATCAATGAAAATGTTTTGGTGGGCGGTGACCTGAACCCGGATGCTACCGTGGTCAGCGGCTTTCGAACCTGGACTCCCATCGGCGACGGGGATGCCAATTATTATAGTGGCAGCTTCGACGGACAGAATCACAGCATCAGCGGTCTGTACTATCAGGGCGGCGATGCCTGTGTAGGTCTGTTTGGCCGTCTGACTTATGGTGCGGTGGTCAAGAACCTGACCTTGACTGCTTCCTGTTACGATGTAGACGCCGACAGCACATCTTCCCACTATGCAGGTGGTATCGTAGGCATGCTTACTGTTGGTACCATAGAGAATTGCCGCAACGAGGCAATCCTGCGTGTGAATTATGATTACAATGCTTATGTAGGCGGTATTGCGGGTATTGTCGCAACCAATGGAACTGTGTCCCGCTGCAGTAATGGCGGCGATCTACACGGCATCCATACACGCATTTTGTACATTGGCGGCATTGCGGGTTACACTGACGGAGTCATCACCAATTGCGGCAATACTGGTGACATCCTTGTGGATGACGGTGTGAATACCCTTGCCAGTGGCGTGTCCGGCAAGGGTACGCTGAAAAACTGCTTCAGCACCGGCAGCATCCATGTTACCAGCGTTGTTTCCAATCTGGGTGGCATTTCAGGTACCTCCGCAACCGCAACCAACTGCTATTACCTATACGGCACTGCTGATGGCGGTATCTATGGCGAGGATTCGGAGGGGGCTGCTCAGGCAATGAGCCGGGAGGCATTTGCCTCCGGCGAGGTGGCGTATCTGCTGAACGGCGGTGTCACCGACGGCACCCAGGTCTGGTATCAGACCATCGGCACCCATGAGACTCCCGTATTATCCGGCGAGACCGTGTACTACGGTTACACCGACTGCCTGGACCGAACCGTCGGCTACGGCAACGATGCCGTTTACGAAACCGTTCCTACCCATGTGTACAGTGTCAACGGCTTCTGTACCATCTGCGGCAGCTATGAAAGTGCTGTTCAGAATGACAGCGGAAGCTATGAGATCTCCAACGCCGGTCAGCTCTACTGGTTTGCCCAGTTAGTCAATGGTGTTTCTGCCGACGGTACAGCACAGAACACCGGGGCGGATGCCATTCTGACTGCTGACATTGACCTTGAAAACAGGACTTGGTATCCCATCGGCCTGTATCAAGATCCGGCAGTGGAGGGAGGAAACATCGTAACGGCTCTTTACAGCGGTACCCTCGATGGCAACGGTCATACTGTTTCCAACTTTACTGCCAAGGGCAACGGCTCCCAGGGTCTGCTGGGCTATACCGCCACCGGGGCAGTGGTAAAGAATCTCGGCGTCATCAATGCCACCGTCAGCGGCTGGAATGCAGGTGCGGTCATGGCATATAGCGGAACGGTGGAAAACTGCTATGCGGTAGATTGTACGATCACGGGAAGCAGCAGCAAGGACTCCGGGAGAGTATATGTCGGTGCAATTGCCGGAACCCAGCAAGCCAATGTGTATGATAGCTTTGCCTATGGCTGTACCCTGATCGTGGCTGAGGGCGAGAACGCCATCCTTGGGGGCATCGGCGGCAAAACCACCACCAACTGCTATTACGGCAACCTCACCGTTACCAATGGGGAGGCCAGAACCGCAGCCGGTGAAACCGAAATGACCCAAGTCCAATTTGCCTCCGGCGAGGTGGCGTACCTTCTGGGCGAGGCTTGGGGTCAGTCCATTGGGGAGCAGGCTATGCCTGTCCTCGGCGGCGAGACGGTCTATTACACCTATATCTCCTGCGACGAAACCGTGATGGATATGGGCTACAGCAACAGCACTGACAGACCGCAGCATATCCCCGGGGAGGACGACGGCGACTGCACCACGGCAATCAAGTGTATCACCTGTGGCACTATCACAACCGAAGCAAGAGATGCCCACATCCCCGGCGATGATGACGACAACTGCCTGACGCCCGTTTTCTGCATTCTCTGCAGCAGTATTGCGATCGAGGCCAAGGAGGAGCATAACTTCGTGGGTGGCAACTGCGACAACGACGGCTGTGATGCTTGGCAGAGCTTTACCATGACCTATTATATTGACGGCGAGGTCGCCAAGACCGAAACCTACACCTGCGGCTCAGCCTACTACCCGTGGGTCGCCGAGGACACGGAGGAATTGACCTTCCTCGGTTGGGCAGAGGAAGAAGGCGGCGAATTGGTCTATGCCGCATACGATTATATTTGGCCTGATAAGGATATGGAATTCTATGCTGTGTACGGCAAGGTCTATACCGTAACCTATTACAGCTACAATTACGATACCGGCACACATTATGAAGACGGCTATACCGCAAGCAGCTCCGGCGAGATCACGCTGGCAACGGAATATCCTTATTTCTACAAGTTTGTGGGCTGGGATGCAAACGGAGATGGCGTTGCGGATTATGCCTGCGGCGAGGTCATCACTCTGACCGAGAATCTGAGCCTCTATGCCGTAGTGGCTCCCTTCACGGCGACCATTGACCTTGGAGCGCAGGACGCGGTCTTCCAAGATGAAAACGGCGAACCTATTGTCTCTGTTACGGGAGAAATGCCCTACAGCAGCGTGAAATTCACGGCCTTCCCCACGAGACCCGGATATATCTTCCAAGGCTTCGTGGATAGCGGTAACGGTGCGGAGTATCAGCCCTACACCGATGAAGAAACCGGCGAGACCTACATCGAGCTCCAGCTTTCCGAGGATGAGGCCACGCTTACCGCCCTGTGGGCAGAATGTGCCCACGAAGCATGGTTGGAGGCCACCTGCACCGCGCCTAAGACCTGCGAGCTCTGCGGTGCAACCGAAGGCGAGGCGCTGGGGCACAGCTATTCCTCCTATGTCAATAATGGCGAGAACCATACGGGAAGCTGCAGCACCTGCGGTACCTCCGTTACCGAGCCGCATACCGAGGAAACCATCCCCGGAAAGGAGCCCACCTGCAGCGAGGCCGGTCTGACCGACGGCGTGAAGTGCTCTGTCTGTGGTGAGATCCTTACTGCGCAGGAAGAAATCCCTGCTACCGGCAATCACGCGGATGAAGACGGCAACGGTTTGTGCGACACCTGCGACTACGAGCTTTCGCTTGCCTCGCTGCTGTCTTGCAGCCTCACCCTTGACGGCAGCATCGCCATCAACTACTATATGAGCATTGCCGACTCCGTTTTGGACGACCCCGATGCCTATATGCTCTTCCACCAGGAGGGCAAGGAGTCCGTGAAGGTCTATCTGAAAGATTGTGAAAAGCGTCAAGTCAGAGGCCGTCAGACCTATGTTTTCAGCTATAGTGTCAACGCCAAGGAAATGACCGATGAAATTAAGGCGCAGTTCTTCTACGGCGAAACGTCTACGCAAGAATACCTCTATTCCGTCAGGACCTATGCGGACAATATGCGCGCGAAGAACGAGGACGAAGCTCTGATTCGGCTTCTCGACGCCATGCTCCACTACGGCGCAGCCTCCCAGATTCAGTTTAATTACCACACCGAGCGTTTGGCAAACGAAGGCCTGCAGACACCCGACTATAGCGCGGTCAGCATTGAGGGCTATCCCACCATCAAGGGGCAGGGAACGAGCCACGTCACCCTTGTGAGCGCAACGCTGGTGCTTCTGTCTGAAACCACCCTGCGTTTGGCCTTCCGTGTGGAGGAAGGCGCGGAGAACTTCACCATCAGCTACAACGGCGAGGAGCTGGAGCTGACGCTGTCGCCGGAAAACGGGCGCTACTACGTAGATATCGCAGATATCAGTGCTTCCAATCTGGATGAGGTTTTCAC
>JAZNYV010000158.1:0-23074 GCA_045594585.1 Faecousia sp. | reverse complement strand
TTTTATTGCAGGATGAATATCCTGCTTAGCCTTCGGCGGCAAGAACAGTATTACACGGCATTTCTTGGCGGCTTTGCCGCCATGCCGCTTACCAGCGGCATAATAAAACGGTTAATCCGTTTTATTAGAAATAAGTATAAAAAGGCGAATATAGCCGTGGCACCTTCCGCAAGGAAGGTGCCACAGGATAGAGTTAACGGAAGCGGTCGAAGAACTTTTTGCGTTTGGGTTGGGTCTTGTCTGTGTCGCCTTGGTCGAACTGGCGCAGGAGGTCCTTCTGCTCCTTGGTCAGGTGGGTGGGGGTCTCTACCACCAGGGTCACGAACTGGTCGCCACGGGCACTGCTGTTGAGATAGGGGATGCCCTTGCCGCGGAGACGGACGGTGGTTCCTGTCTGGGTGCCCTCGCTAATGACCTGGGGGGTATTGCCGTGGAGGGTGGGGATCTCGATCTCCGCCCCCAGAGCCGCCTGGGCGAAGGTAATGGGCATCTCACAGTACACATTCTGCCCCTTACGGGTGAAGATGTCGTGGGGCTTAATACGGACGGCTACCAGCAGGTCCCCGGAGGGGCCTCCGTTGGAGCCGCTGCAGCCCTCTCCGCTCATACGGAGGACCTGATCGTTGTCGATGCCTGCAGGGACCTTGAGCTTGTTGGTGAAGCTGCGGCGGACCTTGCCCTTGCCCTTACAGCGTTGGCAGGGGCTGGTGATCTTCTTGCCTGCACCGCGGCACTCGGGACAGGGGCTGTCGGACTGCATGACCATGCCCATAAAATTCTGCTGGGTAGTAACGGTACCTCTGCCGTTACAGCGTTTGCAGGTGTCTACCTTGGTCCCGGGCTCTGCACCGGTGCCGGTACACTTGTCGCAGTTCTCGATCCGCTGGGCGGATACGTTCTTCTCGGTGCCGAAGGCGGCTTCTTCAAAGGTGATCTCGATCCGTGCGGAAATATCCTCTCCCCGAGTGGGTGCGTTGGCACTGCGTCGGCTGCGGCCTCCGCCGCCGAAGAAGCTGCCGAACAGATCTCCCAGATCGCCGAAGTCGCCGAAGCCTCCGAAGCCGCCGAAGCCGCCGCCCATATTGGGATCAAAGTTGGGGTCCACCCCTGCAAAGCCGTACTGATCGTATCGGGCTCTCCTGTCGGGATCGGACAGGACCTCGTTGGCCTCGTTGACCTCCTTGAACCGTGCCTCGGCATCGGCCTCGTGGTTTACGTCGGGGTGATATTTGGCAGCCATTTTACGGTATGCCTTCTTGATCTCTGCGGCATCTGCATCCTTGGATACGCCTAAAACCTCGTAATAATCTCTCTTATTTTCATTTGCCATAGGGTGCCCACCTCTTTTCGGGGATATTGTGGAAACTGCCGTACCGGGATACGGCAGTTTCCGTAGTCGTATCAGTCGTTGACTTCCTCAAAGTCTGCATCTACGGGGCCGTCGGTGCCGCCCATGGGATCATTGGGCTGACCCCCCTGGGGCTGCTGCTGATAGAGCTTCTCGGAGATGGCGTAGAAGGCCTTCTGGACAGCCTCGGTGGCTTCCTTAATGGCGGCGACGTCGTTGCCCTTGTTCTTCTCCTTCAGGTCGTTGAGGGCAGACTCTACGCTTGCCTTGTCGGCGGCGTCGATCTTGTCGCCCAGCTCGCCCAGGGTCTTTTCGGTCTGGTAGATGATCTGATCGGCAGCATTGTGGGTGTCGATCTCGTCCTTGCGGCTCTTGTCCTCGGCGGCGTACTGCTCGGCCTCTCTGACAGCCTTGTCGATCTCGTCCTGAGACAGGTTGCCGGAAGCGGTGATGGTGATATTCTGCTCCTTGCCGGCGCCCAGGTCCTTAGCGGAAACATTGACGATGCCGTTGGCGTCGATGTTGAAGGCAACCTCGATCTGAGGGATGCCGCGGGGAGCAGGAGCAATGCCGTCCAGGTGGAAGCGGCCCAGGGTCTTGTTGTAGGCAGCCATTTCTCTCTCGCCCTGGAGAACGTGGATCTCAACAGAGGACTGGTTGTCGGCTGCGGTGGAGAAGATCTGCTTCTTCTCTACGGGGATAGTGGTGTTGCGGTCAATGAGACGGGTGAATACGCCGCCCAGGGTCTCCAGACCCAGGGACAGGGGAGTCACGTCCAGGAGGACCAGGCCGGATACATCGCCGCCCAGAACGCCGCCCTGGATGGCCGCACCCTGTGCTACGCACTCGTCGGGGTTGATGCCCTTGAAGCCTTCCTTACCGGTCAGAGACTTGACAGCCTCCTGGACAGCAGGGATACGGGTGGAGCCGCCCACCAGCAGGACCTTGGACAGGTCGCTTGCCTTGATGCCTGCGTCTGCCATAGCCTTGCGGACGGGAACCAGGGTGGCCTCGACCAGGTGAGCGGTGAGCTCGTTGAACTTGGCACGGGTCAGGGTCACGTCCAGGTGCTTGGGAACCGCTGCGTCTGCGGCGATATAGGGCAGGTTGATGGAGGAGGTGGTCACAGAGGACAGCTCGATCTTGGCCTTCTCGGCTGCGTCCTTCAGTCTCTGCATGGCGATCTTGTCCCCGGACAGGTCGATGCCCTCGGCCTTCTTGAACTCGGAGACCAGGTACTCCATAATGCAGTTGTCGAAGTCGTCGCCGCCCAGCTCGGTGTTACCGTTGGTGGCCTTAACGTCGATGATGCCGTCGCCGATATCCAGGATGGAAACGTCGAAGGTGCCGCCGCCTAAGTCGTAGACCATGATGGTCTGATCCTCTTCCTTGTCGATGCCGTAGGCAAGGGCTGCTGCGGTGGGCTCGTTGATGATACGCTTGACCTCCAGACCGGCGATCTTGCCTGCGTCCTTGGTGGCCTGGCGCTGGGTGTCACTGAAGTATGCGGGAACGGTGATAACAGCCTCGGTAACGGGCTGGCCCAGGTATGCCTCGGCATCGGCCTTCAGCTTCTGCAGGACCATTGCGGAGATCTCCTGGGGAGTGTACTTCTTGTCCTCGATGGTAACACGGTAGTCCGTGCCCATGTGACGCTTAATGGAAGCGATGGTGCGGTCGGCGTTGGTAACAGCCTGACGCTTGGCGATCTGGCCTACCATACGCTCTCCGGTCTTGGAGAAGGCTACCACGGAAGGAGTGGTGCGGTTGCCCTCTGCATTGGCAATGACAACAGGCTCGCCGCCTTCGATAACTGCCACGCAGGAATTGGTGGTTCCTAAATCAATACCGATGATCTTACCCATAATATATATCCTCCTAAATAAATAATTACGATTTAATTTGCGACTTTGACCATGGCGAAGCGGATCACCTTGTCGCCCATGGCAAAGCCTGTCTGGAACAGCTCTGCAATGACGTTCTCACCCAGAGTGTCGTCCTCAATATGCATGACTGCATTGTGCTTGTTGGGGTCGAAGGTCTCACCGATCTCGCCGAAGGCCTCGATGCCCATAGAGGACAGGATCTTCTTCAGCTCGTTCATGGTCATTTCGACGCCCTTTTTGTATGCCTCGTCTGCAGTGTCGTTCTGCAGGGCCCGCAGCAGGTTGTCGTATACAGGCAGGAACCTCTTGACGGTGTCTGCCGCAGCAGTGGTGTAGATTCCGTCCTTCTCTCGCTGAGAACGCTTGCGGAAGTTGTCATACTCCGCAGCTAAGAGCAGGTACTGCTCCATAGGCACCGTCTGCTCCGGGGCCTTGGGTTCTTCTGCCGGTTCCTGTGCAGGGGCTTCTTCTGCGATTTCCTCAAGAGGGATCTGCTCTTCCTGCTCTACAGGGATCTCGGCTTCCGTTTTCTTATCCATTTAAACCTCCGTATTTTCATCCTGTGCAGGGGCGGCGGTGGGGAGCTCCGGCTTGGAGAACATCCGTCCCAAGCCCTCTGCAAAGTAACTTAGTCTTGCTGTGATCTGTGCGTAATCCATCCGCTGGGGGCCTACCACCCCGATCATGCCCTGCATCCCGTCACCGATGTCGAATCGGGTGACTACCACGGAGGTGTCCTTAAGCTCCTTGGACACGTTCTCCGGGCCTACAAGGATCTGCATGGGGCTCTTGGGGTCCAGCTTGGCAGGGAGGTTGGAAATGGTCTCCTCGTCAATGGCTCCCAGGATCTGCTGTGCCTTGCTCAGGTCCTGGTATTCCGGGTGGCCCAAGAGGCGGTTCTGACCGGTGACGTAGACCTGTGCACGCTGGCACTGCTCCAGCATTTGGGTGGTAAAGTCTATAATAATGGGGATCAGTGCCGCTCCGGCTCCCGCACTCCGTGTGATCCGATCAATGAGCTCCGGGGTGAACTGCTCCACGGGGAGCTCCGTAAGGCCGGCATTGAGGACGGCGGACAGGAGCTTGAGATCTCCCTCCGTGACCTGGAGAGGCAGCTTGATGAGCTTGTTGCGGACCGTGTCGTCTGTGGTCATGACCACAAGAATAAAGCTGCCCCGATCTGCAGGCAGGATCTCGAAGCGTTTGACAGCAGTGCCTGCGGTATGGGCGGTCATGGCGTAGGCAGGGAGGTTGGTCAGCTTGGAGATCAGCTTGCCTACCTGGCTCATAGCCCGATCAAATTCCTGCATCCGCAGCTCCATAGCCTGGTTAATGGACTGGGCCTCGTCTGTGGTCAGACGGTAATCCTGCATGAGACGGTCAATATAGAAGCGGTAGCCTGCGGGGCTGGGGATCCGTCCTGCAGAGGTGTGGGGCTGCTCCAAATATCCCAGGTTGGTCAGCTCCGCCATCTCGTTACGGATGGTGGCTGAGGAGAAATCCATATCCGGGAGCTGGGCAATGGTCTTGGAGCCTACAGGCTCCGCCGTGCGGACGTACAGGTCCACAATAGCCTTGAGGATCTTCTGTTTGCGTGCAGAAAGCTCTTTTTGCTCCACGGTTCTGCCTCCTCTGAGAGATTTAGCACTCAGCACCCCCGAGTGCTAAGACAATGATACATCCTAAACCCTATTTTGTCAAGAGTGTTGTAAAAATATTTTGTGAATATTTTGTGATATCAAAATGAATTTTGATTTACTGTAATAAACAGGAAAAGTTTTTCTTGCAAAGGAGGGGAAAAAGGGTATAATAGAAGGTGGATATTATAACAGGAGGTATATTCCATGAAAAAACGGTACAGAGTCCTTTCCCTGCTCCTAATTACAGCTATGGTATGCACCTTCCTTCCGGTTACGGCTTCTGCCGCAGGCTACAACCTGAATGACAGCGGCTATACCACCATCGGTCGGATCCCCAATGACTATGTAGCCACACAGGGTATGGCCGCAGACGAGAACTACGTCTACACCCTAAAGACCCCCTCCGGGGATCACAACAACGCCATCATCTACCGCACCGATATCCACACCGGCAGTACCATTGCCCTGGTGAACGGAGACAACACCTCTACCTGCGTCATTAACGGTTTAGGCCACGGTAACGATATGGCTGCTGTGGTGCATAACGGCAAGACCTACCTCTACGTGACCACTATGTACCACGTGGGCCATGCAGAGTTCTCTGCCCACACCCTCTGGAAGTTAGAGGTCAGCGGCAACACGGTCCGCAGAGTGGCCTATTACGACATTCTCGACGGATCCGGTAATCCCATTAACTTCGTATCTCTGACCCTCCACAGCTTCGCTAACGGCAACGTAAGACTCTTAGCCTCTATCAGCTCCATGGTATTCTACATGGATATCGGCATCAACCGGGGCAGCGGCACCGTCCGCTGCACCTATATCTGCCCCCTGAACTACAACAGCATCACCGTCCCTACAGGGGCCCCGGGCTACAGCGGTACCGGCTACTACGAGGTACAGGGCATGACCTACAATAACGGCATCCTGTACTTCGTTATGACCGCCGCTCCCAACAACACCTATCGGAACAAGAACTACATCATTGCCTACGATCTGTCCAATTTCGCAGACGGGAATCAGAGGAACAATCTCCAAGCACATACCATCTATCTGACCTCAAGCTATTATTGGTACTTCCTGGAGATCGAGAGTCTCTGTGCCGTCAACGGCAGAATGTACTTCAGTGCCAATGCAGGCAGCTCCGGGGGATACTATTATAATGAGGACTTCGTAGGCTGCTTCAATCATCTCTATGACACGGATCCCCATGGTATGCTCCTGGAATTTGAATCCGGCAGCCGTGAGACCAAGTGGAATTGGCGTCATTATATCAGCACCTCCGGTGCCAGCATCAGCCCCGACCCTGCCGCAGGCAACGGCTATCTCAGCGGCACCCTGGGTGTCCTCAGCTCCCAGGGTCAGACCAGCACAGATTCCTATTTACGTATGACCGCCTTCGATATGCTGTACAAGATCAAGGCCGGGGACATTGTGGAGATTGGCTTCGACTACGAGCATATCTCCGGCACAGCTCCCGAAACGGCGGCGGTGTTCTTCACCACCAATACTGTAGGTGACTTTACCCCGGACCGTATGTTTGCAGGAACGCCCCACTACTTCCACAACGGGCGGAACGTTCTGCAATTTGCTCTCAGCAGTACCTCCGGGGGAGCTGTGGGAGAGTTTATCAGTCAGCTCCGTATTGACCTCTTTGACGGCGGCTCCTCGGACTTTAAGGCCAAGTATGCCATTGACTATATCTACATCGGACAGCCTCAGAACGCCCCTCAGAACAAGGCAGACTACTTAGGCAACGGCGAGTTCCTCTTTATGGACTTCGTAGCCTCTGCTCCCATGAGTGCCAACAACAACTGGAGCGGCAACAGCATTACCGCCCTGGTGGATCACAGCAACGGTACCCTGAACGGTAACATCTTCGGCGGCGATCCCTTCCTGTGTACGGAGGGAATGCCCGGTATGAAGATCAAGGAGGGCGACATCCTGGAGATCCGTATGAAGACCGCCATTACCTCCGGCAACGCCGGCCATTTGGAGGTATTCTACGCCACGGACAAGGCTCCCGGCTACAGTGGTGAGAGACTGTTCACCTTCCCCATCTACGCCACAGGGGAGTATCAGGTAGCATACGTCAAGCTGCCCTCCAACGTAGTGGGCCATACCCTGACCAATATCCGTATTGACCCCGTCACTGCCGGCACCGACGAGCCCCTTAGGGGCAGCTACACCGTGGACTATATCTACGCAGGCAGACCCAACAATTCCCCCAAGAACAAGGCGGAGCATACGGGAGGGGGCCGCTTCCTCCTGGCAGACTTCGACAAGGAGGCACCCCTCTGCGAGACCGGCAACTGGGTGACTCACAACAGCACCGTGACAGGTAACACCGACGCAGGCGTTCTTAAGGGAACCTATGTAGGCGGTGATCCCTATGCTGAATCCCGCGGCAGCTTCCTCTACAATATTCAGAAGGGGGATATTGTGGAGATCCGCTTAAAGAGCAATCCCACCGCAGGCACGATTAAGAATCAAATGGAGTTCTTCTTCGTAACCTTGGAGAAGCCCAACTACGGTCAGAGCGGATACTTAATCAGCTCGTTTACCCACAACAACACCTATCAGACCATCCGCATGACCGTTCCCGACAGCTTTGCAGGGCAGACCGTCAGCGGCATCCGTATAGACCCCCTTGCCAACGGAGGGTCTGACCCCCTGTCCGGCACCTTCGAGATCGACTATATCTACATGGGACCCAAGGACAATGCCCCTGCTTCTATTTTCACCGTCACCTTCTGCGACGAGGACGGCAAGGTCCTGGAGACTCTGACCCTATCCGAAGGGGAGGATGCCGTCTACAGCGGCAAGGCACCTACCAAGGCCTCTGACGACAGTAAGCACTACACCTTTACCGGCTGGGTAGACGAAAATGGCAATGCCGCTGACCTCAAGGCGGTCAAGTCCGACCTAAAGGTCTACGCCTCCTTTAAGGCAGAGGGTCACAGCTTCACCGTAGAGGTCACCAAGGAGCCTACCTGCTCCGCTACAGGCATTGAGACCTACTCCTGTGCCTGCGGCATGACCTATGAGGAGTCCCTCCCCAAGACCTCCCACGACCCCGTGATCGACAAGGGCTATGAGGCCACCTGTACCGCCGCAGGCATGACCGACGGCTCCCATTGCAGTATCTGTAAGGCAGTTCTCACTGCACAGCAGGAGATCCCCATGGCCCCCCATACCCCCAAGACCGTTCCCGGCACCCCCTCTGATTGTATGAATCACGGTCTCAGTGAGGGAGAGATCTGCAGTGTCTGCAATACCGTTCTGGCAGAACAGACGGAGCTCCCCTTAGGGGAGCATACTCCCGTAACGGTTCCCGGCACGGCTCCCACCTGCGTCGCCTCCGGCCTCAGTGACGGGCAGGTCTGCTCTGTCTGTAAGGCAACGGTAGCGGCCCAAACGGTCCTGCCCCGTCTGGGACACAGCTATACCGTCTATGAAGATCGGGGGGAGGAGCATACCGTCTCCTGTGAACGCTGCCAAAAATCCAAGACCGAGCCCCACACCTATACAGAGGGCACCTGCCTCTGCGGCAAGACAGAGGAAATGACACCCGCGGTAGATGAGACCGTTGAGATCCGCCACGCTCTGAATCTGTCGGGAGACATCTCCATTAACTATGTGGTAGCACCCCAGTTCCTGGCAGGCTATGACAGTTTCCTGCTGGAGTGCAGGATCCCCGTCTATGAGGGCAACACCTATGTAGAGGACAGAGTGGTCACACTACAGCCTGTGGTAAAGGGCGGGATGTACTACTTCGTCTTAGACGGCATGACCGCAGTACAGATGAACGATACAGTGGTTGCACAGCTCCGAATGACCAAGGGGGATGCCCCATTCGTATCTAAGCCCGATAGCTACAGTATTGGCTCCTATGCCTACTCCCAGCTCCGCAAGGAGGGGACCTCCCCGGCTCTCAAGGTCCTGTGTGCAGACCTCCTGCAGTACGGCGCGGCGGCACAGTCCTACAAGGGATACCGCACAGACGCCCTGGTGGATGCCGAGATGACCGTCTCCGAGGTCTTACTCATGAGCGACTTGGGTGCCGTGTCCTTCGGCAGTGTCAATGAGATGGGCTCCGCCCCTGCGCAGGCCTCTGTGACCTGGGCAGGCAAGACCTTGAACCTGACCTCCAAGGTAGGGATCAAGTATATTGCGGATCTGCAGAGCTTTACGGGGGATCTGAGCACCCTCAGCCTCCATGTAAGCTACGTGGACGGAAACGGCACTGTCCAAACTGCTGTAGTAACACAAATGGAGAAGTACGGGGACACGGGAGAGCTGTATGCCTTCACCTTTGAGGGCCTGCAGGCCGCAGAGCTCCGTACTCCTGTTGAGGCTACGGTATACAGCGGCAGTACCCCCGTATCCCCGACCCTCCGCTACAGTGCCGACACCTACGGCAACGGCAAGACCGGCAGCCTGCTGACCCTGTGCCGTGCCCTCTTCGCCTACAGTGACAGTGCAAAGGCCTACTTCCTAACCTGACCCATTCCCAAAAAAGCCTGCCCCAATGGGAGAGATCCCATTGGGGCAGGCGTGTTTTCGTCCAAGCAACTATTCATTCTTTCCTTCCAGGAAGGCCCGGAGGGGTTTTTGCAGCAGGGCCAGGGCGATGACGGCGATGAGGGTGTTGGGGAGCATATAGGAGCCGTTGTACAGGATGGAGTATATGGTTGCGGAGCTGCCCTCCCAGCCGAAGATGGGGCTGACGTATTGGGCATAGATGGTTACGCCGCTGACAAAGTGGACCAGGAATCTGCCGCCACAGCCAATGAGGGCAGCCAGCCATGCAGCGGAGCTGCGGTGCTTCAGTACCCCTGCCAGGCCTACCATCATATAGGCAAGGCTGTAGTCTAAGAGCATGGACTCCCAGGAAATGGCGGAGCCGCCGGCAAAGAAGAACTTAAGGGTGCCGAAGACCAGACCGGAGCCAAGACCCCAGCCTACCCCCCGGCGGATGGCACACAGGAGTAGGGGGATCATGACCAGATCCACGGAGCCGCCGAAGCCGCCGAAGGCCACGCCCACAGGGATCTTGACATAGCTCAGAGCCAGAGCCAGGGCTGTGAATACCGCACATTCACACAGGGCACGAAGGGTGGTTTTTTGGTTCATAAAGAAGCCTCCTTGCGTAGCCGCTGATGAAATCGGCTTCGGACGAGGCCGGTTCCTTTGCCCAACTCTTCAGTTCGGAAAACTTGAAATACACAAAGTATTCCTGCGTTTTCCAAACTTCAATTTATGAGCAGGATCTCTCACCCTCGTCTCTCGCGATTTCATCATCGGTTACATAAAAAAATTCCGCATTGCATACCATCAAGATAGCAAAGCGGAGGGTGCCATCTTTTCCTACGACGGTATTGACCGTATCAGGTTCACGGGTCAGAGAGTCTGTCTCTCAATCTCAGCCGGTACACCGGCACCCCGAAGAAGGTTACATATGCGGTTACCGTCACTATATCACAAAAGAAAACATTTGTCAAGACGGCATTTATATGATATAATGGTTCTAATATCAGAAGGAGTGATGGGCAATGGAGTATTTACGGGAGCATTGCAAGGGGATCCTTGTATTCGACACCGAGACCAGCGGTCTCAGCTTTACAGGGGACGAGATCATTGAGTTCGCCGCTATCCGTCTGGAATGGGACGGAGGCTGGCACACCGTTGCCGAGGTGGATGAGTTCGTCCGTATGACCAACGATCGGCGGCTGGATCCCAAGATCACCGCTCTTACGGGGATCACCGATGAGATGCTCCGAGAGGACGGGATCTCCAAGCAGGCACTCTGTGAGCTCCTGGGTCAGCTCATGACCCCCGGCACCATGCTCACCGCCTACAATGCACAGTTCGACCTGATGTTCCTATTCTACCTGCTGAACAAGCACGGGGACGCAGGGATCCTTAAGGACCAGCCCAAGCTGGACCTGCTGACGGTCTATCGGGACCGCAAGCCCTTCCCCCACAAGCTGTGCAACGCCATCGAGGCCTACGGCCTACGGGATAAGGTTCGCAATTCCCACCGTGCCATTGACGATGTCCGTGCCACCGTAGAGGTCATGAAGGCCATGAGTGCCGAGGAACAGGACCTCCACCGCTACATAGACCTCTTCGGCTACTCCCCCAAATACGGCGTCAGCGGAACCAAAATTTCATCCGTAAAATACGTACCCCAGGGGTACAATATTACAGATAAGCTGTATAATAAATAACACCCCTCCCCGCGACGCCAAAATTCGATTTACCGCTCCCTTCGGTCGCGTAAATCGGAATAATGAATCATTTCGGCTCCGCCAAAGAATTTAAAAATGGGTGCGATTTGTATGGCGAAGCCATTATTTTAAATCCATCCCGGAGGGATACCACAATTATTCAATCTTCATTATTCACTCAAATTCCAAAATCGCTCCAACGGAGGGATAAATTGATAATTGTCGGGTCGGTGGGAGTTATTCCACAGCCTTGTGCTTGGGCAGGCGGATGGTGAGGATGATCTCCTTCTCCGTTTCCTCCCGGTGGGAGGAGGCTTGGAAGCCTGCTTTCTGTACCAGCTCTAAGGAGTGCTCTACCGTATTGAGGAAGAGCCGCAGGTCCCGCAGGACGAATTTCCGCTTCCGCTCCCTTGGAGGAGGGGGACTGCTGAGGCAGGAGGCAATATACTCCTCGGTCTTGGCAACGGAGAGCTGTCTCTCCACAATGATGTCAATGGCCTTGAGCCGCTCCTCCTGCGGCAGACGGAGGAGGGCACGGGCGTGACGCTCGGACAGGTCGTTCTGACGGAGCTTCTGCAGGACTGCAGGGTTATGTCCCAGGATGCGGAGCTTGTTGGCTACGGCACTCTGACTCTTGCCCAGCCTTCGGGCAAGCTGCTCCTGACTCAGGTGAAAGCGGCTCATTAGGAGGGACAGACCCCGTGCCTCCTCTAAGTAGTCCAGATCCTTCCTCTGGAGATTCTCGATCATGGTCAGCATGGCGGCCTGCTCCTCGTCTGTCTCCAACAGGATACAGGGGACCTCTCCCAACCCTGCCAGACGGGCGGCACGGAGCCGCCGCTCCCCTGCAATGAGCTCGTAGCCCTGAGGCACCTGCCGTACCGTAAGGGGCTGCAGGATCCCGTATTGGGCAATGCTCCCGGACAGCTCCCGCAGAGCCTCCGGGTCAAAGGTCCGCCTGGGCTGTGCAGGGCAGGGATAGATCTGCAGGACGGGGATATACAGGATCTGTAGGGAATCTAAGGTTCCTCGGAAGCTTTCCACGGTGATGATCTCCTTTGTGTTGGGGTTTGCCTATATTGTAGACCCTGTTTCCTGCAAAAACACACGAATTAGTAAGCTATCTATAAATTTACCCGGGAGGAATGCACTATGATCATGAAGGTACTGGCTGTAGGGGACGTTGTGGCATCCAACGGCCTGGACTTCCTGCAAGCCAATCTGCCTGTTCTTAAGAGGGACTATGCCGTAGACTTCTGCGTGGTCAACGGGGAGAATACTGCGGTCCTGGGCATGACCCCGGGACAGGCAGAGACCATCTTCGACTCAGGTGCCGACGTGATCACCATGGGCAACCACACCTGGGGCAAACGGGAGCTCATTGCCTATATGCAGAAGAACGGACGGGTCCTCCGTCCTGCCAATCTGTCTGCTCTACAGCCTGGGAGGGGCTGGGGGACCTACAACACCCCCTTCGGCCCCGTAGCTGTCATTGACCTGATCGGCCGGTGTAATATGGATTACAATGCAGACAACCCCTTTACCCAGGTGGAGGGGATCCTTAAGAAGGTAGGGACCAAGCTGATCCTTGTAGAGATCCATGCAGAGGCCACCTCGGAGAAGTTAGCCATGGGCTGGATGCTGGATGGCAAGGTCAGTGCCGTATGGGGGACCCACACACACGTACAGACAGCCGATGACAGGGTCCTGCCCTGCGGCACAGGGTATATTACGGATCTGGGCATGACAGGTCCGCGGAACAGCATCTTAGGTATCCGCCCGGAGCTGTCCATCCGCCGATTCAGGGGAGAGCTCCCCCAGAGATACGAGCCTGCGGCAGGAAGCTGCAAGTTAGAGGGCTGTCTGTTCCACATCGACACAGACAGCGGCAAGTGTAGAAAAACAGAAAGGATCCTGATCTATGATTAAATTCATTCATGCTGCGGACTTTCATTTAGACGCCCCCTTTGCAGCCCTGTCTCCCGAGGGAGCCAAACAGCGCCGTGAGGAGCAGCGGGAGGCCCTCAAGGACTTTGCCAAGGCCTGCGAGGGCTGTGACCTGGTACTGCTGTCGGGGGACCTTTTCGACGGAGAGACCGTGTACTTAGACACGGTGGAGGCTCTCAAGGCCTGCTTTGCCTCTATTTCCGCTCCCATTTACATTGCTCCCGGCAATCACGATCCCTACAGAGAGGACAGCCCCTACGCCCGTGAGGATTGGGGGGACAATGTCCATATTTTCACCAAGCAGGAGATAGAACGGATCGAGCTCCCCGGCTGTGACCTGTACGGTGCCGCCTATACCCTGGGGAACTGGGAGCCTCTAAAGGACTTCCAAGTAGAGGACAGGAGCCGTCTGAATCTCCTCCTCCTTCACACAGGGGCACAGTATAACCCCATTACCGCCCAACAGATCGCACAGTCGGGCCTGGACTACCTGGCACTGGGTCACGTCCACGGGATGCAGATCCAGCGGCAGGATTACACCACCTACGCCTACCCCGGCTGTCTCATGGGCAGAGGCTTTGACGAATGCGGACGGAAGGGCTTCTTACAGGTCCGTCTGTCCAAGGTCTGCTGTGAGCCGGAGTTCGTGGCTTTAGAGGGCCGCCGTTATGAGATCTTAGAGATAGAGCCGGGGGAGGACCCTGTAGAGGCTGTGCTGGCTGTACTGCCTGAGGACTCCCACCGCCACTGCTTCCGTGTGATCCTTAAGGGCCCCTGTGAGGAGCCCAGGCTTGAGGAGGTAGGAGCCCTCCTGAAGGACCGTTCCTTCAGTGCAGAGCTCATAGACAGGACCTACCGCCGAGGCCCCCGTTGGGAGGGCATCGAGGAGGACACCCTCCGGGGGGAAATCATGAAGGAACTGAAACACCGCTATGACAAGGGATCGGAGGAGGACAAGCCCCGGATCCTGGCTGCCGCCGATCTTCTTATGGATCTGATGGACGGCAGAGAGGTCAGCCTGTAACACAAGGGGGACTGTATGAAGATACTAAAAATGCGAGCATCCTTCGGCAAGCTCAAGGGTGAGCTTGACCTGCAGGATGGGATGAATCTTTTGACCCTCCCCAACGAGGAGGGAAAATCCACCTGGACCGCCTTTATCATTGCCATGTTCTACGGCATCGACACCAAGGAGCGGAGCAACCAGCTCAACAACGGCCTGCCTGCCAAGGAGAAATACCGCCCCTGGAACGGCGGTCCCATGGAGGGCTCCATTGACTTGGAGTGGAAGGGCCGCCGCATTACCATCGAGCGGAAGTCCACTGCCAAGGCTCCCATGAGCCTCTTCCGTGCCTATGACACAGACAGCGGCAAGGAGCTGGGGGCTCTGTCCGGGGAGAACTGCGGACGGACCCTCTGCGGTGTGGAGCGGAGCGTCTTTGAACGGACCGCCTTCATCCGTCAGTTGGGGATGTCTGTAGGGGAGGACGATGCCTTAGAGAAGCGGCTGGGAGCCTTAGTCAGCACAGGGGAGGAGCAGAGCAGATCCGCTCCCCAGTTGGAGAAGGAGCTGTCCGCCCTTAAGAACCGCCTGGCAGGCAGAGCAGGCAGGATCCCCAGACTTCGGACGGAGCTGACGGAGGCAGAACAGCACTGGAACGCCCTGGAGACCCTCAACGGGGAGATCTCCGCTTTGGAAGAAGAAAAGACAGCCCTGGAACGGGAGTTCCAACGGCTGGATATCCTTATGAACCGTATCGACAGTGCCAAGCGTGCCCAGGGACAGATCGCCATGGAGGAGCTGGGAGCCAAGCTGCGGGACCAGGAGCAGCTCTGTCAGCGGCTGGAGGAGATGATCAGCCGTCTGCCTGCAGATACCAAGCTCCGGGACTATGGGAAACAGCTGGACCGGGCCCGAGACGATTTGGAGACGGCCCGTATGGAGGCGGCATTTGTAGAGCCTCGGACCCCCAGACCCCAGCCTCCCGGATACTTTGCCGGCCTCACCGTAGAGGGAGCGGAGGAGAAGCTCCGACGGGATATGGAGGATTACAGGGAAAAGTCCAAGGAGAGGCCTAAGAAGAAGCTCCTGCCCCTCCTGCTGTGCTTCCTGCTCTTTGGAGCGGCGGTGGCAGTGGGAGTACTGAGCTATTTTGAGCTGCTTCCCTTTGCAGTGCCTCTGCCTATTGCGGCAGGAGTGGCAGCTTCCTCCCTGACCCTGTTCTTAGTGCTGTGGATCGTCCTGCAACGGAGGAATCTCCGCAGATACCGCAGTCTCTTAGAGGCACAGCAGATCCTAAAGCAGTACAAGGCAGACACCGTAGAGGAGCTGCCTCAGCTCTTAGAGGCCTACAAGGAGGCCCAGGCCAAGTACGAACAGATCGCCGAGGCAGAGGAAGAGGAGATCCGCCAATTGACAAGCCGTATGAACAGGGCACAGAGGGCCTGTGACGACTTGGTCAAGGAGATCGCCGCCTTTGCTCCGGAATGCACCAATATGACCCAGGCAAGACAGATCTTAGCAGAGGCCGCAGAGGCCCACAATACCCTCACCGCCGAGAAGCGGCTCTTAGAGAATCAGCGGACCCAGTACGCCAATATGCGTAAGCTCTTCGGTGACAGCGATCTTAAGATCGACTACGAGGCCCTTGCCATGGACGAGAGCAAGCTCCGCTACGAGCACCGTGTAGCAGGGCAGAAGCTCCGCAACGTCAGTGACCGCCTTGCGGCTCTCAAGGGCCGCATGGAGGCAACAGGCAATCGGGAGGCCATGGAGGAGCGGAAGTCTGCTCTCCACAGTCAGTTAGTGGAAGCAAAGGAGAAGCTCCAAGCCTTAGAGCTGGCACAGGAGGTCCTGGAGCTGGCAGACGGACGGGTCAGATCCCGTTTCTCCCCCAGGATCACCGCCGAGGCAGGACGGATCCTGGGACAGCTGACCCGTGGCAAATATCCTGCGGTGAGCCTGTCTCCCGATATGCAGCTCTTTGTACGGGACGGTGCCCTGCAGAGACCTGCGGCGGCTATGAGCTGCGGTACGGCGGATCAGATGTATCTGGCCCTCCGCTTGGCTATGTGCCGTATGCTCCTGCCGGAGGATGCCCCCTTGATCTTAGACGATGCTCTGGTGAACTTTGACGATGACCGCTGTCAAGCCGCCATCGAAGTCCTGGAGGAAGAAGCCAAGAACCGTCAGGTGATCCTCTTTACCTGCCGCACGCTGTAGGGGGGACGGATATGTATTTCGATTCCCACGCCCACTTGGATGCCTCCCGATTCGAGGAGGATCGTCGGGAGATCTTAGAGGATCTCATAAACCACGATGTGAGCCGTATTATGAATGTAGGCTGTGATCCGGCAAGCTCCGAAAGGTCCGTTGCCCTTGCGGAGGCATATGACTTTGTCTATGCCTCCGTGGGGTCCCACCCCGACGATGCAGATCGGGTAGACGGCAGACTCTTAGACCGCTACAGACAGCTTGCCTCCCACCCCAAGGTCCGTGCCATTGGGGAGATCGGCTTGGACTATCACTATGAGGACGTGCCCCGTCAACAGCAGATCATTGCCTTCGAGGAGCAGATCGAGCTGGCCGAGGCCCTTAAGCTCCCGGTCATCGTCCATATGCGTGAGGCCACGGAGGATGCCATGACCATCGTCAAGCGGCACCCGGACCTGAGGGGCGTCTTTCACTGCTTCTCGGGAAGTGCGGACCTGGCACGGTGGCTGGTAGACCGCGGCTGGTACCTGGGCTTTACGGGGGTAGTCACCTTTAAGAATGCCCGTCGTGCCTTAGAGGCAGCAGAGGCCATTCCCATAGATCGGATCCTCATCGAGACGGACTGCCCCTATATGGCCCCGGAGCCCTACCGAGGCAGACGGAACGACAGCCGCCTGGTCCCCTTAGTAGCCGCCAAGCTCGCCCAACTCAAGGGCCTCACCCCCCAAGAAATGGGCATCCAAACCGCTAAAAACGCCAACACCCTCTTCCGCATCCCCGAATAAACACAGGGAGCTGTAATACCACATTCCCCATTCCCTGTCAATCCCCATAGAAGCAAATTTCCGTTTTATTAGAAATAAGTATAAATCGGACTTTCATACAAAAAGGGCCGGCACTGTGGAAAGACAGTGCCGGCCTATGGATCGTTTACTTTTCGTGGACCACGGCGATGCCGTCGGTGAGGTTGGCCATGAGGAGGGAGCCTTGGATGGCTACCTGCCGCTCGAAGAGGTCCGTGAGGATGACCATGTCCTCTTTGCATTCGATCCGGGTCACGTTGGACAGGACCAGGGTCTCGGGAGAGACCGTGTCACGGTATACGGTAGACAGGCACATAGGGAAGCCTCCTTATCTGAGGGAAGCCAGGACGGCGGAGAGCCGCAGGTTGCCCTTCTCGAATTCGCTGACAGCGGCCATGACCTGGGAGGCGGCTGCGACGTTGCCCAGGTCCTCTAACTTCTTGGCAAGCTGGACCAGCTCATTGGCGTGGGAGGTATTGTGCTTGACCATATAATCCATGAGGGCTACGGTCTCCTGCATGGGATCGCAGGCGGTACAGCTGCCGCAGCCGCCCTCGTGGCAATGATGGTGGTCGTGGTCATGCTCATGGCTATGGCCATGGCTGTGATCGTGATGGTAGCAGATCATATACATTCTCCTTTATGAGATAGGTTTCTCTTATTGTAACAGCTCAGATGCCAGATTGTCAATAGCTGTTCTGCTGTCCTCGTTGAGGGCAGAGCGGACTGTGACCACAGTATTGCAGTAGGTCAGATCCTTGGCCTTGTCCAAGAGCTCCTGCATGACCTTGGCAGATCGGGGAGCCCAGGAGCCGTTTTCGATGAAGCCCAGGGTGCGGTTACGGAAGTTCCGCTCCACCAGTGCGGAAATAAAGGTCCGCATATGGGGGAAGACCTCGCCGTTATAGGTGGGAGCTGCCAGGACCAGCTTGCTGTAGCGGAAGGCCTCTGCAACCACCTGTGCCATATCATCCCGTGCCAGATCGTAGGACACGACCTTAGGTGCACCCATGGCACGGAGCCTCTCCTCTAAGAGGAGGGCGGCAGCCTTGGTGTTGCCGTAAATGGAGCTGTAGGCAATGACGATGCCCTCCTCCTCTACTGCATAGGATGCCCAGGTAATGTACTTCTCAACATAGCGGCCCAGGTCCTCCTTAAGGACGGGGCCGTGGGTGGCACAGATGATGGAGATATCCAGGGTAGCCGCCTTCTTTAGGAGGGTCATGGCCTGGGGGCCGTACTTGCCCACGATGCCGATGTAATAGCGGCGGGCCTCGTCGTCCCAGGGCTCCTCTACGTCCAGGGCACCGAACTTGCCGAAGGCATCGGCGGAGAAGAGGATCTTCTCCTTGGTCTCATAGCTGACCATGACCTCGGGCCAGTGGACCATGGGAGCGGAAACAAAGCTAAGAGTATGCTCACCCAGAGACAGGGTACTGCCCTCTGCCACAGTGACACGCTCACTCTTAAGCTCGCCGGGGAAGAAGTTGTCCATCATAACAAAGGCCTTGGCATTGGAAACGATGGCCGCCTTGGGATAGGCACGGGTAAAGGCGGCAATGGAGCCTGCATGGTCCGGCTCCATGTGGTGGATCACCAGGTAATCCGGCTCCCTGCCCTCTAAGACACGGGACAGGTTGTCCAGCCACTGCTGTGTAAAGCCGGGGTCTACAGTGTCCATAACTGCGATCTTCTCGTCACGGATCACGTAGGAATTATACGCCATGCCATTGGGGACCCTGTACTGCCCCTCAAACAGATCTACCTCATGATCATTGACCCCAATATAGAAAACAGTATCGGTAATGTACATATACAACACTCCTTTATGAGTTTATCTTACGCCCCATAGTATATCACATCTGTTTGGAAAAATCAAGTTAAAAATAAGAATTATTATCAAAATTTTTCCAAATCTTTTTAAATGATCAAATTCCCATTTATCGAGCTGTTTGAAAAAGCACAAACCACCAAATCACGCACTATCCCGTAGGGCAAGTTGCCCTCAGCTTGCCCTACGACAGCCTTGTACGATGATATGTTGCATGGTACGGGAATCGAACAGCTCCATAAATTGGGATTTAGCCGTCTGTTTGCCAACTGTCCACTGTCAACTCTCCCTTGTGGGCTTCAATAAGGGACCGCTTCGCTTGCCGGGGGAGCTGTTTGATGGCGTATTCCCGTTTGAGGGCGGCGGAGCGGTCCGGGCAGGGCTCTATGTAGACCGGCTCTAAGGGGCCCCTGCCGCGGGTGTATTTGGCCCCCCTGCCCCGGCGGTGGGCCTCCAGCCGTTTGGGGAGGTCGTCGGTACTGCCGGTATACAGGGTATCATCCTTACAGCGGAGGATGTAGACGCACCACTGCTTCACAGCTCAAAATCAATGGCACTCCTGGCAGTGCGGATGGCCTTGCAGAGATCGGAGACCGCTACGTGACGGGGGTCCTTCTTGTAACGCTCCACATCCTCTAAGGTATCGAAGTCGGAAATAAGGATGGCATCATAGGCAGCATTCTCCACGGCACTGCGGTGGATCTCCATATGGCGGATCAGGGGGATCTGCCCCTGCAGAGCCTCTAAGGCTGTAAGGAAGGCTGTGGGGTCCTCCTTAAATTTCCACATGACAATGTGTCTGATCATAAAATCTCCTCTTTTCTTTTTATTCCATATATGATATATTAGAGAAGAATGGGGAAAAAGTCAAGATTGTTCACAATTTCTACACCAAAATTTCCCCTGTGAGGTGTAGAATACATGAAATACTTGTTATGAAAGGGAGGTCACCCCCATGAAACGCATTTTCGCCCTTCTCCTGCTCCTGTCTGCGGTATCCCTGTTCTGGGCCTGCAGCAAGGAGGACAGCCCCACGGTCCGGGGGCCCCGGATCCGCTACGAGGACGGTACCGCCTACTACACCCATGAGGGCAGTACCTATACCATGGACCTGCAGTTCGACAAGACCCTGACCCCCGGCACGGAGATCAGCCTCCTGCTGGAGGATGAGGAGGTCCTGGGCTTTACCACAGAGGCCGCCGTTTCCCGTCTGCGGCTCTCCTCTCCCAAGCTGGAGAAGGACAAGACCTACAGCCTCACGGTCAACGGCAAGCTCCAGCGGCACGGTGCAAGGACCTTCTTAGAGGATACGCCCCGTCCCGGGGATATTCCCGAGCCTACCCAGCCTACCATTCCCGTTGCTCCTATGGGTGAGGTGGTGACCCTGCCCACTACCGCAGCCACCGAGGCTCCCGAGACCGCAGAGGGCTCCCTGTCCTTAGAGAATCCCCCTACGGTTGCTGTATCCGGGGAGATCCCTGCCCTTACCCCTGTAGAGACCACTGACAACGGCATTCTCCCCTCCGTGGGCTTTACCCCCGGCCAAGGTGAGGACCATGATCTGACCCTCAACCCTGCACCCCAGGTCAGCGGTACCGACTTTACTCTCACCGCCTTGGTGACGGAATTTACCTCCATACGGGATGCGGAGTAAGGCTTGCATTCTGCACCCCTTTGTGATACACTATAGGAACCAATTTGAAAGGAATTCTACCCCATGAAGAAATATTTGGCAATTCTCTTGACCCTCGCACTGCTGGCAGGTCTGTTTACCGCTTGCGGCTCTGACCCTCAGGAGCCTACAGAGAGCACCACCAACAGCACCGAGCCTCCCGCCACCGCTCCCACTGAGGAGAGTCTTGAGGAGACAGCTCCCCTTGAGCTTCCCGAGCTGGTAGTCAACGGCACCCCCGGCTACGGCATGAACGACGTTACCGTATGCAACCATTACACCGTAGAGACCGCCACCCCCACCGACAGCAACATGACTGCCGTGCTGGCAGTTGCAGGGGAGGACCGGGCTCCCATTTTTGAGAACCGTCACCTGCAGGTAGCCTACTGGACGGAGTATCTGAACTTTATGGGCTCCTACGGCGGCTACGCCTCCATGATGGGCATGGACACCACCAAGCCCCTGTGGGCACAGGAGGTAGACCCGGGCAAGACCTGGGAGCAGTACTTCCTGGATTACGCCGTACAGGGTCTGGCACGGAACTACGCCATGGCACAGTACGCTGCCGCCAACAGCATTACCCTGTCCCAGGAGGATCGGGATGCACTGGACGACATCCTTAAGACCGAGGGCTCCTTCTACGACGAATACAGTGCCAACGGCTTTGCCGATGCTGACAGCTATATCCAGTACTACTTCGGCGATGGCACCGATGCCAAGAGCTACCGGGAGTATTACGAGATGTACCTTCTTGCCGCTACGGCCTACCGCACCAAGCAGGAGGAGATCCGAGCCTCTCTCACCGAGGATCAGATCCTTGCCTACTACGACGAGAACCGTGACACCTTCGAGTCCCAGGGCAAGAAGCAGGTCAACAACATCAACGTCCGCCACATTCTGATCCAGCCTCAGGGCGACCAGGCCGATTGGACCGAGGCAGACTGGACCGCCGCCGAGGCCTCTGCACAGGCCATTTATGACGAATGGCTCAAGGAGCCCACGGAGGAGAGGTTCTCTGCTCTGGCCATTGACAACACCATGGATCCCGGCTCCGCCGAGAACGGCGGTCTGTACGAGGAGGTCGCTCCCGGAGATATGGTCACGGAGTTTAACGACTGGTGCTTCGATTCAGACAGACAGGCAGGGGACCACGGTATCGTTAAGACCACTTACGGGTATCATATTATGTACTTCGTAGGACAGACCGAGACCCGTGCATGGTACGATGCCGCCGCCGAGGAGCTGGTATATCGGGAGCTCCAGGCCTTTATGGATGCCTGCCAGCAGGAGTATCCCCTGTCCGTAGACTACAGCGTGGCCCGTATCTTCGACGTGGCAAGTGCCAATGCCGAAGAGGCTGTAGGGTAAGAAAGCAACCCATGACGATATCCCTCCCGATCTCGTCATCGGTTCCGTAAAATGAAAGGATGTTCCCTATGGATAGCCATTATCAAGTGCTTATTTTAGGCGGTGGCCCCGGTGGCTATACCGCCGCCATGTATGCTGCCCGTTCCGGCCTGTCCACCCTCCTGGTGGAGCGGATGAACGTAGGGGGCCAAATGGCTCTGACCGATCAGATCGACAATTACCCCGGTTTCCCCCGGGGGATCGACGGCTTCTCCCTGGGACAGGCTATGAAGGAGGGGGCTGACCTTGCAGGAGCAAGGAGCCTCTTTGCAGAGCTCCTGTCCGTAGAGCTTACAGGCAAGCCCAAGACCGTAGTTACCGATGCAGGCACCTTTACCGCTGACACGGTGATCCTTGCCACAGGGACCCGTCACCGCCACTTAGGCTTAGAAGAGGAGGAAGCCCTTACAGGCAGAGGCGTCCACTACTGCGCCACCTGCGATGCTATGTTCTACCGTGGCAAGACGGTGGTGGTAGTGGGAGGGGGCAACAGTGCCGTTGCCGCCGCACGGGTCCTGTCCCGTCTGAGTAAGAAGGTGATCCTGGTCCACCGCAGAGAGTCCCTCCGTGCAGGTAAGGCTGAGCAGGCCGCCCTGGATCGGGTAGAACTCCGTCTCAACGCCCGGGTGGTCAAGCTCCTCCACAGCAACCGCCTCCATGGTGTTCTCCTGCAGAACGTGCTCACCGGGGAGGAGGAAGAGCTGCCCTGTGACGGCCTCTTCGTCAGTGTCGGGCAGAGTCCCAACACAGAGCTGTACCGGGGACAGGTGGAGCTGGAGCCTTCGGGCTTTGTCCTTGCAGGGGAGGATACCAGGACCAATCTCCCCGGGGTTTTTGCCGCAGGGGATCTCCGTGCCAAGAGCCTCCGCCAGGTGGTCACCGCCACCGCTGACGGTGCCGTAGCCGCCACCGCCGCAGAGCAGTATATTACGGAACAATTGACCTAATACTGTTTTTCAATGAAAAGTAGACACTTTTCATTGAAGCTTTTGTGCCACAAGTGACACAAAAGACGTCTCATACAAGTTTCTACGCCCTTACGGGCTATAAAAAATAGCCATTTCCAATGTCTATTTTTTAAAGAAACTTGGTA
>JAZNYV010000157.1:0-3629 GCA_045594585.1 Faecousia sp. | reverse complement strand
TTTAAGAAAAAGGGCAGGCAAGCACTGAAAATAGTAGATAAATGGCCGTTGTAAGGGCGTAAAATCCTCTGCTTTGAGTAAAAATCTTTGAAAAACCAATCAGGGAACAGAAAAAGCTGATTTATTCAGAGGTTCCCTAATTCTACAGAGAGCACCATTGCCAAGTATTACACGGATAATTGTCTGCATTTCATCAATGTGTGCCGTCCCAATAATGATGGGCAAATGGATACGGCCACTCTGGGAAACCGCCGTACCAGGCTGAATATCTGCACCATGATCTCTGCCTTGACCAAGAATACCGCCCTCATGGAAGAGACCAGGACCAATCTGGCCTACTATTTAGAGCCCCACTATGATACAGTGGAGGGGATCAAGGAGGATGGCTCCTATATTTGCCATAAGTATTGGCCTTTGGAGGGAACCTATGGAACAGATGTCCTGGGCGAGCGTATGATGAATACCTATTCTGCCATGGCAGGCACCGCCTTTGCCTTAGAGGGGGCTGAGGTAATGGCAGACTGGCTCCAAACTACCTTTAAGCCAACCATGCATAAGAACATGATGATGGTGCCCTTTACGGGACGATACCCTGCTATGGGCTTCTCCTACATTAGGAATCTTATGTCCTGTGCTTTGTTATTGGTGGGAGCTTTCGATGGAGCTTCTGACCTAAAGATCAAGCAGTTTGTCCGTTCCGCTCTCCTGCAGGATACCGCGAAGGAAACAGAAGCCTGCTATGCCTATTACGCTAAGGCTATGGGAGATGTGAATATTGCCCAAACGCTGAAGGACATTCTGGTAGATCAGACCATTCCCTTGAATGAAGGGATCTACGGTGCGGTACGCTTCCGTAGTGACCGTGCAGTGCAGCAGAACGAGAAGTATTCCGTGGCTCTGTCCATGAGCTCCAGCCGTATCGCCATCCCCGAGAGCATTAACGGCTGTAACCGTTACGGCTGGTTCGGTGGGGATGGGGCTCTGTATGTTTATAACGATGAGACCACTTATAAGACAGACCAGTTCGGGGAGCTCTATACCCGGTATGCCAATCTCTACCGGGTCCCCGGCACCACGGAGGAGGACAGCACTCTTCGGAAACCCTGGAGCAACAAAAAGGCGTATTTACCCGGCACGACCTACAGCTATAACTACTCCACCAACACGGAAAGCTGGACACTGGAAAAGAACAAGGACGGCATGGATGCGGCTACCTTCGTCGGTGGCGTGGAGATGGCAGGGGGCTTCGTCACTGCCGCAATGGACTTTGAGGCCTATAGCTGGTCCTCGGCGGAGTCTGAGGCAGAGGTATCTTTGATGGAGCGCGCCAAATTCGATCCGAACCTGGAATTAAATAAGAAGAAGCAGGTTCTTGCCTCTGATCTCACTGCAAAAAAATCCTATTTTATGTTTGACGACGAGATCGTCTGCGTGGGTACGGATATTGACTTTACCACCCGTACCAACAATGTCCACACTTATGTGGACAACCGTGCCCTTTTCGAGAACAGCAAGGTAGACGGCGTGACAACCTACGGCACGGAGGACATCCAAGTAGACGGTGTCATGCTGGAGAAGGTCAGCAGCTTCTCTTCTCCCAAGAGCTTCACCAACCCCAAGTGGGTCCATGCAGAGAGCTTCGGCGGCTACTACTTCCCCTCCGGCGGACAGGTCTATGTGAATAAGGCCTTCCGTCAAGCTACGGATGACGGAAATGATACCAATGATGATTGGAACAAGTATAGTCTGGATGCTACAGTAAAGAACGGTGCATACAGCTTCTTTGAACTGTGGCTCAATCACGGCAGCAAGCCTGTAAACGGACAGTACAGCTATGTCATGCTGCCGGAAAAGACCGTGGAGGAAACCAAGGCCTACACCCAATCCCCGGATGTGGAGATCGTAAAGGCTACTACCTCCCTCCATGTGGTCAAGGAGAAGAAGCTGGGCATTACCGCCATGGTATTCTGGAAGGCGGGGACCTACGGAGACATTACCGTAGACAAGCCCATGATCGTCATGGTGAGAGAGAAGGACGGTAAGTACCTCCTCACCGCCAGCGACCCCACTCAGAAGCTCTCTACCGGTACCATTACCATTAACCGCAGCCTCCGTACCACCCGTGCGGATTCTAAGATCACCCTCAGCGGAACATCTAAGATCAGTCTAAAGATCAACTTCAGCGGCTCCAGAGGTCGTACCTTTGAGGCAGAATTCGTGCCTCAGACCTTCGACCAGCTCATGTTCGACTTCAACAACAGGACTGCAGGCAAGTATAAGAGCACGGTCTATGGCTACAAGAATTATGCCGATGCAGGTCTGTGGGCTACTGCCCACATGGATGAGAGCCTGACCATCTCCGACGGATTTATGACAGTGCCTCTGACCACCCGGAGCGACGTGAATACCACCATGATCCAACCCTCCAACGCAACTGCAAATTATGCCTTCGCATCGGATGCGACCAAGGCGAATTTCCTAAACTTCGATCCCGGTAAGGCAGAGATCCTCCAGGTACGACTCAAGCTGGACAATGTCAAGAAGAACGGTGACTACGATCCCGGTCTGTACCTGTATTATCTGGTAGACGGTGCTCAGTATTGGAGCAACAGTACCTCCAATCCGGATCGTGAGTCCATTAAGTTAGCCATTGATACCGCCTGCTTAGATGGAGGAAGTCTGGAAGGGCAGTATGTGACACTGACCATGAATCTCGGCTCCAAGAAGATCTCTACCTACAACAAGCTCAAGGGTGTGTGCTTCAACTTCGGCTATCTCCAGGGAGGAACAGCTACCATAGATTATATCTATATCGGGCCTAAGACCGAAGCCCTGCTCTTCGACTTCAGCAACGACGGAAGCAACGACCGCTTCCAAGAAGGTGCCTACGGCGGACACGACTATGACCGTCAGGATAATCCTGCATGGGCAACCGCCTGTACCGACCAGGCCGGCAATGTATTCACCGTGAACAATGAGGAGGGGACTCTGAGCCTGTATACCTCCTGCGACTACTTCGGCACCTTGGGAAGCAACGAGCATTACGGAGCCTATCTGGCGACCTCAGGCACCTCCGGCAAATACGGCTGGCAGGGCAACACAAACCGCCATACCCTGTCCTATGACCCTGCTAATGCAGAGATCCTTGCGGTTCGATTCAAAACCGAGGGACTTGTGGCTCAAAGCGGAAAGACTCCGGAGCTGCAGTTAGTTTCCGTTGTTGAAAACAACTACATTACCAGAAATGATTATACCAATTCTGTCCCCTTTACAATTAGGGATGGAGAATATCAAACGATATACATGACCCTGAGTGATGCCTATCGCACTTTGGACTATGTGAAATCCCTGGGCCTGCGGTTCGTTTATACCAAAGCCCCTCGGGAAGGCTCCTATGGCAAGATCACCGTGGACTATATCTACATGGGACCGGAGGCCGGTATGCCCGAGCCCAGATATACTGTCACCTTCCGAGATGAAAACGGCGTGCTTCTGCAGCAGCAGACAGTTCCCAAGGGAGAGACTGCAACTTATACCGGCGAAACTCCTGTGAAGGCCTATGATGCAGACTATCACTATAGCTTTACCGGTTGGGATCAGGATCTGACCAATGTTACCCAAGATCTGAC
>JAZNYV010000156.1:0-5737 GCA_045594585.1 Faecousia sp. | reverse complement strand
CCTCCGCCTTACCTCACCCAGGATCTTCTCCCTGGAGCAGTGTCTGGAGTTCCTGGCAGATGACGAGCTCTTAGAGGTCACTCCCAAGAGCCTCCGCATCCGCAAGCAGGAGCTGGATCACGGCCTGCGTATGCGCCAGGTCATGAAGAAGCGCAACGGCGAAGCCTAATCAACCATTCCCATTCCGGGCAGTCACTACTGCCCGGACTTTTTTCATTTTCTCTGCTGATCTCGATTTAGCGACCGGCTATGCTGTCGCAAGCGGAAAGTTGAAAATGGAAAGCTTGGAAATGAAACTTTAATTGGGCATTGTTTTACGGAAACTCAAGAGATATTGTCCTTGACAAAGGTCGACAAATAATGGTAAAATATGTTTATACAATATTTTGGAAGCCATAGGAGGCCATTTTTATGCAAAGACGACTGATTTCTCTTACATTACTTCTGGCACTTTTGCTGCTGCTTGGTGCATTTGCTATGGCAGCAGAGACCCGAAGCTTCAGTGTGGACAACAAGTCCGGCATTCTTCTGGACTTCTTCAACAGCGGTGACGAATGTGCCTCCTGGAGCTGGAAGACCGGCAACTGGGGCGATTGGACAGGCACCGCCACCGCCGGAGGCGGTGTTATGACAGCCAAGCTGGACCCCACTATGGAGAAGATCTCCATGGCCACCGGCGATTTGAACCATAAGCTCAGCGAAACGGATATTGTGGAGATCAAATTTAGGACCGATTCCCTGACCACCGGCTCTCTTTCCACTGCGGACCGATTCACTGTGTACTGCTATACCAGTGTTAACGGCTATACTGTCAGCAAGAGCGTGCGATTCCACGACACAGGCATCCAATATGCTCCTGTGGGAGAGTATCAGGTTTTACAGCTTCCTGCTCATTTGCAGAACGGCACGGACTTTGTGGACATTGCAGAGGGTGAGATCTTAAATCGCATCACCATCTGCCCCTATCAGGAAGGCACAGGGGACAACAAGACCATCACCGCCTCCATCACCATCGGCTATATCTATATCGGACCTGCAGACAATGCACCCTCCGGTTGGTCGGAGAAGGGCTCTGACCTGTTCTTCGATTTTACCAATCATGCAGAAGACCAGCACCGCTACAGCGTCACGACCTACGACCGCACCCAGTTTGACGCTTCCGTGTCCAACTGGCACGCTTATGCCGGTACCCTGAGCATGAACAATGACGAGCAACGGGGGGATGATGGTGGCTTCCTGGCAGACGGTACTCTTACCATCAAATCCACCGGGGGTAAAAACTATCTATCCCTACAAACAGGGGAGAAGGGCACTAAGGGCATACAGTACACCGGCAACAAGTACGACACATACGCCGAGATCCGTGTCCGTGCCAACGGCTTTGACGGCAGCAAGAGCGGCACACTGCAAATCTGTGCCCGTACCAAGGACGGAAGTGCCTACGAGCAGCTGGACGGTGTGGATGTTCGTCTGAATGCCACCTTCTCTGCAGCAGATCTGAAAAAGGGCGACTATGTGGTTCTCCGCTTTACCAACGAGGAAGAGCTGGCCCGTTGGCGGAAGATGGAATGCATCTATAATATGTGCGTACGCTTCTCCTATGATGGCTTCACCACTGCCCATAGTTTGGACTACGACTATATCTACATCGGAGACGAAAAACAGCCTTCCCATGTCATGCTGGATTTCAACGCTAACAGCCCTGTGAACACCGTGACTCACTGGACGAAGCGAGTGACCGGTGACAGCATCAACTCTGTGGATAGCTTTGGCATTGGCACAGAGCACGGCACCATGTTTGGTGCGGTAACATTGGCTGACAGCAACAACACTTGGGCAGCCGTCACCTTTGAAAACCAGCTCCGCTACATCGTACAGCCGGGAGATGTGCTGAAGCTCCGTGTGAATCTGTCCAAGGACGAGTCCACCGAGGGCAAGCTGGAGGATATGCGTGTGAACATTGCCTCCGGCGGTCGGGGCTATTGGGGCACTTGGAAGCCTACAATTCTGAAAGTACCTGCAGCAGATTTGAAAATTGACGGCACCTTCCATGAATACACCGTTCCTATTCCCGAAAGCAGCTACATTATGGGGAAGCCTCTGCGTTCCTTATTCTTTGGGTTTATGGGGTCAAATGGTTATGCCATTGACTTTGATGTGGACTATTTCTATGTAGGCCCTGCAGACAAGTTTACCGCTTACACAGGCAGAACCTCTACCACAGAAACACCTATCCCCATGGAAACGGATATAGAAACCGTAGAGAATCCTCTGATTTCCTTGGGCCTTTATAACTACAACCATCGGGTAAACGACAATGCCCCTGCCGGTCTGCCTTACAGCAGAACCATGGAAAACGTCTTCCCCTTCTGGAATGACTATGCCACAGACTGTGGCAGAGTTGTGTTCTGTGCCGGTACGTCCCGATGGAATCGCTTCTATGAGGCAAGCGGCTCTACCGTCAGCCCCGCTTTAGGACGGGACGGCTATCCCATGGTCAATCTGACCCGTAATTACAGCAGTCTCACTCCCGTCAGTCTGGGTCATCTCTTCGGAAAGGACTATGCTCTGGGCGTCCATCCCTATGAGCCTGTAAACACTCCCCTGCAATTTGACGGAGAACGCTATTTCTACGACAGCAGCTTAAACAGCGTAGATTATAATGTAGAAAGCAACGAATTCTATGTACGGGCCGAAGCCGGTGACGGCTTCACTCCCTTCACCTACGATCCCAAGCTCCCCGACAACTGGTACGGCATGACCATGGAGCTGAGCTTTGCCCAAACGGACAAGGACACCCTTTTTGAGCTGAGCAGCAGCGATGATGCATGGGTCTTTATTGACGGCTGTCTGGTATTGGACTTAGGTGGCGGCAACGGCTTAAAGAAGGGTACCATCGACTTTGCCACCGGCACTGTAACCGCCTCTGCCGGAGCAACCACCCAAAGCCACACCATTTTGCAGCGGTATGAAGCAGCCGGACGGAAAGCTGTCACCACATGGAACGGCAATACCTATGCCGATGGCACGACCCATACTCTCCAATTGTTCTTCTTAGAGCGTACTGCCCACGGTCAGAAATGCCGTATCTCCTTCAATTTAGAGCCCATTGCAGCACCGGAGCAGCATGAGTTTGAGAATACCCTCCTCTTCGGTCAGCTTCACAGCCATTCTACCTACTCCGATGGCAAGGGAACTACTGCCCAAGCCTATGAGCACATCCACGGAGTAGCGGATATGGACTATTTCATTATGACCGACCACTCCAACTATTTCAGCACAGAAACGGGCAGCAAGATCAAGGATTACTACAACCTGTCCGGACTCCTTAAAAATTCTGCCGGTACTATGAGCCTGTGGGAGGAGCAGCGGATTATTACGGAGGATTATAATGCCGCCTACCGCAATATGCTCATTAGCCAGGGCTACGAAATGACATGGAGACGAGTTGACCCCGAACAGCTCAAGGAAACCGGTCACATAAACGTGTTCAATGGCTACGGCACCATCTCCCGTTTGACCGCAGGCACAGAAACCAACTCTGTAAAGGGAGATTTTAGCGGTCTGTATTACTTCTATGATATGCTGATCAATGCCAACAAGGGACTGAACGAAAAGGGTACTGCCATCAGCCGTACCAAGTACATTCAGGATGCTCCCATTGTTGCCATGTGGAATCATCCCAGTAATAAATGGGGCACATTTAATGAGTATGCAGGCTACTCCAAAGAAAGAGACGAGATCGTCAATCTGATGGAGGTTCGCAATAACGGCGCAACCTACGAAGCCAGCTATAATACGGCTTTGAGCAAGGGCTGGCACATCGGTCCCACTGCCGGTCAGGATCACCACGGCACCGATTGGGGAAGTGTGAACGGTCTGCGTACCGTTATCCGCACAGATGATTTCACCGAGGCCGGTCTGTATTGGGCTCTGTCTCGCCGCCATGTCTACGCCACTGTAGACCAGAACTTCCGCATCTATTACGATATGGTAGTAGACGGAAAGACCTATCAAATGGGTGATATTGCAAAGTATGGAGAAAATGCTTCCATTACCGCTGTACTGGAGCTGTTCCAGCCGGACTGTGAGGCCATCGGAACCGTAGACATCATCGGCAAAAACGGCACGGTGGTCTACAGTACAAGCATTACAGACAGCTACGCCTATTTGGAGATCCCTCTGGATGCTGCACAGCCCTATTACTATGTGCGTGTGCTGCCTACAGACAAACAGCGTGCCTATACCGCTCCCATTTGGCTGGAACCCTGCACGGAGCACAGCCCTGTAACAGACACTGCCACAGCTCCTACCTGCACAGAGAACGGTCTCACAGAGGGGTCTCACTGCAGCATCTGCAACACTGTCCTTATGGCACAGGAAACTGTAGCTGCCTTGGGCCATAATTACAGCTATGCAGATTTGGGCGATGGTACTCACACAGGCACTTGCAACCGCTGTGATGCAGTCCTTACAGAAAGCCATAGCTTTACGGACGGTGCCTGTATCTGCGGTAAAACCGAAGAAAAAGAGCCTCAGTTAGACGAAAGCCTAAAGATCAACCACACCCTGAATTTGGCAAGTGATATTTCTGTAAACTTCGCTGTGGCAAAGTCGTTGCTTGCAGACTTTGATTTGAGCACCGTTTATCTGGAAACTATGATCGACACCTATGAGGGCAATTCCAAGACAGGCACTATCACAGTCAAACTGCAGCCCATGGAGCAGGGAAGCTATTACTACTTCACTTTAACAGGCTTAACCGCTGTGCAGATGAACGACCGTCTCAGCTCCGTTCTTTATGGTAACAAGAATGGACAAATCTACTACTCCCCCACGGACAGCTACAGCATTGCTGACTATGCCTACTCTCAGCTAAATAAGACAAACAGTGCTACAAGCCTTAAGACCCTTTGTGCAGATCTGCTCCGCTACGGAAAGGAAGCCCAGCTTTTCAAGAACTATCGTACAGATTCCCTTGTAGATGCAGCCATGACCGATGTACACAAGGTATATCTTAGTGATGTAGAGTCCGTGACCTTTGGGAATACCAACGAGACCCTAACCGATCTGGAGAATCCCATGATTCCTTGGGCCGGTAAGGCTCTGGATTTGGATTCCAAGGTTTGTTTGAAGTTTGTCTTCTCTATGGGCACTTATACCGGCGAGCTCTCCAACTTGACTCTCCGGGTCAGCTACAAGGATTCCACCGGTGCAGAAAAGACTCTCACCCTGACGAATGCTGCTCTGTACAATCCCGATCTGGGTTATTACGCCTTTACTCTGGATACCCTCTTGGCTGCAGAGCTGCGCAGTGTCGTTTCTGTACAGATCTATGCCGGGGATACTCCCGTATCCTGTACTCTGCGATACAGTGCCGACACCTACGGCAACAACAAAACCGGCAACCTCCTGGTGCTGTGCAAGGCCTTATTTGCCTACAGCGACAGTGCAAAAAACTACTTTCAGCCTTAACGCTCTTTAAGCGACGGCCACTTTCGGAGCGATTCGTTCCGAAAGTGGCTGTTGGAGTTTCAAAGGATATTTTTTCAAACTATGGGAAAATGTATAACATTTTTAGGAGTTTCATTGCATTATACCAAGTTTCTTTAAAAAGTAGACATTGGAAATGGCTACTTTTTATAGCCCGTAAGGGCGTAGAAACTTGTATGAGACGTCTTTTGTGTCACTTGTGGCACAAAAGCTTCAATGAAAAGTGTCTACTTTTCATTGAAAA
>JAZNYV010000155.1:0-48882 GCA_045594585.1 Faecousia sp. | reverse complement strand
AACTTCTTCTCATAACACAGAGAACCGTCTGTGTTATGGGAAAGATCACAACCGTTCTGTTTGACCTTGACGGAACCCTCCTTCCTATGGATCAGGATCAATTTGTAGGTGCCTACTTCCGCCTCCTTGCCAAAAAGCTGGTAGAGGTCATTGAGGCCTCAAAAAAATTAACACAGAAGTCCAACGACTCAGACATTATGTAAACCAAAACAATGAATATACCGATGATTGAACATACCGGAGAATATCGTCCTATATCACATACCGCCCTATACGCCAGAGATGAATCCAATTGAACAAATTTGGAAAGAGATCCGAAAGCGGGGATTTCGTAATGAAGTGTTTTCATCACTGGAAAAAGTCGTGGATCGCTTGTGCGATACCATTTGTACATTAACCAAAGATGTTATCTCAAGCATTACCGGTAGAGAATGGATAATCAAACAGTTTAATTAGAAAGTAGTATTAGATCCTTCATAGCCGTTCCCTGGCCGATGAACGCGCCTGTTCACCGGCAGCTTTGCTATACCCTTTTTTACCCAGAGCCTCACAGAAAAATTTTTTGAGAATTTCTTCATTTAGGGCTTGACTTTTTATTTGCAGTCTCCTTAACAAAAAGAATCGCCACCTTTTTTCGGTGACGATTCTGAGATAGATTGATGTTTTATGGCACGCTCTCTTATATGTCTAGCCAATATCCTACCATTGGTCCTGCGAAGATTGCAAGATAGATCAGCGTGATCCAAGGTTGATAGTCCACATAGAAGCCCTTGAATGACAGGCTCCAAGGGTGCTTGATCAAAACCCAGCCAAAGACATCAAAGACAATGCAGATCCCTGCCCATAAAGCTCCCGTGATCAGTGCTTCCTCCATAGTGGGAACGGCAAGACCTTTCATGTACAGCCAACCAAAAACGGAGAACAGGATGATGTTATACAGAGGATGCCACGGTTTTGTCTTTTCGTAGCCTTCACCCATACTGTGCTCATCCATAGGCTTCATTTTCAGCACATAGATATTAAACACCGCGTGGAGAATTCCTACAACAGTGACCAGCAGATAGCATACCCAAAACCAAAGCATCGACATCCCAAAATTTTGCATCTTCGTTCTCCTTAAATCATAGCTGCAATCAGCAGTCCTAAGTCCACAGCAAGCAATATATGAAGCACGATATGGTACAGATCCGGGATGAGTCGTGTTTCACTCACAGGAAATACTTTAACCGTTCCCTCAAAACACTGATTGTAACCGGTTAGCTTCCTTTCACTTACTCCGAAGATCGTAAAATACTCATGGCAGAAGAATTGTACCACTAACCATAGGGCAAGCTCAGAGAGAAGTACCCATTTCCCAACAGGCTCAAACAGAATATATAAGACCATTCCGATGGAAAACAGCCCCTCACAACAAATTCATAAGTTGTATCTGCTATTTCCCCTATTAGGAGGCATCTGTAGGGGCTACATCCAGATGGTAGCGGACGGTGCCTGCTACGGTGTCCTCGATGATCAGGTCATAGGCTACGTCTGCAAATCCACCCTCCGGGCCTATGGCCTGGATCAGGGACACGGTACGGACGGTGATCAGGAAGGCACCCATACCCATATCGTAGAGGGATCGGTGTTCCCGGTCAATGGCAAAGATCATCTCGGATCGGAGGCTACCCTCCCGACGGAGGGTGATACGGCCCTTCTCCAGCAGGAAGGTGGTAGTGGTCCCCTGCAGTCCCGTCAATTCCGTTTCCTCATAGGACAGGCGGATCTCCCCCTCATGACAGCTCATGGTACCCAGGGTAGTAAACTCAGACACCTCCGGTGTCTCCTCCTCGTATTGCTGTTCACTGTAGATCCGGATCAGAACCCTCTGCTCCATATTACGTCTCCATAGCCAGCTCCAGGAGGCGATCCAGAAGCTGAGAGTAGGGAATGCCGCCGGCGGCAAAGAGCTTGGGATACATGGAGATGGAGGTGAAGCCCGGGAGAGTGTTGATCTCGTTAAACACAATGCGGTTATCTGCATAGGTAACGAAGAAGTCTACACGGGACAGCCCTCTGCAGCCCAGGGACTTATAGGCGTGGACCGCAAGCTCCCGTACCCTCTCCCCTGTCTCCTCGTCGATCCGAGCAGGGATGTGGAGGGTGGAGCAGTCAGAAATATACTTGGCCTCGTAGTCATAGAACTCCGCTCCGGCTTCGATCTCGCCGCAGACAGAGGCAACGGGATTGCCGTTGCCCATAACCGCAACCTCTACCTCTCTGCCGTGGATAAATTCCTCTACCAGGAGCTTGGTGTCGAATTGGGCGGCATTGAGGAGAGCCTTCTCCAGAGCAGCACGGTCCTTGGCCTTGGCGACCCCTACGGAGGAGCCGGTTCCTGCAGGCTTGACGAACACGGGATAGGCAAAGCGGCCCTCGATACGGTCCATGACTCTGTCACGGCTCTTCTCCAGGCTCTCTGCGGTGACCAGCTCCCAGGCCGCCTGGGGGATGGAGGCATTGTCGCAGACCAGCTTGGTCAGAGTCTTATCCATACAGGTGGCAGAGGATGCCACGCCGGGTCCCACACAGGGGATCCCAGCAAGCCGGAACAGCCCCTGTACAGAGCCGTCCTCCCCATTCTCCCCATGAAGGACGGGGAATGCCACGTCAATAGGCTGATATCTGAACCCATCCTCCTCCCGGATCAGCAGACCCTGCCCCCGAACAGGGGAGACCAAAGCAAGGCGGTTGGCCTCACATTGTAGCCACTGCCCGGAGGGAAGGAGACTGTAATCCGCGCTTCCGAACAGGAACCACTGCCCTTGACGGGTAATACCTACGGGGAAAATATGATACTTCTCTTTATCCAGATTGCTGAGGACAGACTCCGCAGATCGGAGAGAGACCTCATGCTCCGGGGAGATACCTCCGAAGAGAATACAGACATTGATCTTGCTCATAAAACTTACTCCTTGGGAAGATCCCGCATAGTGAGGCTGATACGCTTCCGCTTCTGATCCACCTCTAAAACGGCGACCTTGACGATATCCCCTACACTGACTACCTCAGAGGGATGCTTAATAAACTTGTTGCAGACACGGGAAATGTGGACCAGGCCGTCCTGGTGGACGCCGATATCCACGAATACACCGAAGTCAATGACATTGCGAACCGTGCCGGTAAGGACCATGCCGGGCTTCAGATCCTTCATTTCCAGTACGTCTGTACGGAGGATGGGAGGAGGCAACTCGTCACGGGGGTCTCTGCCGGGCTTGGTCAGCTCCTTGACGATGTCACGGAGGGTGGGCACGCCTACGCCGCAGACCTCCGCAGCCTTGGATACACCGTAGGCATCCAAACGGGCATTCAGCTCGGACAGCTGTCCTGCGGCTACATCGGACAGGGTGTAGGAGCAGAGCTCCAACAGCTTCTCGGCAGCCTCATAGCTCTCGGGATGGACTCCCGTATTGTCCAAGATCTGCTTGCTCTCCGGGACGCGGAGGAAGCCTGCGGCCTGTTCATAGGCCTTGGCACCCAGCTTGGGGACCTTAAGGACCTGCTTGCGGGTAGTAAAGGCACCGTTTTCTTCACGGTAGGTAACGATGTTCTTGGCAGTGGTGGCATTGAGGCCGGAAACACGGCGGAGGAGGGAGGCAGAGGCGGTATTCAGATCCACGCCTACAGCGTTGACACAATCCTCTACTACACCGGCAAGGCTCTCGTCCAGACGCTTCTCCGGCAGGTCATGCTGATACTGGCCTACACCGATAGCCTTGGGGTCGATCTTGACCAGCTCTGCCAGGGGATCCTGGAGACGGCGGGCAATGGAGACGGCACTGCGGAGATTTACGTCGTACTGAGGGAATTCCTCTGCTGCCAGCTTGGAAGCAGAGTAGACAGAGGCACCTGCCTCGGATACGATCATATAGCTGACGCCCTTCACGCGTCCCAACAGCTCGCAGACCGCACTCTCCGTCTCACGGGAGGCGGTGCCGTTGCCGATGGCAATGTGCTCTACGTTGTGCTTGCGGATCAGGGTAGCCCAGGTGCGGATAGCCTCCTCCTTCTTCCCTGCAGAGAAGGTGGGATAGACCACAGCGGTATCCAGGACCTTGCCTGTGGGATCTACAACGGCACACTTACAGCCGTGGCTGTAGCCGGGATCCAGACCTAAGGTCACGTGACCCTTCACAGGGGGCTGCATCAGCAGGGGTCGGAGATTGAGAGCAAAGTTGTGAATGGCTCCCTCGTTGGCGGCGTCTGTGAGAGCGGTACGCATTTCACGCTCCATACTGGGAGCAATGAGACGGGTATAGGCATCCTCGGCGGCGGCACGGACGAAGGGGGCAGCATTGCTGCCGGGGACCAAGACTGCTCTGCGGATAGGGATAAGGGCCCTCTCCTGGTCTACCTCTACGGCGACCTTCAGGAAGCCCTCCCGTTCTCCACGGTTCACTGCCAGGACCTGGTGTCCCTGGGTCTTGGCAATAGGCTGGGTGAAGTCGAAGTAGAGCTGATACACAGCCCCCTCCTCTTCCTTATCCTTGACTACCGCAGAGCGAAAAACAGCCTGCTTCTGCATGAGCTTGCGCAGCTCCTTGCGGATGTCTGCATCGTCGGAAATGGTCTCGGCAATAATGTCGGAGGCACCTGCCAGGGCCTCCTCTGCCGAATCGACACCAAGATCGGGGTTTACATAATCCTGTGCCAGCTCCTCGGGGGCAGGCGTATCCTTCCCCTGGGCGAAAATGAGCTGTGCCAGGGGCTCCAGGCCCTTCTCCTTGGCGATGGTGGCACGGGTGCGACGCTTGGGCTTATAGGGACGGTAGATATCCTCTAACTCGGACAGGGTCTTGGCATTGTCTAGAGCCAGGGACAGCTCCTCCGTTAATTTCTCCTGGGAATCAATGGATCTGCGGATCTCCTCCCGACGCTGTGCCAGGTTCCGCAGGTATTGGAGGCGGTCTGCCAGATCACGGAGGGCAGTATCGTCCATGGCTCCGTGGAGCTCCTTGCGGTAACGGGCAATAAAGGGGATGGTGTTCCCCTCGTCTAAGAGGGTAATGACGTTCTCAACGTGCTTGGGGTCCTTGTTCAGCTCTTGGGCGAGCTGGGAAATAATGGCTTGCATGGTTTACATAACTCCTATCATTACAGACCTGCGCGGTCTAAGATCTTGGGGACATTTCGCTCTGCACCAATGGCCATAATATGGACACCGTGGCACAGATCGCGGGCCTTGATCTCACGGATGAGATCGGCTGCCATATCCATACCGGCTTCCATAGGCAGACCCTTGACGCCCTTGGCCTTGCCTTCCTCGGCGGCGGCCTGCAGACGTTCGATCATAGTATCGGGGACGGAAATGCCGGGGATATTCTCGTTCATATAACGGGCCATGCCCGCTGCCTTTAGGGGGATGATGCCTGCCATGACCTTGACCTTCAGATTGTTCCGCTCTACCTCATTCATGAAGGTCTCCAGTGCCTCTACGGTAAACAGACCCTGGGTCTGTACGAATTCTGCACCGGCGTCGATCTTCTTCTTGAGCTTGTTGATCTGGAGGAAGAGAGGCTCATATACAGGGGTCACTGCCGCACCCTTGAAGAATTTGGGGGTGGAGCTCAGGTCGTTGCCGCCGCAATCCTTGCCTGTGGTCTCCATATTGGTCAGCAGCTTGAGGATGCCTACGGAGTCTAAGTCAAAGACGGGCTTGGAGCTCTTGCAGTCCCCCACTACGGGATGGTCCCCGGTGAGAGCCAGCATAGTGTCGATACCGAAGGCGGCTGCAGACAGGAACTCTGCCTGGATGGCCATACGGGAGCGATCTCTGCCGGTCATCTGGAGGATGGGCTCTACCCCTGCCTGCTTCAGTGCGATACACAGGCCCAGGGAGCTCGCCTTGAGGCAGGCAGACTGCATATCCGTTACGTTGACACCGTCTACACGGTCCTTCAGAAGGGCTGCGGTCTCCAGTGCCTCTGTAAAGTCATAGCCCTTGGGAGGAGCCATTTCCGCCGTGATAGGGAAGCCTCCCTGTAAGAATGTCTGTTGCAGCTTGCTCATTTCTTTGCCTCCCTTACATTTACACTCATGGGATAGGTCCGGGAGGAATGATCCTCCAGGGTCTTTTCCATCTTATTCAGCTGACCCAGGGCCTCCAGCCGCTTGTAGATCAGGATCCATGCACAATCGTTGTTGGGGTCTACCTCACACTTGCCGTTCTTCTGTCCGCCGCAGGGACCGTTGACCAGGGACTTGGCACACTTGGTCATGGGGCAGATGCCGCCGGTCTCACCCAGGACGCAATCACCGCAGGTGCGGCACATCTCGTGGAAGATACCGACCCTCTCCGTCTGTCCTACGAAGATGGTGTCATTGGCAGGATATACGGGGATCTTTACATTCTCTGCAACGGTCTGACAACCGGAACCGCAGGCCAGGGATACCAGGGCCTCTGCACCGGCGGCGGTCACAGCCTTCAGCTCACGGCGAAGGAGCATCTTGTGGCAGCTCTCGTCGGGCATAACGATCCCCACCACCTCATAGCCTGCTGTCTCCAGAGCTTCCTTCATGGCCTCACATTCCTTCTCACCGCCTACGGCACAGGCAGAGGCACAGCTCTTGCAGCCTACCAATCCAACCTTGCTCACGCCCTCCAGCATAGCAAGGACAGCCTCAAGGGGCTTTGCTTTCGATACGATCATATTTCCTATCCTCCATATGATTAAAGTATGTATTACTTAGGCAGGATGACCCGGAACAGTGCGCCCTGTCCCTCCTCACTCTCCACTTCGACGACACCCTCGGACAGCTCTACGATCCGTTTGACCATAGGCAGTCCCAGGCCGTGTCCCATGGATCTGTGGGAGGGGTCACCCTGATAGAATTTCTCAAAGATCCGCTCCTGTATCTCAGGGCTCATGCCGCGGCCCTCGTCCCTGATGGTAAAGACCACGCATTCCTTCTGCTCCAGGAGCCGCAGCTCAAGGACACCCCCTTGGGGACTGAACTTGACGGCGTTGCCTATAAGGTTGCTCCATACATGGCTCAGCAGCTCCCGGCTGGCACAGATCGTGACCTCGTCCAGCTCCGCATCCAGGGTCAGCTCCTTCTCCGTCCACTGGCTCTGGAGCAGGACCACAGCCTGGCGGATCTGCTCATCCAGACGGAATCGGCTGTAAGCATCTGCAAGACCCTTGTTCTCTAACTTGGACAGGAGGAGGATGTTCCCCACCAGCTCCGTCAATCGGTGAACGTTGGCAAGGATCTGCTCTAAATACTCCTGCCGCTCCTCCTCCGTGAGAGTGGGATCCTGGAGGAGCATGGCGTAGCCTTCCACTGCAGTGAGAGGGGTCTTGAACTCATGGGACACATTAGCCGCAAAGTCATTGCTGAGGGTAGCAACGCTGTCTAACTGCTTGATCATGGCGTTAAAATTGCGGAAGGTAGTCCGGACCTCCTCCATCTTGCTGGAATCCTCTACCCGGATGGAGTAATTCCCCTTGGCAACCTCCTTGGAGGCGGCACTGAGCTTGACCATAGGTGCCAGGATCCGTCTGCCTACAAAGTAGCTGACAAAGCCGCAGATCACCGTAGAGACCGTGGTCATACTCACTAAGGTCAGCACACTGAGATCCTTAAGGATCTCATGCTCCTCCAGGTAAGAGGCTATACTGAGGATCCCTATAAAGGACAGGAGCACCACGATGAACACGATGAGCCAGTAGTACAGCTTCATCCGCAGGGAATAGTGATTATATTCCATGATTCCTCACCGCCTTATAGCCGATGCCCCGTACCGTCAGGATCTCGAACTCCTCACTGCCTCGGAAGCGATCCCGCAGTCGGTTGATGTGTACGTCTACGGTCCTGGGCTCTGTGTTGCTGTCCGGCCCCCAGATCTCGTCCATAAGCTGCTGACGGGTAAAGATCTGTCCCGGGGCGCTCAGGAGCTTGTATAGGAGCTGGAATTCCTTCTGCGGCAGTACCGTTGCCGACTCTCCCTCTGTGACAGTAAGGGAGTCGTAATCCAGCACCGTATTGCCGAAGGAGAGCTGTCTCTCCGTCACCATTCTCGCCCTGCGGAGGAGGGCGTTGACCCGCAGGACCAGCTCGTTTACGTTAATGGGCTTGACCATATAATCGTCTGCCCCGGAGCGGAAGCCGCACTCCATATCCCGGAAGCCGTCCCGTGCCGTGATCATAAGAACGGGAATGGTACTGCCCCCCTCCCGCAGGGTCTGTACCAGGGCATAGCCGTCCATACGGGGCATCATAATATCCGATACGATCAGATCCACGAACTCCCGTTCCATCAGCTCCAGAGCCTCCTGTCCGTCGGAGACTCCCACAGTACTGAAGCCGTTGCGGCTCAGCACCCTGCAGAAAAGCTGCTGCAGTGCGGCATCATCCTCTGCAACCAAAATTCGGAACACGGCACTCATCCCCTTCCATATGGATTTTTATATTATATCATATTCTTCTGCATTTGGGAATAAAAAATAAGAAAATTTCATCTTTTGTTGATGTTGAGTTGATGTTCCTGTGTTAAGATAGGTAGGAAATAGGAAATACTCTATCCGAAAGGGGTTTTATTATGACCGACAAAGAACGCAAGCAACTACAGGTAGCACAGAGTTCCGATACGGATCGGATCTTTACTCTGCCCAATCTCCTCAGCTTTTTCCGCCTGGCACTGATCCCTGTGATCGTGTACTGCTACGAGGGTGCCTATTACGGCTGGGCAGTGACATTCCTGGTCCTGTCCGGGGTCACAGACGTAGTAGACGGCTGGATCGCCCGTACCTTCCACCTGGTCTCCGATTTCGGCAAGGCACTGGATCCCTTTGCCGACAAGCTGACCCAGGCCGCACTCCTGCTGTGCATCCTGCCTATGAATCTGTGGTGGGTCGTAGGAGTCATGGCATTTAAGGAGATCTCTATCGGCATCCTTACCTATCTGACTCTCAAGCGGACTCACAAGATCTTCAGTGCAGGCTGGTACGGCAAGCTGTGTACCCTGGTGATCTACCTGTCCATGTTCGTACTGATGCTGTGGCGGACTGCTCCCACCTGGTTCCTGGTGGCTGACGTGGTCCTGATCTCCGGGCTGATCCTCCTGTCCTTTGCCGGGTATTTTGCATACTTCACCCGGATCCTTCGACAGGCCAAGGTGGCTGATAAGGGAGAGACCCTATGAGGAGACGGTTCACAGCCTTCTGGACGGAGCATCGGGAGCGGATCGGCAGACGGCTCCGTTACGGAAGGCAGAGGCGGTATTTCCGCTGTCCTGCCTGCCGCCGTACCCTCTCCGCCCCCGTAGGCAAGGGGCAGAGCAAGCTCACCTGCCGCCGCTGCGGCGAGATCTTCCTCCGCCGAACATAACGACAACATAAACAGAGTCCCCCACAGGAAATCCTTGAATTTCCTGTGGGGGCTCAGCTTTTTTGTTCCCAACAAAGGGATCAACCGGATTTATTCGTCCCCTTGGTCAAAACCCTATTGCAACAAGCCCTGTGGCAAACGGAAAATCTATACATATCCAACGACGAACCATGACCCAACGCCATTACAGGATAATGCCGGCGAAGGCTTGGAAGGCCAGGTACAGGCCGAAGGCGCTAATGACGGGGGCCGGACCTGCCTTGGGGCCGGTGGTGATCCGATCCATAATGGAATCGAAGAGCCAAGTCAGAAGGGTGAACAGGACGCCCCCAACAAGGGCTACCTTCCACATCTGTGCCGTAGCTACATAGCCTGCGGCCCAGGGCAGAAGGCCGAAGGTCAGAACGGCAAGGAGTCCTATACCAAGGTAACAGCGGCGAGGATCGGGCACCAGGTAGTGCTCAAGGAGAAGGACCGCCAGGCACAGGCCTGCCATATTGGGGATATTCATTACAGGCAGGACCACTGCCGGGGCAAAGGCCTCCAGAAGGATGGCAACCGCCATGGCCAGGGTGAGCCCTATTCCAAGGAACAGGGAAAGGATATAGGTTCTGTCTTTCATCACTTTAACCTCCCCAAGAAGTTGCACCGGAATCTGCGTCTGCCCCGGTGACGAAGCCTACGGCAGAATTGACGCTGCGGGCAATGGCCTTAGAGGTAACGGTGGCGCCGGAAATGGCATCTACATAGAGGCTGTCCTCTGTATCACTTGCGGTATCCGTGGCTCCGCTGAAGGCATCTGCCCCGGCAGTGCCGATGGCTACGTTCCCCTCTGTGTTTAAGAACTGTGCCAGGAACACATGATCGTTGAGAGCCTCCTTGCCTAAACCGCAGGTCTCAGCCAGGTCCGTCACAACGAGACCTGTGACCTTGCCTGCGTTGCTGACACCTACCAGCATGGTAATGTCTCCTGCGTAGCCGTAGGTAACGGTCTCAATGACGTAGCCGTTGTCAGCCTTGAACACACGGGAAATATTGGCATCCAGGCCTGCATAGGCTTCTTCCGTAAAGTCTGTACTGCCGGGGAGAATGGTCTGCATATGCCACAGGAGGACTTCCTCTGCGGTCTCTCGGCGTACATCCTGCAGGGCATAGGACAGGCCGAAGAGGATGCCGCCACAGACCAGGAGCACCACCAAGGGGAGCAAGATCTTCTTCACTTGGAGGCACCTCCTTTCTTCACGCCGAAGCGACGGGGAGCGGTATAGCGGTCCAGGACCCAAACAAGGGCATTCATCAGCAGGATGGCATAGGTGACACCCTCCGGGAACAGGCCGAAGTAGCGGAATACCACCGTCAGCACACCACAGCCGATGCCGTAGAGGATCTGTCCCCAAGCCGTTGCAGGGGAGGTAGCATAATCCGTTGCCATGTAAATGGCACCCAGCATCAAGCCGCCTGAGAAGAGGCTGTAGAGCATCCACTGCACAGGCTCCTCCGTCTTGTGGAACACCAGGGTCACAAGGGCAACGGTGCCTAAGTAAGCCAGGGGGATCCGGGGAGAAATGACTCGGCGAGCTACCAGGTAGATACCACCCAGGATCAGAGCCAGGGCAGAGAGCTCACCGATGGAGCCGGGACAGTTGCCCAGGAACATATCCAGGATACTCTCCTCCGGGAGGGCCGGCATGACCATGTGGTGCAGGGGGGTAGCGGCAGTAACGCCGTCTACACCGATGGCATAGTAGCGAACCATGGCTGCTGGGCAAATGAGGAGCATAAAGGCTCTTGCAAGGAGGGCAGGGTTAAATACGTTCTGACCCAGGCCGCCGCACAGGAGCTTTACAGCCAGGATGGCAAAGACACTGCCTACAGCTACCAGCCAATAAGGCACTGTAGAGGGGAGGGTCATAGCCAGGAGCAAGCCCGTTACCAGGCAGGAGCAATCAATGACCGTATTACGGCTACGGATCACAAGGCTGTAGAGATACTCCGTTGCCACTGCGGCGGCCATAGCCACCAAGGCGACCAACAGAGCACGGATCCCCAGGACCCATACGCCCACTGCCAGGGCAGGCAGGAGGGCAATGACCACATCCAGCATAAGACGGCTGGTGCGGAAGTTCCCACGGATGTGGGGAGAGGAAGCGACAGTTAATTTCATTTCTTGTTAGCCTCCCTTACAAGTTTCTTGGCCTTGCGGAAGGTCTCCGTCAAGGGCAGCTTGCCGGGACAGGTGAAGGAGCAGCAGCCGCATTCGATACAATCCAGTACATTCAGACGGTTCAGCTCACCTATCCGTTCAGCATTGGTGAAGCGGTACAGGTACAGGGGCTGCAGCTTCATGGGACAGACCCCTACACACTTGCCGCAACGGAGACATACGGGATTCTCCGCCGCACCGTTCAGGTCCTTCAGCAGGCACAGGATGGAGTTGGTTGCCTTAACTACGGGAACGCTGAGGTCGCTCTGTGCAACACCCATCATGGGGCCGCCGCTGATCACTCGCTCCGTCCGATCATGGAGTCCACCTGCGGCCTCGATAAGATCACGGAAGGGAGTGCCTATACGGACAATAAAGTTCTGAGGCTCGGAGATAGCCTCCCCGGAGATCGTTACGATCCTCTGTGTCAGAGGGATGCCCAGACGAACCGCACGGTAGATGGCGGCATAGGTGGACACGTTAAAGACTGCACAGCCTACACTGACCGGGAGCTGTCCCGGCATGACCTGACGGCCGGTGAGAGCCTGGATGAGCTGCTTCTCCGCACCCTGGGGGTAACGGGTAGGCAGAACGGCGATCTCGATCTCCGGGAACTGCTTGGACAGACTGCGGAGCTTCTCAATGGCAGCAGCCTTGTTATCCTCCACAGCCAGGACCACACGGGTAGGCTCCAGCAGCTCCCTTAGGATCATCATTCCCTCCAGCACATGGTCCGGCTCCGTCCGCAGGAGGGAATCGTCGGCAGTAATGTAGGGCTCACACTCACAGGCATTGGCAATGAGGGTATCTACCTTGCCCATAGCGGACAGGGCCTTGACATTGCCGGGGAAGGCGGCACCGCCCATACCCACGATCCCTGCATCACGGATGGTGTGGAGGAGCTCTTCTTCATTGGTGGGAATGGCTCCCAGTACCTCCTTGTCACGGAAGTCATTGTCGATGACCACCGCCATAGCCTGTCCCAGGGAGGGATGGGGACGGCTCTCAATGGCAACCACCTTGCCGGAGACGGAGGCGTGTACAGGGACACACAGACCCTCACCGTCACCGATCTTCTGTCCACGTAGGACGGGATCTCCAACCTTTACCAAAGGCCGGCAGGGCGCACCGATGTGCTGCTGCAGGGGGATCACCACCTGTTTGGGAGTAATGGTGCGGAACTCCGTGATCTTTGTGGACATTTCCTTATTGTACTTGGGGTGGATACCGCCAAAAAACAAATGCTTCATGGTTTCACCTCATGTTCGTATTAACTCCCGGAAACCGGGGCTGTAATGCTTCTCCCCTTGGGCATCTACCCACAGGGCTTCGGCATGGAATTGGTCTAAGAGCTTCTGCCCCTCCTCCATAGGCAGGAGGAACAGGGCTGTGGACAGGGCATCGGCAATGCCGGAGTCCTCACATACAATGGACACCGACCGCCAATATTCCGAGGGGTACAGGGTATCCGGGTCAATGATATGGTGGTACAGCTTCCCCTCTACGGCATAGGTACGCTGATAGTCGCCGCTGGTGACCACACTTCCCTTCTCCACATAGATGGTATGAAGGTAGCTCTCTCCTTCCTCCGGGTCTTGGATCCCAATGACCCAGGGGGTGCCCTCTTGATCCTTAGGGCCTGTGGCACAGACATTGCCCCCTACGCTAATGAGGTAGCCGGGGTCTGTTTCCTCTGCCACACGTTGGACGGACCAGCCCTTGGCAACGGCTCCCACATCTAATTGCAGGAGGGGATCCGCAAAGAACACGGTCCCTGCCTCCTCATCCAGGATCAGAGCCTCTATATTACAGTGGAGGGAGGCTGTCTCCAGGGCCTCTTGGTCCGGGAGAGCGGCAGTAGAAGGATCGTCCCGTCCCGCACTGCGGCTCTCGTGCCACAGGGCCAGGACCGCCCCCATTGCCGCGTTCACTCTGCCATTGGTAGCGGTGTACAGCTCCTTGCAGTCCAGCAGGAGGGCCATGATCCGGTGATCCACAGCTACAGGAGCCTTTGCAGCCTCTTTGTTAAGGGTGCAGAGATTCACGATCTCCGGGTATTCGTTGTAAATATCAAAGAGCTCATGGTACACAAGGAGCTTGTCGTGGATCTCCTGTGCCTTGCCTCGGAAGGCCTCCTCTGTGGCACCCCGTCCCACAATGGTGGTCAGAGTGTCGAAGAGGTTTAGGAAGGTTGCGTTGTACTGCTTCTCCTCTTTCGGCAGGACTGTGCAGCCGCTTAGAAGCACAGCCATGATCAGGAGGAGGCAAAGGAGCCTCTTCATGCTGCCAGGGCCTTCAGGATCAGGGCCTGGAAGCCGCCGATGGCAATGGTAACAGAGGTAGCTAAGTCTGCATCTGCGGGAGCGGTCTTCTCGTTGACGGCGATGCCCTGTACTTGGTCTGCAGTCTTGCCGGTAACATAGGCGGCGAAGGAGGCGGCCTGTGCATCCCACTCAGCGGTGGCCCCTGCCCAGGCAACCATGCCGTAACGGTCCCCCAGCTCATTCTTGGTCTCCACGGGAGCTGTCAAGTCGGTGGTGATGGTGCCGGTGGTATCAAAGCTGACCTTGGCCTGGAGGCTGTCGATGCAGCAGGAGGTAATGACTCCGTCCTTCTCCGTCAAGGCAGTGACATCGCAATCCAGCTGTGCAGTGCCGGCGGCCTCTGCAGTTGCACTGACGGAGCTGCCGAGACTGTTCAGAGAGGCCAGCTTGAGGCTGTCCCCTGCCTGTGCGCCCAGGTGCTTGGCGTTGGCAACAGCCTTCTCAATAGCGGCAACATAGCCGCCTAAGTAAATAGTAGCGGTAGAGGCCAGGTCGGAGCCCTCCGGGGCCTTGCCCTGCTCGTTGACGGCTCCGTTTTTCAGCTCTTCCACGGTCTTGCCTACAGCATACTGTGCCAGGGCATCGGCCTGTACGTTCCATTCGTACTTGGCTCCGCCCCAGGCTACCATACCGTAGTTCTCGCCCAGCTCGTTCTTGGTCTGAACAGGGGCGGTAATATCCCCCGTAATGGTGCCGGTGGCATCGATGGTCAGGGATTTTGCAATGCCGTCAATGATACAGTCTTGGATCACGCCGTTGTCATCTACCAGAACGGCTACCATGGTCACGTCATAGTCTGCCTGAACAGCATTTTCGCTCTTGGCAAGGCTTGCGGTAATGGCAAGGCCGGTCTTAAGGGCACCCTCAACAGGTGCGTTGGTATTTTCCGTAGACAGGGACTCTACAGGGGCGGTAGTGCTGTGATCCTCGGTGCAGTTGTACACCACAGGTGTACCTACACAGCCTGCCAAGAGGCACAGGACCAGCACAAGGCTCATAAGGGTCGCAAGTTTCTTCATGTATGATTTCCTCCCAAAATATATATCTTTACCCGTGGGACCCCACAGGAAAAGTTCTTCTTCAAATTCCCAATTTATGGAGCTGTTTGAAAAGGTACAAACCACCGAAACACGCACTATCCCGTAGGGCAAGCTGCCCTCAGCTTGCCCTACGACAGCCGTGTACGGTGATATGTTGCATGGTACGGGAATCGAACAGCTCGATAAATCGGGAATTTACTTATCTAATGTGCAGTATGGGGTAAAATTTTCAACACCCCGGCAGCAGTGGCGGCGGTGGCGAAGCCGGTGAATAGGGCCACGATCAATAAATAGGGTAGGTAGGCACCGATATAGACCGTCTGCATCAGGACCATAGCGGCACAGATCTGTCCCATATTGTGGGCGGCGGCACCTAAAATACTGATGCCGAAAATGGAGAAGCAAGGGACCTTTCCGGCCAGAGTCATAACGGCCAGGGACAGAAGGCCTCCTGTAAGAGAGAACAACAGGCCGCTGATACCTCCGCCGAACACGGCTCCCATAACACAGCGGAGGAGAACGATCCAAAAGGTGTCCTTCCATCCCAAGAGAAACAGTGCTACAAGGGTCACAACATTGGCAAGGCCCAGCTTGATCCCCGGCAGAGGGATCACAAGCTGCAGGGGGATAAACCGCTCCGTGTAGGACAGTGCCAGGGCCAGGGCAACGAGGAGAGCACACAGAGGGATCTTCTTTGCAAGCTTCATACCCTCACCCCACTACGAAGTCAATGTCTTGAGCTCCGACAATGCGGATCTCTACTCCATTGGGCAGGCACACCAGACTCCGTCCCGCCTTGCTGATGGTGCCGCTGTGGACACAATCCTCTCCCGGACAGGTGCTGTGGATCACGGCAACCTCGCCCCCACGGAGCTCCACGGTATTGACGTACTTCCCGGTGATCTCCATCCTCTCCTCTGCAGACAGAGGCAGCTCTCTGAGGAGCTCTCCGTCCAAGTAGATCTGCACCACAGCCTCACCGCCCTCCGAGGAGGGCAGGAACAGCAAGCCTATTCCAACGGCAAGGACCGCAACCAGGGCAAGGGCGATCCAATCCCCCTTGCGAAAAACCAATCTCTTCCGATCCGTCACAGTCCCCTCCTTCCCTACCCCATAGACAAGGGCATAGTTCAATAAATATATCATATATGATTTTTGAAAAAAAGTAAAGTCCCGATTTTTTCCAATATGCACTTTCCTGTAAAATCATCCTAACCCACCAAAAAAGTACCATATATTTCACCTCGTTTGTCTTTCGTCGGAAAGAATTATTTAATAACTTCTGCTAATAATAGAAGTATTCTGCTAATAGATTATTCCAAAGTGCCAAACATAAACTTATACTATCCGTATAAGTTTACTGCTATTTGTTAAGGGGGAGCGAATATGGACAAGGTGGCAATCGGTGCACGCTTGAAAGAAGCCAGAAATATGGCTCATCTGACACAGGAGCAATTGTCCGAGAAGGTTGGCATAGGAACAACCTATTTGTCCGACATTGAGCGTGGTGCAAAGTTCCCCAGTTTACGATTATTTATCAGCCTTGTAAATGCTCTGGACATTCCTTCGGACTATATTCTTTGCGGCGAGATCGAAGGAGGCAAGAATTATCTAAGCCATGATATTGCGAAAAAGCTGGAAGGATTAACACCAAAGCAGAGGCTGGCTCTTTCGGAGCTCATAGACACTTACATTAAGAATTTGGATTAAAAGGTTTTTTAAAGGCCGATCCTTACCCGGATCGGCCTTTTTTGTGTTTTCGGAGAAATTTTCAGCCCATCAACATAATTCGACATTTTTCGCCATAAAAACAAGTATAATATTATATTGCGAGCATTAGTGTTCTGCTAATCATAGAATAAATATGGAGGAAAAACTATGGACAGAAGAATCACAGCTATTTCTTATTCCGGCAAGCCCCCTAAACGTATCATTCCCATATCACCCATGCGTCATCGTACAGACGAGGACCTTGAACAAGCCGTCCTTTATATGAAAATGTATGCAAGTCTTTGTACCGCAATTTCCCGATCTATAGATCTGTTGGATCTCCCTGAAAATATGCCTTTGGCAAAATCCCTGCTGCAACAAGCTCTTTGGGAAGCAGAAGAGCTGTACATTTCCCATAAAACAGGATCCGAATCATAGCCTTTCGTGCCCAAAAAGAGCCTGTGCGAATACAAAACAGCTTACTAAACTCCGGTTTATTTCAGTGTATTTTCAGCATGCTTTCAGTTCATTTTGCTATGATGATAGTATCATTAAAATGAAGGGGGCAGACAGAATGAAGATTACGATCAGCCTGCTTCTTCTCCTTGCCATGATGCTGTCTCTATGTGCCTGTGGGAGTAAAGAAGCTGTAACAAATGAAAGCGAAAGCACGACCCAAAGTACACAGTCCGACATACCCTCGGAGGAAGGTACGGGGTATACGGGCACTGTTTCCTCCATTACAGAAACAGTTCTTGTCCTTGCCGCAGGTAGCGAGGAGCTTACCTTCACCTTAAGGTCGGATACCCTCTATTACCGCCAATTCGGCAGAGGGAATATGTCTCCCCAGGGTATGGGACAGGAAGGCATGGGGACCCCTCCTCAAATGCCCCCTGAGGGACAATCCGGACAGCAGCCTCCCCAAGGGGAGCCTCCTGCTATGCCGGAAGGCTCTCAGCCTATGGATCCCAATAACGGAGCTGCCCCTCCCGAAGTTCCCTCGCAGAGTGCACCCCAGGATGGCACAGGCTCAACAGGAGGCTTCACTCCCGGCAACAGCAATCAGGGGGGCATGGCCGGCGGTCAAAACGGCGGAACTCCCCCCCAGGAAGAGGCCGGTGCAGTGTCCCGTCCCTCCGAAGCTCCCCAGGCCATTACCCGTGAAGATCTCCGAGTAGGAGACACAGTTACTGTCCAAGCAGACGACAACAACGTTGCTCTCACCGTAACGGTAAGCGACAACAGAGGTCCCGATAATATGGGTGGTCCCGGGGGCATGAGCTCCGGGGTAGACAGCTACGCCTCTCTTACAGAGCTCTCTACCGATACGGACCTAAAGGATCAGATCCTCTCCTCCACGGACAAGGATCAGAATGCCGTCCATGTTCTCTCCGGTGCACAGGCTTCTTTGGAAAATATGACCCTCATCCGTGATTCTGCAGACAGTACCGGTGGGGATCAGGCCAGCTTCTACGGCGTAGGTGCCGCTGCCCTGGTCACAGACGGCACTCTAAAGCTGTCCGGCAGTGAGATCACTACAGACGCCCCCGGCGGCACCGGTGTCTTTGCCTACGGCAAGGGGGTGGCAGAGGTCTGGGATACCACTGTCCAAACCTCCAAAAACACCTCCGGCGGTATCCATGTAGCAGGCGGCGGCACTCTCTACGCCTGGGATCTGACGGTAGAGACCCAAGGAGAATCCTCTGCAGCCATTCGCTCCGACAGGGGAAGCGGCACCATGATCGTAGACGGTGGCAGCTACACCTCTAAGGGTGTGGGTTCTCCCGCTGTCTACAGTACGGCAGACATTACCATCCATCAAGCTCAGCTTACCGCAACAGGCTCCGAGGCCATTTGTATCGAAGGGCTCAACACTATCCGTCTGTATGACTGCAACCTCGCCGGCAATATGGCTGATCTGAGTCAGAACGACTGCACCTGGAATGTGATCCTGTATCAGAGTATGTCCGGGGATTCGGAGATCGGCAACAGCACCTTCGAAATGGTAGGCGGCACTCTGACCGCCGGGAACGGTGGTATGTTCTATACCACCAACACGGAATCCACCTTCCTGCTGTCTGAGGTAGAGATCACCTATGCGCAGGAGAATGATTTCTTCCTCCGCTGCACCGGCAATAGCAATCAGCGCGGCTGGGGTGCCTCCGGGAACAATGGAGCAAACTGCACCTTCCTTGCCAAGAAGCAGGCTATGTTGGGCAATGTGATCTGGGATCGGATCAGCCAACTGGGGCTTTATCTGACGGAAGGCAGTGAGCTCCGTGGTGCAGTGCTCTTAGAAGAGACCTACGCCCAAGGCAAGGGCTCCGCTACCCTTTCCATTGACGAAAGCTCCACCTGGATCGTAACCGCCGACAGCTATGTATCTCAGCTCTATTGCAGCGGAAAGCTCGTAGATGCAGAGGGCAACACCGTCACCATCCGGGGCCAAGACGGCACCGTATTCGTCCAGGGCTCCGGCTCTGTCACCGTCACCGTAGGCAGCTACCACACCCAAATCCCGGAGCAGCCCCTCCTCTTCAGCTCTTGGGAAACCTTCGCCGTCCCGAAGCCTACCCTAAACTGATCCAAAATCAGCCGTCATCCTTTCATAACCAAGGGTGTAGCTATTGTAGTATATCGAAAGCACTTTCACCGGGGCCGCCTCACAAACAATGTGAGCCGGCCCCGGCTGTCCCTACGATGTTGAACGGAAGACAAGGCACTAACTTTTTTACGGTTAGTGCCTTTGTCGTTGTTCGATTTTTGGTGTATGGCAAATGTCTCACTTTAGGTCGCTGTTTACTTCTGTCGTAATTTAATTATAGATATTTTTAGAATGCTTCCGACAGCATATTGACTTTAATCGTAATTATGACCCTGAGAACACCCGCCGGAAATGATGTTCCTGCATATGATCTTGAACGCACCATTTGTGATGTTATTCGTAGCCGCAATAAGTTGGGAACAGACACTTTCCTTGCGGCATTAAAACTGTATGCTGCAAATCCCAAGAAAAATCTAAATCAACTGAACACATATGCAAAACAGATGCGTGTTGAAAAAGTGTTACGTCTATATTTGGAGGTGCTCGTGAAGATGATGTTTACGATGCTTACATACTGACCACAACGCAGAAGTTCCATAAGACGGTGTTTACCGAGGCATTGAACGCAACGGCGGCGCACAGAGGCACCGCCGAGCAGATTGCGGATGTACCGGGCATCCTGCACAACATCGAAACAAGTGCGGAACTCAAAATGATGTGGGATAAGTACAGCAAGCAATTCGCTTATGCCAAGGAAATCGAATATATGTCGATTATGACTGTTTTTAGACAACTATTGTTATGATGCAAAAGTATCAATGAGGAAATTCAGGACAGGGGACAGTTCTCAAGTTTAGCTCCAAAAGTATATTATCTAACATTTTGCAATAAAAGACCATGCCGAAATCGGAAAATAATAATTTCCCGATTACGACATGGTCTTTTTCTTCATATTACCATATGATTACCTCATAATCTAAAACATGGAGGTATCATCATGAAAACCAAACTCTTCAAATCCGTTCTCTCTTTAACCCTCGCCCTTGCCCTGATCTTTGGCAGCGGTATTCGCGTTCGTATGGGCAACCACCAAGAACTGCGTCCGCAGTGTGATTGGGAAGAAGTTCAACAAATGCAGTGATTCATACAAGTGCATTTTCCTCAATAAACGCTTGGCAATGTGCCGCAAATGATGTATGTCCAATAGCACTCGCAACATTTAATGCATGATTTGCTAATTCCCTTGCCTCATCAAAATCTTCTTTGTGGTTTCTCTTTACCAAAGCCCACGCTTTATTATATACAGTTTGTGCAAAAACCTGGCAGCGTCCGGTTTTTTGTGCCAACTGTATCCCCCTATCACATATCCTGATACATTCATCGAAACGATTCTCCAGTCCCAAATACTTAGACAGATTGTAGAGGGTCATAGGTTTTGTACGCAATGCTTCTTCCGCGTTTACCATATGGGTATCATAGTAATCTGCAACACTGTATAGGATATCAATTGCTTCTTTTCTGCGTCCGCACCGTGCATTAAATACAGCTATATTATTTAGTAAAACAATCTCTTCATACGAAAGCAAGAAAGGAACGTTCCCATGCTTGTATCTTGGATAGGTTAGACGTATTGCCTTCTCTAACTCTTGTAGACTTTCCTCTTTTGAATACCTCTGCGGATAGAGCAACACATTATTGAGTATTATAAACTGTTCATCTATGGCGGAGGGCTTTGCAACTAAGGTGCTGAACTGCTGCAACAGTTCTTGAGCCTTAGTTGCATCTTTTTCTATGTATGCCTGTCTGATTTTGAACTTCAACTCATGAGCAGCGAAATCATTTGCATCCACAAAACTTTGGAGCATCATATCAGAATAGCCGAGACGCTGTAACAGGATCTCCAGATGATTCTGTGTTGGCATTCGTTCACCGTTTTCAATTCTTGATAAGCTTGTAACAGCACAGATTCCATCTGCCAGCTCCTCTTGTGAAAGACCGAGCTCTATTCGTCTTCGCTTTATGATCATTCCAATCTGGGAAATAGCCATAATGTCGCACCTGCCATTCTCAGTGTATGTTTAATTGTGTACAAGGCCCTTCTGACTGTATTATTACATGATCCTATCTGTTTCACAGTGCGTCCGTATCATCGAGATGTTTTTGCCGCGACTTCAAAGTTAAAAACACATTTTATCATTTCGGTAGCCAACTCAAGTTGTGGCTCTGTCAGCTGATCGAGTAACTGTTCTATGTCGCAGTAGCGCGAGGTCTCCTTCCCACACAGCAGGAAATCCGCACTTGTTCGGAGTGCTTGAGATACTCGCAACAAAGTATCTGCACCGAAGCTGGTCTTACCATTCTCTGCTTTATTGTACTGCTGGTGTGCAATTCCGGCTAATTCTGCAACCTTTTCCTGTGTAAGATTTAGTTCTTTTCTCCTCATCGCCATTCTCTTACCCATAGCGATCGCCAACTCAGGATTACTCTTAGGCATATCCTCAACTCCTTGTCCGGCTCAATACTTCTTTTTGTTTATTATACAGCATTATCCCCTTTCTTTTTATCAATTAAACCGCCATATTTCATCCCGTTTTATTGATATATTTGGCAATAATTTGCCTTTTATATTAAACTAAACATGAAGTAAGACCCTAAGAAAAAAGAATAGCAAGCAGCTTCGGCATACAACAGACGGGGCTGATGGTTCTTTTTGCACAAAAAAAGCCAGTTGCAGGTTTGGCCTGCAACCGGCTTTTTTTGTGGGAATTACATATCGAAGGGTTCCATGCCCAGAACGGGGTGGCCGACCTCGGCGAGGTATGCTACCAGTTCTTCGGGATCTTCGGTGCAGACAGTCTCGTCTGCGATCATGTCGGTGAAGTTCTCGACGCCGTAGAGCTCAAGAGCAACGGCATCCAGCTTCTCACGCATCTGCTCCTTCAGCAGCTTGGGCAGCCATACGATTCTGCCGGGGCCGCCTTCAGCAGCGATGAACTTCTTGGAAGCGATGAAGTGCTTGCCATGGCCCATGAAGCCGGGGGTCTGCACGCCGCCGCCGGTCATAGAAGCCATCTCAGAGAAGGTCATGCCCAGAGGAGTCATGCCTGCGTGCTCACGGCAGGTGATAACAACACCCATGGTGCAGGGCTCAACGCCGCAGATACACTCGAAGCAGCCGCAGGAGGTCATGGGATCCTGGAACAGGGAGTACAGAGTCACGTGCTCCAGAGCACCGTGGGAGTACTGGAAGATAGCCTCGTCTACGTCCTCGTAAGCACCCAGACGCTCGTCTACGCAACGCTCCTTGGTAACCACCTGGCAGGGGCCCTGGGGATCCAGCTCGTTGGTTGCCTTGGCGTCCAGCCAGGAAACAGCACCGCAGAGACCCAGACGCTCGGGGGTAACGATACATACATGGCTGGGAGAGAAGGCCTGGCACATAATGCAGGAGTAGAATACGGGTACGGACTCGTCGGTCATGGAGGACAGACGCTCGTCACGCTTGTTGAAGATCTCGTTAGCCTGAGCACGGAGCTCCTTGTTGGCCTCGTCGCCTACTACGATGCGAACCTGGCACTTGTCAACAACAGTGTCGAACTCGCTCTTGATCTTGGCGTACAGGACCTCGCCGATGTGGCGGAAGCGGAAGCCAGCCTCGTAGTCAGCCTTGCTGACACGGACACGGATCATGTCACGCTGGCCGGTGTGCATAACGCCTTCGACGCAGTTGAGGAATGCGTGGATCTTACGCTCCATAACGGGCTCGAAGTCGGGCTGCATAGCCTTGCCTGCTACCTCAATGGTGTAGGACAGGGAGATCTTGCTGCCAACGGGGATCTCGTCCATTTCGGGACCTTCCACGATGATCTTGTGATCCTCGATCTGAGTAGCTTCCTTGGTGAGGACCAGCTCGAAGCAGTCCTTACGGGAGCCGTCGACCTCGACCTGCATATCGCCCTTACGGATGATCTCACCCTCGAAGGCAGAGGAGAAGGCAACAGGAATGTCGATGTTGGTGATCTTGAGCTTAATGCCGCGGGCCTCGATAGAGGTGTCGATCCAATCCTTGGTATCGGTGTGGATGATCAGGCTCTTGGGAACTGCCCACATATCCTCGGTATCGTTGGTGATAACGGGGAAGCCCATCTTGATAGCACCGGCACCACAGGCTACGGTGATATCGTTAACGGGAGCATAGGCGTTGACCATAGCGTTGATACGGTCGAAGGTGTAGCGGTGGAATGCTGCTGCGTCTCCTGCCTCGATGCCGCCGAAGATGAAGGCTGCACGGACGACCAGGGAGATGATGTGGCCAACGGACCAAATGTCGTTGCCAACGGGAACAACACGGACACCGAAATTCATCTTGTAATCCTTCTCGAGCAGCTGGTCGATGATGCCGCCCATGAGGAATACGAAGATGCCGCGGGACTGATAGCCCTTAACAGTCTCAACAGCCTCCTCAGCAGAGGGAGCTGCGCCGATCATAACGACGAAGCCGGGGATGTCGCCGGTAACCAGGGGAACACCCAGCTCACGGACCTCAGCGTCGGTAAAGTGGCCGTGGTAAGCAGTGCCCTCGTAGGGGTTCTCGGTACGGGCATACTTGCAGGCCTCGATGCACTCGGCAGCGATAGCGGTTGCAATACCGGAGGAGAAGATGGAAGCGGTGCGGTTCTCACGGGTCATCATTGCACGGATGTCGGTGAGGACAGCCTTCAACTCTCCCAGGTTGGTAATTTTCTTGCCCAGGTAGGCATAGGAGCAAGCCAGATGATAGGCGGTAGAGGGCATTGCAATAGGAGCAGAAGCACCCAACTCAGCAATGACAGCGTCTACTTCGGCCTCGGCTTTGAAGAACATTTCGTCGGAGCCACGGAATACGCGTTCAAATAATGCCATAGGAATTCATCCTTTCGAATCAATTTTTGCTTTGATGGCCATAATTTCCGCCAAAGCTTTGGGGGAATAGTCATAGGGGGATGCGCCGTTCCTGTCGGCATCTATGACATCCGTATCATAGGAAATAAATCCCAGCAGATCCTCTTCCGGGATCTTGCTGCGAAGGTACTGGCGATCCTCCTCGCTACGCACCTTGTTGCAGACCACGGAGACCTTAAAGATCCCTAAGTCGGCGGCAAGCTGCTTTACCTTCTCGTAGGTCTGCAGGCTTCTTGCACCGGGCTCGACTACCACGATGAACTGATCCATGACGCTGGCAGTACCGCGGCCCAGGTGCTCCAGACCTGCTTCCATATCCATAATAACCACATCATCCTTCCGCAGGATCAGGGAGGACAGGACCGCCTTGAGCATGACGTGCTCGGGGCAGACACAGCCGCTTCCCCCGGTCTCAACGGTTCCCATGACCAGCAGCTTGACGCCGTGAATGTCCTTGGAGAACTTGTCGGGAATGTCGGATACCTGTGGGTTTAGCTTGAAGAATTTATTTGCGGCATTGGCACCGGTCCGCTCCTCCACAAGACTTCTCATCTTGGAAATGGGAACGATGGCATTGACCTCCTCCTCGGTGAGGCCCAGGGCCAAGCCCAGGTTGGCATCGGGATCTACATCCGCCGCCAGGACTGTCCGTCCCTCTGCGGCATAGAGCCGGGCCAGAGTGGAGGACAGGGTAGTCTTGCCTACGCCGCCTTTGCCGGTGATAGCTAATTTCATATTAGATGCCCAGAGCAGCGCGCTTGGCTTCGATGCAAGCGATCATCTTGTCGCAGAGCTTGTCCATATCGGTCTCAACGACGAACTTGGCCTCGACCCACTGCTTGATGCCGTTCTCACCCTGGAGGAGCTCGGTGACCTTGTCAGAGCCCTTGGTGTAGGGATCAACGCCCAGGAAGGTCTCGATACCGGTAGCAACAACGTAGTTACCGATGGAAACAGCCTTCTCACTCATCCATTCGGGAGCACAGCCAACAACGGGAACCTGGGAAATGTTGATGCCCCAATCCTTGGCAATATCGGAGGCCAGGGTCATCATACGGGAAATGTCAACGCAGGAGCCCATGTGGAGTACGGGAGGAATGTCAACCAGCTCGCAGACACGCTTCAGACCCTCGCCACAGAGCTCCTTGGCAGCCTTGTCCAGGAGACCTGCCTTAGCAGCAGCCTGTGCGGAGCAGCCGGAGACGATAACGATGATGTCGTTGGCAATGAGCTTCTTCATGAGCTCAATGTGAGCAGTGTCGGGACGGACCTTGGGGTTGTTACAGCCGACCATGGCAACAGCGCCGCGGAGAACGCCGGACTTGACAACATCGACCAGGGGCTTGGTGGAGCCCAGGGTGTCAACATGGCTGTTGGTAACGCCGTCTAAGCAGGTCTTGATAGCCTCAACAGAGTAGCCAACGGTAGCCTTGGTCTTCTGCTGGGGGATGCAGATCAGATCGGGGTTACGGTTCTGGAAGTTCTCAACTGCCATCTTGACGATTGCCTTAGCATTCTCGCCGGCAGTCTCTGCACTGAAGCGGTAGAACTCAGAATCGGGGATCTGTGCAATGGGAGAGGTGGTGATGAACTTGGTGTGGAAGCACTTGGAAAGGGGTCCCAATGCAGGGAAGATGCACTGTACGTCAACAACGATGGCCTCGCAGACACCGGTGAGGACAACATTCTCCTGGCTCAGGAAGTTACCTGCCATGGGAATGCCGTGACGCATAGCGACTTCGTTAGCGGTGCAGCAGACACCGGCAATGTTGATGCCCTTAGCACCATAGCTCTTAGCAAGAGCGATCATTTCGGGATCGTTTGCATAGAATACGATCATCTCGGACAGGGAGGGGTCGTGGCCGTGAACGATGATGTTGACCATGTCCTTCTCCATAACGCCGATGTTAGCGGTGGTGTCCACGGGCTTGGGAGTTCCGAAGAGAACATCGGAGAACTCGGTGCCCATCATGGAGCCGCCCCAGCCATCAGACAGGCCGGCACGGAGGGAATGACGGATCAGAGCCTCGGGATCGGAGGAGCAGCCCATATGGGTCATATGTAGGGACTGGGAAACCTCGCGGTCAATGGCGCGGGGCATGATCTCAGCCTGTTCCCACAGCTTCTGGGTATGCTCGGGAGCACGCTTGGTGAAACGCTGGGTGCCGAAGGGCTTGCCGTATTCCAGCAGACCGACCTCTGCAACCTCGTGAGCCAGGTCATAAATGTCCTTGCCCTCGAACTCGATGCCCCACTCAGCAGCGATGCGCTTGAGCTTCTCGGGATCCTTAACGGTGTAGTTGCCGCCCTCACGGGTCTCGTGGAGGGTGTGGCAGATCTCACGGCCGTGGTCGGAGTGAGTAGCACTGCCGCCGGCGGTGAAACGGAGATAGTTACGAGCTACGATACCATGCATATCGCAGCCGCAGATGCCGCGGGGAGCCTTGGGGGTAATGCGGCAGGGGCCCATAGAGCAGATACGGCAGCAGGTGCCGCTCTCGCCGAAGCCGCAATGGGGAGACTGATTCTTGGCACGCTGCTGCCAGCTGTCAGCCCCGACCTTCTTGCCGTTTTCCAGCAAAGAAGCGGTTGCTTCCTCCATCTGCTCAATCGTGTAATAACGGTTTTCGCTCATAGAAAAATTCCTCCTGTTGTTTTCAGGCAAATGAATTGTTGGAACTGCATCCCCCCGGGGGGATAAGACACAATTCCGTTAAACGCCACCATAATTGTACCAACGGTCGCAAGGAAAGTCAAGTAGTATTCTACAGAATTTCCGCCCATTTCCCAAAAGAACTCTTGTTATAATGCAAAAAAGGCCCCTTCTCAAGAAAGCATTTTTCCTCAAGAAAAGACCCGGTTTTTCATTTTAAGAATGGGCACATGAAGGCAGTAGGAAATTTCGATTTATCGCTCCCTTCGGTCACAACAAATCGGAATAGTGCATTATTCAATATTCGTTTACTGAGCCGAAGGCTGTAGCTGTTCATTTCCGTATGCTTTAGCATATCAAATTGTTTGGTAATGTCTACCTCGATACAGGTTCCCGTCACCCTTTGTATATTCTGCCTTTGGATACCCCAATGGGCAATGAAGCCCAGACCGCCGTCACTGACTGCCAAGGCCCACAGGATAGCTATCAACAGTGCGACCAGTGCTGATATGGTCGTGGAACCATTGCTCCGTGATTTTTTCTTCTTCATCCGCCTTTGCTATTGGCTCTTACGGCCTCCAGGAACTGGGCAAAGAGGGCTTGGGAGATCTCATCGGGCTTGACCTCCGGGTGCCACTGGACACCGCGGAAAAAGGGCAGCTCTGTGGAATCGATGGCCTCTACGATCTCTCCGTCACTGTAAGCCACACAGGCAAGACCCTTGCCGGGGGCCTTGACGGATTGGTGGTGGTAGCTGTTGGTCATGATCTCCTCTTCCCCCACCAGGTCCTTGAGAAAACCGGGGACCAGCTTTACGGGATGATGGGTGTGGCCCTGCTCGTCCTTGGTACAGTGCTCGGTCTTGCCCAACTGGGAGGGCTGGTCCTGCCACAGGGTCCCTCCAAGGAAGGTGTTCATGATCTGGATCCCACGGCAGATGCCGAAGACAGGCTTTTTCAGCTTGGTCACTTGTTCCAGCAGGGCGAGCTCAAAGGCATCCCGTTCCGGCTCTACCTCGCCGCATTCCGGCAGCTTTTCTTCTCCGTAGGAGGCAGGGTCCACATCGTCTCCCCCGGTGAAAATAAAGCCGTCTAAGTCCTTGGCATAGGCCTCAATAAGCCAAGGATCCTCTACGATAGGCAGAACGTAGGGTACTACGTCGTCATAGCCCGCCTCCTTGGCACATTCCAGGAATACACGGGTGTACCGTGTGCGGATATAAAAATTCTGAGGCTCCGTAGAGCAGGTAAAACCGATCTTTAACATGGTATAACTCCTTTTCGCAGTCATTCACTGTTACCAATTATATACCAAAGCCCATGATTTTTCAATAGCCTTCACAACCCCGCAAGCAAATTCCAAATCGCTCTGTTGAGCGATTTGGAATTTGATGCAAAAGGGGTCTGTCCCGGGAGGGACAGACCCTTGGTTGGGGGGATTATTTGAGGAAGCTGTGGAGCTTGGCTACGGACTCCTTGGCATCGCCTAAGAGGAGGAGCACGTTGTCTGCAGTGTAGAGGGGATTGTCTACCCCTGCGTAGCCGGGCTTGGTGTCGAAGTTACAGAACACAGCCATGGGAGCCTGCTCTACGTTGAGGATGGGCATACCGTAGATGGGAGTGCCCTCTGCAGAGTTGGCGGCAGGGTTGGTAACGTCGTTGGCACCGATGACGATGGCCAGATCGCAGGAGGCGAAGTCGTCATTGATGTCCTCCATCATGAACAGCTTCTCATAGTCAATATCCGCCTCGCACAGCAGGACACTCATATGGCCGGGCATACGGCCTGCAACGGGGTGGATGGCGAACTTGACCCGGGTGCCCTGCTTCTCCAAGGCGGCGGCAAGGTGTGCTACCTCACCCTGTGCCTGGGACAGAGCCATGCCGTACCCGGGGACGATAATGACCTTCTTAGCGGTCTTCATGGTGTCGGCAACCTTGGCCTCGGTGAGACCTGCCTCTGCTACGGGAGCAGAAGCGGCGGCAGGAGCCTGGGGTACAACAGACAGGAGGGTCTCCAGCTTGGCAACGGAAGCCTTGGCATCGCCCAGCATCATAAGGACGTTGTCTGCACTGTACAGGGGGTTCTCTACCCCTGCGTAGCCGGGCTTGGTGTCGAAGTTACAGAACACAGCCATGGGGGCCTGCTCTACGTTGAGGATGGGCATACCGTAGATGGGAGTGCCCTCTGCAGAGTTGGCGGCAGGGTTGGTAACGTCGTTGGCACCGATGACGATGGCAATATCACAGGCGGCGAAGTCGTCATTGATGTCCTCCATCATGAACAGCTTCTCATAGTCGATATCTGCCTCGCACAGCAGGACGCTCATATGTCCGGGCATACGGCCTGCAACGGGGTGAATGGCGAATTTGACCTCAGTTCCTCTTGCTTCCAGCACGGAGGTCAGGTGTGCTACCTCACCCTGTGCCTGGGACAGAGCCATGCCGTAGCCGGGAACGATAATGACCTTCTTCGCCTTCTGCAGGGCCTGTGCGACCCCTGCCTCGGTGAGGCCTGTCTCTGCTACGGGAGCAGAGGGGGCAGTGGGAGCAACCTCTACGGAAGCGGAGAGGAAGCTCTCCAGCTTGGCAACGGAGGCCTTGGCATCACCCAGCATCATAAGGACATTGTCCGCAGTGTACAGGGGATTGTCTACCCCTGCGTAGCCGGGCTTGGTGTCAAAGTTGCAGAATACGGTCATGGGAGCCTTCTCTACAGAGAGAACGGGCATACCGTAAATGGGGGTACCCTCGGCAGTGTTGGCTGCCGGGTTGGTAACGTCGTTAGCGCCGATAACGATAGCCATATCACAGGAGGCGAAATCGTCATTGATGTCCTCCATCATGAACAGCTTGTCGTAGTCGATGTCTGCCTCGCACAGCAGGACGCTCATATGTCCGGGCATACGGCCTGCAACGGGGTGAATGGCGAATTTGACCTCAGTTCCTCTTGCTTCCAGTACGGAGGTCAGGTGTGCTACCTCACCCTGTGCCTGGGACAGAGCCATGCCGTAGCCGGGGACGATAATGACCTTCTTCGCCTTCTGCAAAGCGGCGGCGGCACCCTGCTCATCCAGCTTGGCTGCCTTGGCCTCTACGGGAGCAGCCTTCTTCTCCTCTGCCTTAGCCACGGCGGCAACGGCAACGGGAGTCTTGGCAGGAGTTGCAGTGGTCTTGCCGGTGAGGATGGCACCGAGAGTACGGTTCATAGCCTTGCACATATCCTGGGTCAGGATCAGACCGGAGGCACCGACGATGCCGCCGACCACTACCAGGAGGGGATCCCCGATGGCCATACCTGCAATACCGCCTGCCACGCCGGACAGGGAGTTGAGCAGGGAGATGGTAATGGGCATATCCGCACCGCCCACTCGCATAACAAAGACCACACCGGCAACCAGAGCAGTCACGCCGGTTAAGATCGCCCATGCACCGCAGCCTACGGTCTGCATGACCATGCCGACCACACAGGCAAGGAGGAGTGCACCGAAGATCAGGTTATGATTCTTAAGGCTCTTGGGACGGGCATCTAAGATCCGTGCCAGCTTGCCGGCGGCGATCAAGCTGCCGGTGAGGGTCACGCCGCCCACTGCCAGGGCAAGGCCTGCAGTGGCAGACTCGAATACGGGATAGGCACCTGTGGCACCCTCGATCGCAGTAACAGCGGCAACCAATGCAGAAGCCGCACCGCCCAGGCCGTTCAGCAGAGCGATGGTCTGAGGCATGGCGATCATCTTGATCTGCAGAGCCATATAGATGCCGTAAACGGCGGCAATGGCGAGCACTGCATAGAGAGCCAGGTTCCAGTCCCGGGGCCAAAGCTGATTCTTAACTACGATAATGGCCATAGCCATGACCATGGAAACAGCGGAGAGGGCGTTGCCCTTAACGGACAGCTTGACCTTGCTCATAAGGTTGATGCCCAGGAGCACAAGAGCCACACAGACACCGCTGAGGATGTAGTAGGTCAGATCACTCATGGTCACTGCCTCCCTTCTTCTTAACAAAGCTGGAAAGCATCTTGTGAGTCAGAGCAAAGCCGCCCGCTACATTGATAATGGCAAATGCGGCTGCACCGAGCGCAATAAGAAGGGCTGCAATGCTGCCTGTCTTGGCGGCGGCACCTGCGGCGACCATAGCACCCAGGACCGTAACGCCGGACAGGGCGTTCATGCCGGACATAAGGGGGGTGTGGAGGAGGGCAGGAACATTACGAATGATCACATAGCCCAGCACCGCACTGACTACGAAAATAACAACCAGAAAAACGGGATTCATACTCAGATCCCCATAGCTGCACGAGCACCCTCGTGGACGACCTTGCCGTCCATGGTGGTCATCATGCCGCGAACGATCTCGTCGTTCATATCCAGGTTCATCTTGCCGTCCTTAACAAGGAACTTCACAAGGTTGTACATATTGGCGGCGTACATAAAGGTGGAAGAAACAGCCAGCATGCCGGGGATATTCTTGATACCCTCGATAATGACGCCGTGCTTGATCTCACGCTTGCCTGCAGGGGTGATGGCACAGTTGCCGCCCTGGTCGATGGCGATGTCAACGATAACGGAACCGGGCTTCATGGACTTGACCATTTCCTCGGTGATGAGGATGGGAGCCAAACGGCCGGGAACCAGTGCGGAAAGGAATACGATGTCCATGTTGGGCAGCTCCTTGGCAAGGAGCTCACGCTCTGCTGCCAGTACGTCTGCAGGCAGCTCCAGTGCGTAGCCGCCCTGGCCCATAGCCAGCTCGGGAGCAACGCCGGACTCAATGACCTTGGCACCCAGGGAGGTAGCCTGCTCTGCTGCTGCGGGACGGATATCCATAGCGTAGGTCTTGGCACCCAGACGCTTTGCGGTAGCCAAAGCCTGGAGACCTGCAACACCGACACCGATGATCATGGCATTGACGGGCTTGATCATGCCGGCTGCAGTGGGCATCATGGGAACGAAGCACTCCAGATCGGAAGCAGCCATGAGCATACCCTTGTAGCCTGCACAGGTGCTCATAGAGGTCAGAGCGTCCATAGACTGGGCACGGGAAATACGGGGAACACAGTCCATCGTCAGAGAGATGACGCCTGCGGCAGCCATCTTCTTGACCATCTCGTGGTTTACGGGAGCAGCGGGATGGATGAAGGTAATGAGGTACTGGCCCTTGTGCATCATGTCGACCTCGTGCTTCTTGAAGGTCTCGTTGAACTGGGGCTCCTTGACCTTGAGGATCAGCTCTGCACGGTCGTACAGCTCCTGTGCGGACTTGACCAGCTCTGCACCTGCTGCAGCGTAGTCAGCGTCTGCGTGGAGAGCACCCAGACCTGCGGTCATCTCGACCAGGACCTTGTGGCCGTCTGCAATGTACTTCTTGACGGTTTCGGGGGTAGCGGCAACACGCTTTTCCTCATGCATAATTTCCTTGGGAATTCCGATAATCATTGATAGATCCTCCTAAATTTGTTTGTTTTTTATTTTACGGTGCCGTAGCACCGTATAGGTACGAGATCTTGTAAGTAACCGATCTTGAGATCAGCGATTACCTAAACGGGGAAGGACAGAGGCTCCCTGCTTGATATTGTCCAGCACCACGTAGGTACGGGTCAAGGAGACCCCGGGGATCTGCTTAATGTCGTTGAGGACATTGGTCAGCTCCTCTGTAGAGCCTGTGGAAACACGGGCGATATAGTCAAAGTCGCCGGTAATATAGAAGCACTCCATGACACAGCCATGCTCCTGCATCTGCTTGGCAAAGCTCTGATTGTACTTAGGGTGCTCCAGGCGTACGGAGATCATGGCTTGCACGTCATAGCCTGCCATCCGCTCGTCGATCAGGGCCGTATAGCCACGGATGAGGCCGCTGTTCTCCAGCTTCTTCATCCGCTCGATCACTGCGGAAACAGACAGATTTACGATGCCGCTGATCTGGGAGGCATTCATACGGGCATCCTTGGTCAGACAACGCAGAATGTTAATATCAATATTGTCCATAGGTCTCCTCCCTCCCGTCACAGGCCACACCTTTGCAGTATAATTGCATTATAACAGCACTCCCGTTGATTTTTCAATAGGAAAGTTAAAATACAATAAATTTTTATGTATTATCACAATTTTTCCAAAAACATTTTAGTCAAAACGCAAACAGCCCCAAAATCCACACTTTCCCCTCCCATCAGACCAAATTCCAATTTCTCGCTCCCTTCGGTCGCAACAAATCGGAATAATGAAAAATGAATGATGAATAATTTCGGTGTCGGCTCCGCCGAAGAATTTAAAAATGGGCACGATTTGAATGGCGAATCCATGATTTTAAATCCATCCCGGAGGGACCACAATTATTCAATATTCACTATTCATTCAAATTCCAAATCGCTCAACAGAGCGATTTGGAATTTTAAGATCCCCTTTGAGGAGGCTCAAAGGGGATCCGGGGGTTATGGATTTTCCTTCTTAAATTCCAGGATGTCTCCCGGTTGGCAGTCTAAGGCGTCGCAGATGGCCTCCAGGGTGGAGAAGCGGATGGCACTGACGTGGCCGTTCTTCAGCTTGGAGAGATTGACGTTGGCGACCCCTACCCTCTCGGACAGCTCGTTGAGGGACATCTTGCGATCTGCCATAACACGGTCTAATCTAAGGATAATAGCCATAGCACCCTCCTTACAGCGTCTCGTCAGACAGCTTCTGCAGCTCCTGTGCATAGCGGAACACGTAGGACAGCAGGAACAGTACACCGGCTACCAAGAGGAAGGTCAGACCATCGGATTCTGTCTCAAAGCTGACAGCGGTAACGTAGCTGCCGTTGACCAGTGCGTGCATGGTGTCACTGTAGAGAGTGTTGACCAGGAATGCCTCCAGACCGGCAAGAAAGAATCGCACTACGCCGTAAATGATGGTCAGCCATGCGAGCTTCTTAAAATTCACGGCTACTACATCCCGGAAGGGCTCTCCCTCGGTCATAGGCAGGAGAATGGCACGGACATACTTGATAGCAATGAGAGTAAATACAGACAATGCCAGCACCATAACCACATCCACCAGGAAGTGGTGCAGAAGAGTGTCGATCGGCAACTCGAAGTCAGGAGCAATAGACAGCCTTACGGTGCCAAGCACCAGGGCCGTTTCTGCCTCCCCAATGATGGATGCCTCCCAATCAAAGAGAAGGATTCCACCAATAACAGCCGTTGCGATCAACGACGCCACACAGGCGATGATCACCAGGGTCCGGAAGATCCTAACCACGGTGTCCAGAGTCCGTGCGGTCTTGCATAAACGTTCCATAAAAATTACCTCCTGTTGTTTTGTATCCATATAGTAACACAAGCTTTAACATTTGTCAATAGGTTTTTAACGATTATCGTAAAATATTTTTCGTTTAGAGAAATCCCCCGCCTTTCTGCAAAAGGTGGGGGGACCGGACTTACTTTCTTGTTAAGGTAAGAGGATACTTGACCACACCGTTGCCCTCAAAGGGGTTGCCGTCCTTGTCGAAGGCATTGGACAGGATCAGGGTATCACCCTTCCGCTCAGGCTCTACGGTCATATCGTAGTTCCCCGCTGTCAAGTCTACGGCGGAGGCGGCATAGCAGAGCTTGCCCTCTGCTACGCAGTAATACTGGGTCACGGACATAGAGCTGTACTGGGCCAAAAAGTCGATCTGAGACAGGGAGGTCTCTACCAGGCTCTCCATGGTCAAGCCCTGAGCTGCCAGCAGTGCATCCGTAGCGGCACGGTCCAATCCGGCCTCGGCGGCATACTGTCCATAGAGCATCTCCGGCAGACCTGCACGGAGGGCCTCTACCTGGACCGCTGCCAGCTCCTTGGCAGATTCCCCCTCTATAGATACCGTAACGGTCCCGTCCTCATCATAGCGGAATTCGTAGGTCATCATAAGGTCATCTGCAATATCGTAAGTAATGCCGAATTGGGCAAGGGACTGCTCTACCCGTTCTGCCGCAGGGACCTCCGTGATCCAGCTCCCGTAGAGCTCCTCCTGACGGAAGCCGGTGAGCAGACCTACGTCATAGGCCAGCAGAGCGGCAACCATGATCAAGCACAGGGACAGGGCAACAATCAGCTTCTTCATATTCATAGCTTCACGATCCTTTTATTTAAGCTAATATCCATTATACCCCATAAGGGAGAAAAAAACAAGAGGGAGGATCCCTCTCCTCCCTCCAATGTTTAATCCAGGGGGATCAGAAGGGTATGCTCCTCCCCATCCCGGTAATAGATCAGCTCCAGGTCCTCCTCCAGGCAGAATTCCTCCAGGAGCTCCAGGCAGGCCTCCGGGTCGGAGACAGTCTGATCCCCGATCTGCAGCAGGAGATCTCCCGAGCGGAGACCTGCCATATAGGCGGCACTGTCGGGGCGGATCTGCTCTACGTAGACACCGTCGGGCAGCTCCCAGTACTGCTGCTGCAGCTCGCTCACATCAGACAGCTCCAGGCCAAGGCCGCAGTTATCCTCTAAGGTGTCCTCCCATTCCTCTCTCACGGGAAGCTCCTCCAGAGACAGGCTGTCGGTCTCCCCTACAGCCTCCTTACGGGTGCTGTTAAGATACAGAAGAGTCAGCGCATGGACCGTAATACAGGACAGGAGCAACAGCAGAACAGGGATCACATGATCCCTCCTGCCGTGGGGATCCCGTCCGGTTCCGTAGCTGTTGGGATCGGAATACATAGGCTGACCTCCTTTCGTCATGGTATTACATCGCCTTTAGGGTAAAGGTAAATTCGGTTTTTCCCTCACGGCTGGTAACATATACGTCCTGCCCGTGAGCGAGGATAATGGTTTTCACAATATACAGACCCAGGCCGGCACCGTCACGGTCTGTGGAGCGGCTCTTGTCCGTCTTGTGGAAGCGGTCAAAGACCAGGGGCAGCTCCGCAGGGGGGATGGTGGGTCCCGTATTGCCTACAGTTATCAGAGCCTTGGCACCCTGTGGCAGGATGCGGATGCTGAGAGTACCCTCTTGGTCTGCAAATTTTACAGCGTTGTCAATGAGATTGTACAGCACCTGAGTGATCAGATCGTTGGCACCGTAGACACTGAGCCCTACATCCGGGAAGTCCACATCTACATTCAGCTCCTTGCGGTTGATCCGCTGTTCAAAGCTGAGAAGGGCCTGCCCTGCAGTCTCGCAGATATCGAACTCTCCCATTTTGTCAGCAGGGATCCCCTGGTCCCGGAGACGGGATACGTCCAGCATATTCCGCACCAATCGGGACAGACGGCGGACCTCTGTGGAAACCAGCTCCATATAATAGCCGTGGTCCTCCTTGGCAATGGTGCCGTCCAGCATTCCGTCCAAATAGCCGGAAATGGTGGTCATAGGGGTCTTGAGCTCGTGGGATACGTTGGCAACGAATTCCTGCCGCACGGTCTCTGCGTGTTGCAGGCTCACTGCCATATTGTTAAAGGCAACAGACAGCTCCTCGATCTCCTCGTTGGTATTCCCCGTAGGAACACGGGTCTCCAGATTGCCGTGAGCGATCTCACGGGCGGCGGAGGCCAGGGTCTGTATGGGCTTGGTCTCCCTCCTGGTCAGGAAGGGGGTGGTAAGCACCGCAACCGCAAGAACGACCAATGCACTGGTGATAAAGATCCGCAGTGCCTTGGCAGACAGCTCCATGGCATTGCTGCTCTCCATAGAGACCAACAGGATCCCCGTGACCTGACCGAATACGTCCCGAATGGGAGCGGCTACGGCGATCCGCTGATCCCCGTACAGGGCAGATACAGGGGCACTGACATCCCGCTGTCCCTGAAGGATCCGATCCACAGCAGCGTAACCGATCCGTGCACCCATATGCTCGCAATCCTGGAGGTGGTCTGCACAGAGGATCACCGTGCCGTTTTCGGAGCAGACCAGGATATCACTGCCGGAGGAATCTGCCGCAACAGCCAGATCCAGCCGCAGCTCCATAACCGTCAAATACCGCATAGCATAGGCATCCACCAGGAATTCCGAAGCAGCCGCCGTTTTCTCCAGAGCCTCGATACGGCTCTTGTAGAGGCTGCGGTTCAGGAACATACGGAAGAAGATCCCCATAAGCAGCAGGGCCACAGACAGGACGCAGAGGATCAGAGTGATCTGCCGTCGGGAGGTGGTCCTCATGCCTTGACCTCGAATTTATAGCCCACGGACCAAACGGTCTTGAGGTCCCATTGATCGGAGATACCGTCCAGCTTCTCACGGAGCCGCTTCACATGGACGTCAACGGTACGGGTGTCTCCGAAATAGTCGAAGCCCCAAACCTCGTCTAAGAGCTGATTACGGGTATAGACCCGATTGGGGGAGGAGGCCAGGTGGAACAGGAGCTCCATCTCCTTGGGAGGGATGGACAGCTTCTTCCCGTCTACGGTGAGCTCAAAGGCCTCCATATCAATAGTCAGCTTGTCGAAGGTGAGGCGGCGGCTGTTCTTCTCCGGCTCCATGCCGCTCCGACGGAGGACTGCCTCGATACGGGCCAGGACCTCCTTCATCTCGAAGGGCTTGGTGATATAGTCGTCGGCTCCCTGCTTGAGACCGTAGACCTTGTCCTCGGTCTCACTCTTGGCAGTGAGCATAATGATCGGGGTCTTGGCCTCTGCCCGAATGGCACGGCAGACTCCCCAGCCGTCCATGCCGGGGAGCATCACGTCTAAGAGCACCAGATCCGGCTGTTCGTTACGGAACCGCTCCACGCCCTTGACTCCGTCGGGGGCTATGATGACCTCGTAGCCCTCCTTCTCCAAATATAAACGCAGAAGGTCTGCAATATTATGATCGTCTTCTACAATAAGTACCCTCCGTGCCATAGATAGGACCTCCCTTTCTGTGTATGTCTTTCAGCGGATGGTAATAGACCTTTCTCACATTATAACCGAAAATTCCTTCTTTGGGTGAACAATTTGTTAAAAAAACAAAAGATATGCTCCCATGTACCCGGTCTTTTTGCTCCACTTTCGGTTTTGGTAGGTAAAACTACTTGAAATGTGACGGACTTTGTGGTATTTTATAAATATCTGTGACCCGGAGGCCTTCCGGGGTCATGTAAACGAAATTTGCAAGGAAGGTGAGGAGTTGGAAAACTACACCAAATATGCCCTTAAGTCCTGGGAGGAGCTTTCTGCTCTCCTGGAGGACAAGGACAATCTCTTTGTGATCTCCTGCAACAAGTGCTTCAAGGCCTTTGAGACCTTGGAGGAGAAGGAGCAGGATTCCGTTCTGTCCTTGGCCGCCGGTTTGGACAAGAACGTAACCGGATCCGTCAAGGCAGACTTTTTGTGCAACGAGACCCACACGGGCAAGACCATTGCCCTCCCCGAGGGGACGGAGAATGTCATCGTCCTGTCCTGCGGTCTGGGCGTGCAGACCGTAGCTAAGCTGCTGGACAAGCCCGTTTATGCAGCCTGCGATTCCCTCAATTACACCGGCCATCACGGCATGGCCCTGAGCAAAAAGACCTGCGATGCCTGTGCCCAGTGCTACTTAGGGCTCACCGGCGGTATCTGCCCCGTGGTGGATTGCTCCAAGAGTCTCCTAAACGGCCAGTGCGGCGGTGCCAAGGACGGCAAGTGCGAGGTCAGCCCCGACAAGGACTGTGCATGGCAGAAGATCCAGGAGCGTCTGGAGGCCCAGGGCCGTCTGGAGGAGCTCTGTGCTCAGCCTGTACAGCTCCGTGATTATTCCAAGGTCAATTACAAGGTCATTCAGGAATATGTCAAGGCCATCCGCGAGACCCGTCTGGATGGCTGGTACGGCGGTATTCACCCCGTAGAGGGCAAGGAGCCCACAGAGCACAAGGCTCTGGTTCCCTTCCCCGTTCCCGAGACCGTTGTTATCCCCATGTCCATGCACCTGGGTGCTCCCGCTACCCCGGCTGTCAATGTGGGTGACTATGTAAAAGTCGGTCAGAAGATCGGCGAGGCCGCCGGCTTCATTTCTGCCCCCGTTCATTCCTCTGTCAGCGGTACTGTGGTCGCCATTGAGGATCGGCCCCATGCTACCCGCGGCACCTGTCTGTCGGTGGTCATTGCCAACGACGGCAAGGACGAGCTCCATGAGTCCGTCAAGCCCAACAAGCCCCTGGAGGAGCTGACCCCCGCTGAGATCATCGACATCGTCAAGAATGCAGGTATCGTCGGTATGGGCGGCGCAGGCTTCCCCACCTATGTCAAGCTGAACCCCGGCAAGCCCATTGATGCGGTGCTCATTAACGCCTGCGAATGTGAGCCCATGCTCACTGCAGACCACCGTGTGCTCTTAGAGTATGCAGACGACATTATCTACGGCCTGCAGGCTGAGATGAAGTGCGTCAATGCTCCCAAGGGTATTATTGTCATTGAAGAGAACAAGCCCGATGCCATCGAGCTGTTCCGTGAAAAGACCGCCCATATTGAGGGTGTAGAAGTGCTGGAAGTCACTACCCAGTACCCCCAGGGCGGCGAAAAGATGCTCATTAAGCGTGCCATGGGTCGCAGTGTTCCCAGCGGCGGTCTCCCTGCTGATGTAGGGGCTTGCGTCAGCAATGTTTCCACCGCCAAGGCAATTAGCGATGCCATTCAGACCGGTATGCCTCTCATTGAGCGCGTTACCACCGTTACCGGCAAGTACATCCCCGAGCCCAAGAACTTTATCGTCCGTGTCGGTACAAGTGCGGCGGCTCTGGTAGAGGCCTGCGGCGGTATCAAGGGTGAGAACGTCCTGGTTAAGGCAGGCGGTCCCATGATGGGCTTCCCCCAGACCACCTTGGACACCCCCATTATGAAGGGCTCCAACGGCATCATTGCCATTGACCAAGACGAGACCGAGGCCCAGGAGTGCATCAAGTGCGGCCGTTGCGTGGACGTATGCCCCATGGAGCTTAAGCCTCTGTGGTACTACAAGCTGGCAAGTGCACAGGATTGGCAGGGCTGCAAGGACTACAAGATCATGGACTGCATGGAATGCCGTTGCTGTGAATATATCTGCTCTTCCAAGCTGCCTTTGGTCACTATGATCAAGATGGGCAAAAACGGAGTAAGGGGGCTAAAGTAATATGCTGATCACCGAACTGAAGAACAAAGAATTGCTGAAGGCCCAGCTCAAAGGCAAGACCTTCCTCCTCCTGTGCCACGGCTGTAAGGAGCTCCGCTTCCCGGAGAAGGAAGCAGAGGAACTGGTAAAGGAGCTGACCGCCGAGGGCATCGCCATGGGCGACCTGACTACCGACTATATCTGCAACGAGGAGAATCTGAAGCTGCGGCTCAGCCGTTTTGCCTCTCAGATCGAGGCCGCCGAGACCATTCTGGTCCTGTCCTGCGGTGTAGGGGTGCAGACTGTTGCTTCCCTGTATCCCACCAAGCGGGTGCTCCCCGGCTGTGATACCTACCGCCTCCCCGGCTTCCAGGGCGTGACTCCCCTGGAGCATGATTGCAAGCAGTGCGGTCAGTGCTATCTGAATCTGACCGGCGGCATCTGCCCCATTACCGCCTGCTCCAAGAGCCTCATTAACGGCCAGTGCGGCGGTGCCAAGGACGGCAAGTGCGAGGTAGACCCCAACATGGATTGCGGTTGGGAGCGGATCTACCGCAAACTGGAACAGCTTGGCAAATTAGATGTTATGAAATGTGCCGTTCAGCTGCGTGACTACGCAACGGACGACGCCGTATCCAAATAATTTGAGAGGAGACTATCGCAATGAGAATTACCGAATTGTTTGCAAACGGTGAGTTTGTTGTCACCGCAGAGGTTGGCCCTCCTAAGGGTATTCATGTTGACCACCTGGTAGAAGAAGCCAAGGAATATCTCTCCGGCATCACCGCCGTGAACGTCACCGACAACCAGTCCTCCGTTATGCGTATGGGCAGCCTCCCTGCCTGTATCGCTCTGAAGAACGCAGGCTTGACCCCCATCCTCCAGCTCACCTGCCGGGACCGTAACCGTATCGCCCTCCAGTCTGAGCTCCTGGGTGCCGCTATGCTGGGCATTGAGAACATTCTCTGCCTCACCGGCGACCACACCAAGATGGGCGACCACCCCGGTGCCAAGCCCGTGTTCGACTTAGACTCCGTTTCCCTCCTCCACACTGCCTGCCAGTTAGAGAAGGGCGTAGACCTGGGTGGACAGCCTCTGGTTGGGGAGCCCCCCAAGTTTGCCAAGGGTGCCGTTGTATCCCCCTGCTCCGACAGCGTAGATGCACAGCTTGCCAAGATGGAGCGTAAGGTCATGGCAGGTGCCGAGTACTTCCAGACCCAGGCTGTCTTTGATTCCGAGAAGTTCATCCGCTTCATGGAGAAGGCAAAGCAGTTTGGCAAGCCCGTACAGCTTGGTGTTATCATTCCCAAGTCCGCAGGCATGGCTAAGTTCATGAACAAGAACGTTGCCGGTGTCTCCGTTCCCCAGGAAATGATCGACGCCCTTGCCGCCGACAAGGAGCGTGCCAAGGCCGGTATCACCGGCGTAGAGATCGCCGCCAAGATCATCAGAGAATGCCGCCCCTACTGCCAGGGTGTCCACATCATGGCCCTGGGCTGGGAAGCCAAGGTCCCCGAAGTCCTGAAGCTGGCAGGCATCTGATCCAACACACATAACGCAAGGACTGTCTCGTTACGGGGCAGTTCTTGCTTTGTCAAGAAGGAATATCATACACAACAGAGGTCAAACATTTCTATTAGAAAGCAGTATGCGTTTTCATAAGAAATACAAACAAATCATAAAAAGATTTGCCGGCAAGGAAGCTTTCAATTTTCCACTTGCCGCAGCATAGCTGTTCGGAAAATCGGAATTTGACTCAGGAAAAGCCGCCGGGGAGCTGTTGGAGCTCCTCGGCGGCTTTGGGGTTTATGGGGGCTTATTTGCCTACGAAATAGGCTTTAGCACTGTCGGAGTAGGCGAAGAGGGCTCTGCAGAGAGTGCCTAAGGTGCCGGTCTTGTTGTTGCCGTAGGTGTCGGGGCTGTACTGCAGGGTCACAGATACGGGACTGTTGCCGTCGTAGATCTGTGCAGACAGGACAGCTCGCAGTTCTGCGGCTAAAAGCCCGTCGAAGGAGAAGGCATGCTGATTTCCGGACTCTCCGTAGGGTTCCGCCTCTGTTACTGTAGCGGTGACAGTCTTACCGTACAGGTCGGTGTAGGTCACACGGAGACTGAGATCCTTCAGATCCCCGGTATAGTTTGCGGTGTTGAATACATACTTTACAGTGACCTTGCTTTCCAAATTCAGAACCTTTCCTGCCCAAGTAATTTGGGGGTTGCTCAGATCATTCAGGGTGACGTTGTTGTTGCCGAAGGTTACATCACTCAAACTGCTCAAGTACGCCTTCTGTGCAGCAGTCATGTTGGCATCCGCCAGTGCATCGGTGCGGTAGCCCTTGAAGCTCTGAGCATAGGAGCCGTAGCGGAGCAGATCTGCACACAGGGTCTTTAAGTCGGCTGTGCTCCCTTCCTTGTTCAGCTGAGAGTAGGCATAGTCTGCAATGCTGTAGCTATCCGTGGGAGAATAGTAGAGCTGCCCCTTCTTGCTGCCGTAGAGGACGGAGGACAGACGGTCGTTCATCCGGATAGCGGTCAGACCTGTGAGTGTAAAGTAGTAGTAAGCGCCCTGCTCTACAGGCTGCAGCTTGATCGTAGCCGTGCCTGTCTTGGTATTGCCCTCATAGGTGTCCATGGTGCATTCCAAATACACCGTGCTCAGGTCGAAGTCAGCCAGCAGGCTCTTGGCAACGGCGAAGTTCACGGAAATATCACTTGCCAAATTCAGCGTATGGTTGATCTTCAGAGCTTGGTCTAACAGCGGTTCCTTGATTTCAGCGTCGCCGCAGATACAGAAGCCGTCGATGTAGCTGTGGGCTTCCGTGGTTTTCTCCCCACAGAGGGAGCAGATCACGCTGTGTGTTTCTGCACCATCGGAGACAATGGTATACTTATGGAAGCAGTAGCCCTCCTGCTGCCACAGCAGAATGGGATAACCCTTGTTGATAGTCTGTGTATCGGTGGTATAGGCCTGACCCAGAACAGGGGCGTAGCCCTTCAGAGCATCGGAGCCCAACTGGGCAGATCCGGTAACGCTCAGAGCTTGGCTGACTCTGACCATGCGGACCGTGGCAACACTGTAGCAGTTCTCCACTACAGCTCCGGTAGTGGATGCGTGCACGGAGCCGATGATGCCGTAATAGTTGCCTACATTATAGCAGTTGATCAGCTTGGCATTCTGGGCATCGCTGTTCAGATAACCTACCAGACCGCCGGTAGAGCTGGTCTTGGCTCTTGCGAAAATCTCGCCTGTGTTATAGCAGTTTTCAATGATGCAGTTTGCACCGCTGAGGATGGCTGCGAAGGCCCCTGTATAGGAATCTGCATAGACCAGAGCCTTGTTGTAGCAGCTGCTGATCACCGTACCTGCCTGTGCACGGGCAACCAAGGCTGCAGCACGGGTATTGCCAATGACAACACCGCTTTCAATGCCCAGATTGCGGATGCTTGCTCCGGTGGCGTAGCCGAAGAGACCCATATAATTCAGACCCTTCTCCCACACATTCAGATTGTGGATCAAGTGACCGTTACCCTCAAAGGTGCCCTTGAAGTGATAGGTGGAGGTGCCGTCTGTGCCGCCAATGGGCAGCCAGAGCTTGTTTTCCAGGTCAATGTCTGCGGTAAGCTCAATGGTCTCGCCACTGAAGTCCGTTCCCTTGCGTACCATATAGGATACCAGATGGAGCTGGTCAGCGGTTCCCACCTCATAGACCCCATTGACCTGAGGCAGAGTAGTGGAACGATCTCCGTTTTCCCAAGTCAGAACAGGATATATGCTGTTCTGGGTAAAGTAGTCCTCTGCAAAGGCAGTACCCAGCAACTGCACTCCGTTGCGGAGCTCTGCTGCAGTGAGCTTGGCGGTGCTGCTGACGGTCACTGCATTGGATGTGCCAACGGGATCCAAGAGATCCACGGTGTAGCAGTTGATGATCGTACCTGTGGCGGTTTCATTAAAGGTTTCTACAATGCCGTATCTGCCGATACCGCTGTTGTAGCAGTTGCGGACCAGTACGTTGTTTGTAGTGCTGGACAGGTAGCCGATGATACCCGCTGCAGAGCTGCCACCGTCTACACTGGCGGTATTGTAGCAGCTTTCAATGACACAGTTTGTACCACCAACCATGCCCACAATACCGCCTACGCTGGATTCACCACAGACGGTTGCCTTGTTGAAGCAGGCGGAGATCTGTACATTGCTGCGGGTAGTGCCTGTAATGCCGCCTACCTTGCTGATGCCGGTGATCCTGCCGCTTTCGATGCCGAGGTTTCGGATAGTCGCACCGTTGAGGTCGCCGAAGAAGCCTACATAATAATTGCCACGGGATACGGTCAGATTATGGATCTTATGGCCGTTTCCGTCAAAGGTGCCGGAGAAAGCATGGGCAGAATTACCGTTTTCGGAGGCGTTGCCACCAATGGGAGTCCACTCTTCATTTTCCAGATCGATGTCTGCACAAAGCTGTACCGTCTTTCCTGCGAAGCTGTTCCCTAACTTGTTGACCATGTAGGCAAGAGCACGCAGCTCCTGTGGGTTGCGGATCTCATAGATGCCGGAGCTGTTGGGCTGCAGGCTGTACATATTCCCACTCTTGTAAGAGAAAACAGACAGAATGGGATAGCCGTTATTTTTGGTAAGATAGTCGTCTGCCTCATAGGCGGCACCCAGGGTAGCGGTTTTTGCCTTTAGATTTGCAGCAGACTGGACAAAGCTGTTCTTTAAAGTATAACCTGTGGTGGAATAAACCAAGGACTGGCTGTTGAGAGCATAGGAATTTGTAATGACCAGGTCTGTGACAGCAGAGTTCACGCTGCAGACCAAGCTTCCTGCGTACTTGCCGGAAACGTTGCAGGCCGCATAGCAGTTGGTGATCCTTGCCTCAGCGGTACTGCTGGCAAAGTAGGCGATCAAGCCGCCGGCACTGCCGGAGGAGCTGACCGTTGCCTGTGCATAGGAATCCTCGATCACGGTTTTGGAGCCCATGCCCACCAGACCCCCTGCATAACCGGCGGAGCTGACAGTTGCTCGGCTGTAGCAGTTAGAGATCGTGCCTGTGGCGTGACCTGCCAGACCTGCGGCTTTATTTGCACCCTTGACGCTACCGCTTTGGATGCCTAAATTGCGGATGGTGCCCTTGCTGTTGCCGAAGAAGCCGACATAATAGTAGTTGGCAGAAACCCGAAGGTTGGAAATGCTGTAACCCTGGCCGTCAAAGGTACCCTGGAATGCCTTTCCGCTTGTGTCCGTGGTGTTGTTGCCGCCGATGGGCGTCCATTCTCTGGAATCCAGATCAATGTCCTTCCCTAAGCGGACGGTCTCTCCGGCAAAATCATCCTTGCCACTGTTGACGTAGTAGGCAAACAGACGGAGCTGGGCAGGGGTACTGAGGATCAGATCCTCGGGAAGAACGGTGTCACACTGCCATGCTAAGACGGGATATCCGTCATTCTCCCACTCGCAGTCGTAGATAAAGCTGCTGCCTAATGCCACTGCGGCAGAAACCATCTGTGCCTTGCTGATCTTGCTGTTCCCGGAATAGCTTTCCAGAGCGCTGTTGTCAGCTACATCTGCAGACTTCATGGCGGTAGTTGAACGGCAATTTTTCACAGTGACCTTGTTGACGGTGGTGGAGCTTCCGGTGCCGTAGTAGCCGATCATGCCCAATCTGTCTGCACTGTCTGTTAAATTGCCTACATGGTAGCAGTTCTCTACCGTTACGGTGGAGGAGCTGGAAATATAGCCGATCATGCCCCCTGCTACGTTGCCGGAGGTTTTCACATAGGCATTATTGTAGCAATTGCGAATGACGGTAGTACCGCCGATCTGACCTGTCAGACCGCCGCAGTGGTTGTTTGCACCGATGATATTTGCACGGTTAAAGCAGTTCTCTATGGTGACGGAGCTTCCGTAGCCTACTAAGCCTGCAGATGCCTTATTGCCGAATACCATGCCGCCGGCAATGCCGAAGTTCCGAATCGTTGCACCTGCGGCCTTGCCGAAAAAGGCTACACCGTCTACATCCGGCTTGTTGATCAGCAGGTTCTTAACTACATGACCGTCTCCGTCAAAGGTGCCCTTGAAGGCGGTACCGTCGGCATTGTTGCCGATGGGCATGAAGGTCCTGCCCTTCATATCAATATCCTGCATGAGCTTCACGGTTTTCCCGGAGAAGGTCTCTCCATCTGCTACCATCTGAGACAGGAGACAGAGCTGATCGGTGGTGTAGATCTCATATACGCCCTCTGCATTGGCAGTCAGGGTGGTGGCAGGATCGTATTGGTTCAGGAGCTTGCCCGTATTGCTGATGCCCCATGTGGGGAGGGACTGCTCGGTATTCCCGTCAGACAGAACAGGGGTGAAGAAGACGGTAATAGAGGCAGAGGAGGTTTTGGTCAGCTTAATGACCAGCTTCCGATAGCCCTCGTTGGCATTCTGTCCGCTGGGATTGGGAGAGGAGGATAGGGGATTGGCGTTCATTTGGGTGAATTTTGCGTTGTCGGGGGAGGCGATCTGTGCTAAGAGCTTCTTGCCGTTCTGTGTCAGAGTGGCAGTTTTCCCGTCGGAGGAGATGCTGATATCAGCCTGGGTGTGTGCAAACCAGTAAATGGTAGAGGCAGAGGAGCAATTGATCTCATCTCTCAGCCGTACACGAGTGCGGTTATCGAAGAGGGCCAGGGATCGGCGAGCCCCGGTCGCTCCGGAGCCATCATAGGCGTTCTTCATATTCACAATGGCATAGCCGCCATCGTAGGTGCTCTGGTAGTCTGTGATCTGGCAGGTGGCATCCACATCCTGACCGCCGTAGGAATCGGGATTGATCACAATGGTGTTCTGCCCCTCTGCACGCTTGCGGTAGTAGGTCCAGCGTTGGCTGCTTGGGTTCGTTCTGGACATATAGCCGGGCAGATTGTAATCGTCCTTGCCCATCTCTACGAACCAGTATTCGCCTAAAGCCTCCATAACAAAAGTGCCGATATCCATATCCGTGTGACCGGTCTGATTGCTGCCGGATTTTATGGCAGCGTAGATCTGTGCCTCGTCTCCGGGGAAGCTGCGGAAGGATGCAACGGATTCGTACTCATCACTCTTCAGGAAGTAGTCTAACTGTTGATCCTCGTTGGATACGCCCTCCACAAGCTCCGGAGAATACCATAGCAAGGACATAAATTCGTCACTGCGATCTGTTGTGCTCTGGTGCTCTCGCTGATACAGGGACAGCTCGGGCATATTGTAACGGTTTGCATACCAGTGCATAGCCGCAGTGTTGCGGAAGGTGGTGCTACCGTCACCGAAATTAAAATTATACAGATAGCCGTTGGTTGCCATGAAGTAGCGGCCGCTTTCCTTCATACCTTCTACCTCGGACAGACCGAAGTCTGTGCCAAGTACCGTATCCAGGGTGTCGATCAGGTAGGCTGTAAAGGCAAGTCCAACGGATGCGTAGCCGGCACCCTCGGGATAAGCACCGGAGGGCTGGAAGGTCAGGGAGAGCTGCACATTCTTAACGGCGTTGGATATGATAGCAGCACATTCCGAAGGATAGCTCTCGAAAATAGCTGCTGCACCTACTGTCATGCCGCCGTTGCACCAGGGATTCCAGTTATTGACCTTAGTCATGCAGTCGGGGGGCGGGCTTTGGGTAGCGATTCCCTTATTGTACAGACCATTCAAGACAGTTTTTCTCTGTGCATCGGTCATGTAGTGGTACAGCCAGTCATAGCCGATGCCTACTGCGAAGCTCATTTCTGCAGTATCTAAGTAGTGGGAGGGATTCCAGTCCTTGAAGGAGCAAACATTGATCATTTCCTCCACGGCTCTTTCCGCAAAGCGTCGTTCTCCGCTGATCTGATAGGTCATAGCCAGCCATGCAATGTGCTTGGTGGCAAGCTTGCAGACATTGAGCAGCCGCTTCCCATCAGGAATTTCATAGGTCAGAACAGGCTCTTCCAGAAGAGTCAGACAAAAGTTATAGATCCGGGCATAGATCATCCTGGAATAGGGATCTGTCTGCACCTGCTTGCGGATTCGTGCGAAGTCAGCGTCATTTGCGAAGATCCTGGGATGGACCCCCTGGGATCTTGCCTCGAACAGGGATGTAACGGTAGCGGCAGAGGCACTGATAGAGCCTGCAGTGCTTGCCTTGGTGGGTGCTTCTGCTGCCTTAGCCTGGGGCAGTGCCGCAGCGGGCAGCAGTCCTAATAGCAGTGCCAATAGCAGTGTCAGTGCGGTAAGTCGTTTTGACATGGGAACGGCCTCCTTTTAGAACTTTTATTACGGATAGATTATACCATTATTTTCAAGTTCCTGTCAATACTGATTCCCAATGCTATGCTCTAATCCACAACTATATCATATTCCGATACCGCTCCGTTGGTGCGATGATTCGGAATCGTTATTCTGCTACTTTGAAGTTATAGATGGGCTTGATGTGGGCCAGGAGGTGGGCGGTGGGGCCGATGTGGGCGAGGATCTCGTCCATAGACTTGTAGGCCATGGGGGACTCATCCAGGGTGGCAGGATTCACGCAGGTGGTGTAGATCCCCGCCATTTGGGCCTCGTATTCCTCCATGGTCAGCTGCTCGAAAGCACCGGTTCGGGACAGGAGTCTGCCTGCACCGTGGGGTGCGGAGCAGTTCCAGTCCTCGTTACCCTTGCCAATGCAGATCAAGCTGCCGTCACGCATATTGATAGGGATCAGGAGCTTCTCTCCCGCCTTTGCGGAAACTGCACCCTTTCTTAAGATCCGCTCCTCCACATCAATATAATACAGTATTACAGGTTATTTCTTGGCGGCTTTGCCGCCATGCCGCTTACCGGCGGCATAATATAACGGTTAATCCGTTTTATTAGAAATAAGTATAACATATGGCAGTATTATATCTGCCCTTTACTTCTATCATAAACATTCTCCTTCCTTTGTTTCATTCTAACTTTAAATTCCAAATTGCTCGACAGAGCGATAAATTGGAATTTGAACGCCTCCTTGGGGTGTGGACCCAAGGAGGCGTTTGGGATTATGCAAAGTAGGCTTTTGCGCTGTCGGAGTAGGCGAAGAGGGCCTTGCACAGGGTCAGGAGCTGACCTGTTTTGTTGTTGCCGTAGGTGTC